>DASWSH010000026.1:0-10658 GCA_036402735.1 Solirubrobacteraceae bacterium | reverse complement strand
GTCGACCGCTACGGGATCCCGCCCGAGCTGATCCCCGACTTCTACGGGCTGAAGGGCGACACCTCCGACAACATCCCCGGCGTGCCCGGGATCGGCGACAAGACCGCCAGCGAGCTGCTGCAGAGCTTCGGCTCGCTCGAGGACGTGCTCGCGAACGTCGAGGTGATCAAAGGCGCGAAGCGCAAAGAGAACCTGATCGCGCATGCCGACGATGCGCGCGTCTCAAAGCAGCTCGCGACCGTGCAGCGCGACGTCCCGGTCGAGCTCGACATGGCGGCGGAGCTCGCGCGCGAGCCGGATCGCGCGCGCGTGCGAGAGGTGTTCAGGGGGTACGAGCTGCGCGATCCCCTGCGGCGCCTGGAGGAAGCGCTGGGCGACCCCGACGTGGCGGCGCCGGCGTCTGCGACAGAGGTGACGCTGACCGCCACCGCCCGCACCGGGAAACCGGCTGACATCGCGAGGCTCGGCGCCGCGGACGCGGAGCTGAACGTGGTCGTGGCCGCCGTCGAGGCGCCCGAGGGCGAGCTGTTCGCGGAGGGATCGCCGTGGCGCTTCGCGGTCGCCGCCGGCGCGGAGGTGCTCTACGGCGACTGCGAGGGCCCGGAGCAGGTCGTGGCAGCGCTCGGCGTGCGGCCGGTCGTGGCGCACGACGCGAAGGAGCTCGGCACGGTCCCGCGCCGTCTCGTGCACGACACGATGCTGGGCGCCTACCTGCTGGAGCCGGCGCGTCGCGGCTTCCCTCTGCTCGAGCTCTGCGAAGAGCGCGGGCTGGGCAGCGACCTCGAGGACCCGCTGGCAGCACAGGCGGTGCTGATCGGCGCGCTCGCGGACTGGCAGCGCGAGCAGATCGCCGAGCGCGACCTGCAGGGGGTGATGGAGGGGATCGAGCTGCCGCTGGTGCGCGTGCTGCGCGACCTCGAGCTCGCAGGCGTGCGGCTGAACGTCGAGCGGCTCGAAACGATCACCGCGCGCGTGCGCGAGGAGCTCGCGGCGCTCGAAGGGGGCATCTTCGGGCTCGCCGAAGAGGAGTTCACGATCGCCTCTCCGCAGCAGCTCGGCCAGATCCTGTTCGAGAAGCTCGGCCTTTCGCGCAAGCGCCGCGGCAAGACCGGCTACTCCACCGACGCGCGCGTGCTGCAGGCGATCCGCGACGAGCACGAGATCGTGCCCAAGATAGAGCGCTGGCGCGAGCTCTCGACGCTCGCCAAGACCTACCTCGACGTGCTGCCGGCGATGGTCGACGAGCGCTCGCGCATCCACACCACGTTCCTGCAGGCCGGCGCGCAGACGGGACGGCTGGCGAGCACCAACCCGAACATGCAGAACGTGCCGATCCGCACGCCGCTGGGGAGAGAGATACGGGGCTGCTTCGAGGCCGAGCCGGGCGCGCTGCTGATCTCCGCTGACTACTCCCAGATCGAGCTGCGCGTGCTGGCGCTGGCGGCGGGCGAGCCTGCGCTGATGGAGATCTTCGAGCGCGGCGAGGACGTGCACAGCGCCACCGCCTCGCGGGTGTTCAGCGTCGAGCCGCACGAGATCGACCCGGGCATGCGCTCGAAGGCGAAGATGATCAACTACGGCATCGTGTACGGCCTGTCGGACTTCGGTCTCGCCGACCGCCTGAACATCCCCCGCGAGGAGGCGAAGGAGTTCATCGACGCGTACCTCGAGCGCTTCCCGCGCGTGGCGGAGTTCATCGCCGCCACGATCGAGCTTGCGCGCGAGCAGGGATACGTGAAGACCGTGTGGGGACGCCGCCGCCAGATCCCCGAGCTGAAGGCGCGCAACTACCAGGTGCGCACGCTCGGCGAGCGCCTCGCGGTCAACACCGTCGTGCAGGGCACCGCGGCGGACATAATCAAGCTCGCGATGGTCCGTTGCCACGATGCGCTCGCCGAGTCGGGTCTCTCGTGGCGGCTGCTGCTGACGATCCACGACGAGCTGCTGTTCGAAGGTCCGCCCGAGCAGGCCGACGCGGCGCGCGCGCTGATCGAGCGCGAGATGGTCGGCGTCTGGGAGCCGCGCGAGCCGCGCATGGCGGTCGACGTCGGCGCCGGCGCGAACTGGCTGGAGGCGAAGTGAGCAAGGGCGTGGCGATCGTGCTCGGCGTGCTCGCGGGCGGCCTGGTCGGGTTGCAGGCGCCGATCAACTCGCGCCTGGGCAAGTCGATCGGCACCGTCCAGGCCGCGACCTTCTCGTTCCTCGTCGGCACGGCTGTGCTGCTGGTGATCGCCGCCTTCGCGCGCGGCGGCTGGGGCAACCTCGGCCACGTCGGCCGCGCACCGGCCTGGGCGCTCGTCGGCGGGCTGCTGGGCGCGGTCTACGTCAGCGTCGCGCTCGTCGCGGTGCGCACGCTCGGCGCCGGCGGCCTGACGGCGGTCGTGATCGCCGGGCAGCTTGCGATCTCGGTGGTGATCGACCGCTTCGGCCTGCTCGGCCTGGCGAAGATCCCGATCAGCGCCGAGCGGATCGTCGGTCTCGTGCTGCTCGCCGTGGGCGCCGCGCTGGTCGTGCGCAAGTAGGCGCCCGGCGCGCTAGCTTGGGCATGAGCCGGCGCGCTGGCGCGCCGTGAACGTCGAACAGGAGGTCCAGACGATGACTGCCCCAGTACCCGAGGGCTACCCGCGCGTGATGCCGTACCTGATCGTCGACGGCGGCGCGGCGGCGATCGACTTCTACACCCAGATCCTGGGCGCGAGCGAGCGCATGCGCATGCCCGGACCGGACGGGAAGCTGGGGCACGCGGAGCTCCAGCTGGGCGACTCGGTGATCATGCTCGCCGACGAAAACCCGGAGATGGGTGCACGCGGCCCGCGCAGCGTGGGCGGCAGCCCCGTGACGATCCATGCGTACGTCGACGACGTCGACGACACCTTCGAGCGGGCGCTGCAGGCGGGGGCGAAGACGCTGCAGGCGGTCGAAGATCGCTTCTACGGCGACCGCGTGGGACAGATCGAGGACCCGTTCGGCCACCGCTGGAGCCTTGCGACGCACGTGGAGGACATCTCGCCGGAGGAGATGTCCAGGCGCGCGGAGCAATTCATGGCTGCGGGCTGAAGCTCAGCCGAGCGCGCTGCGGAAGCCCTCGCGCCAGCTCGCGTGCGCCGGGCGCCACCCGAGCTCGCGCTTGGCGCGCGCGTTGGAGGCGCCCTGGGCGCGCGTCATCACGTGCACGCCGTACTCGCCCGCGGCCAGCCGTGCGAGAAACGCCGGCACGCGCATCGGCCGCGGCGCGCCCACCGCGTCGGCGAGCGCCGGCAGCCACTCGGCGACCGGCGCGGGCTCGTCGTCGACGACGTTGTTGACGCCGGCCGGCGCCGACAGGGCCGCGAGCGTGGCCGCAGCGGCGTCCTCGACATGGATGAACGACCACACGCCCGCCCCCGACCCCACCACGGGCATGCGCCGGCGGCGCAGCTCGTCCGCCATCGACCCCTGTTCGGAGATCGCGCTGGTGGCGCCGTAGAAGTAGCCGTAGCGCAGGACCGTGCCGCCGCCGTCCAGCACGGTGCGCTCGAGCGACTTGACCGCATCGGCGCTGCGCGCGAATGAGCGTGGCGGGTCGCGCAGCAGCGGCTCGTCCTCGCCGTGCGTGGTGCCGGGCGGTCCCGGCTCATACATGAAGGCGATGCTCTGCGCGATCAGGCGCCGCGCTCCGGCCTCGCGCGCGGCGGCCGCGAGGATGCGCGTGCCCTCGCTGCGCAGGCGGTCGTTGAGCTCGAAGTCGCGCTCCATCTTCCTCGGGTCGATCCGCGCGGGCAGCGCGGTCAGCTGGTGGATCACGACCTCCGGCTCGGCACGCACGAGCGCTGCGGTCACGGCCGGTGCGTCGAGAGCGTCCAGCACCACAGCGTCGGCTCCGGCCGCGCGCAGCTGCTCGGCGCGCTCGGAGGAACGTGTGCTGCCCGTCACCTCGTGGCCGGCGCCGAGCAGCAGCGGCAGCAGGCGGCTGCCGATCACGCCGGTGGCGCCGGCAAGGAAGATCCTCATGCCGCGCTTGGCGCGCCCACGCCTTCCGTGATCGCGCCTCCCGTCGGCGGAGCCTCGCGGTCCACGGAGCTCTCGGGGGTGGCGCACACCATCCCCTCGCTGAACCCGACCGACTCGTAGCCCAGGGCGAGGTTGAAGCGCCCGCGCATGTTCTCCAGGGCGATCACGTTCGTCAGCTCCACCAGCTGGGTGTCATCGAGGCTGCGCCGCAGGGCCCGCACGAGCTCGTCGGGCACGTCCACGGGTGTGCGGCTCATTCCCGCCGCGTAGTCGAGCACGAGTTTGTCGAGCTCGTCGAACAGCGTGCTGTCGCGGTGGCGGGGAAGGGCCAGCAGCTCCTCGTCGGTGAGCCCGGTGCGCCGGGCGATCTGCGAGCCGATGTCGATGCAGTAGGAGCAGGTGCTGATCGTCGCCGCCTTCATCTCCGCGAGCATCTTCAACCGCTCTGGCACCCCGTGCAGCCGAGCGGTGGCTTCCTCGAACGCGCCGTAGCCGATCAGCAGCCTCGGCAGGCGCGCGTACGCCTCGATCGGGCCGAGCATCCCGTCCGGTTCGCTGCCGGCGAGGCTGGCGACCTTGCGACGGCTGAGCCGCAGCAGCAATTTGACGAGCGGTCCGGCGGCGTGCGGGTCGAGGGGATCGATGCGGGTCATGTTGCACTCCTTTCGGATGAGCGGCGGGCGGCGCTGCGCCACAGCCATGCCAGCAGCGCGGAGCTGATGAGCAGCGAGAAGAAGTCGAACCAGCCCGTCCAGCGCGGGTGGGCCTTCTCGACGTCGAGCAGATGGTTGATCGTGTGCAGCGCGAACTGCGCTGTGACGATCGCCAGCACGGGCACGCGCCAGCCGGGGCGGCGGATCGCGACCAGCAGGCCGAAGCCAAGCGCGGCCTCGAAGCTGGCGAGATCGCGGATGTAGTGGGCGTTGTAGCGTCCGAACGGCCCGACCGCCGTGAAGAACGCGTGGGGTGCGACCGCCATGAAGACCGCCAGCGCGAGGTGGTAGGCGGCGAACACGACGAGGCCGCCCAGCAGCGCCTGGCCGGCGAACCCGGGGTCGGCTCGGAGGGGAACGGGGGCGGCGTCGCGGGTGGCGGCCATCTCGCTTGCACGATATGGTCCCAGTGGTGCACCGTAAAGGACCACTTCAGGCTTGGTAACGGGTACCAATACTGCCGGGCCCGAGCTGCTCGTCGAGCTCGACCGAGCGGCGCGCCGGCCGTTGCGCGCGCAGCTCGAGGACGGGCTGCGCGAGGCGGTGCGCAATGGCCGCCTCGCGGCTCACAGCCGCCTGCCCGCCAGCCGCTCGCTTGCAGCCGACCTCGGCATCTCCCGGCGGCTGGTGGTCGACGCGTACTCGCAGCTGCTCGCGGAGGGCTACCTCGTCGCGCGACCCGGCGCCGGCACGTTCGTCGCGGCAGGCGCCGTCGCCGCCGAGCCGGCAACGGCCGAGCCGCAGCCGCGCCCGCCCGTCTTCGACTTCTTCCCGGGCTATCCCGACCTCGCGTCGTTCCCGCGACAGCTGTGGCTGCGCGCGCTGCGCGAAACGCTTCGCGAGGCGCCGGACCGGGCGCTCGGCTATCCCGACCCGCGCGGTGCGGAGCCGCTGCGGCGGGCGCTGGCGGGCCATCTCGCTCGAGTTCGCGGCGTTGCCGGCGACCACGAGTCGATCGTGATCTGCGCGGGAGCAGCGCAGGCGTTCGCGCTGCTCGCGACGGTGCTGCAGCGCGCGGAGATCGCGGTCGAGGATCCCGGCCTGCCCATGCACCGGGCGATCCTCGCCGCACATGGCGCTCGACTGCGGGCGCTCCCCGTCGACGAGCAGGGCGCTCGCGTTGGCGCGCTGCCCGCGGCCGGCGGCAGCGCCGCGGCACAGGTGGGCGCTGTGCTGGTCACGCCGGCCCATCAGTCTCCGCTGGGCGTCGCGATGTCCTCCGCGCGGCGTGCTGCGCTGCTCGCGTGGGCGGGCGAGACGGGCGCGGTCGTGATCGAGGACGACTACGACTCCGAGTACCGCTACGACCGCGCGCCGCTCGCCGCCCTGCAGGGCCTGGCGCCGGATCGCGTCGTGTATCTCGGCACAGCCAGCAAGACGCTCAGCCCGGCATTGCGGCTCGGCTGGCTCGTGCTGCCGCCACGGCTGGTCGGCCCTGTCGCCGAGGCGAAGCTGCTCGCCGACCATGGCTCGCCGACGATCGACCAGCTCGCGCTGGCGCGGCTGCTCGAATCCGGCGCCTACGACCGGCACCTGCGCCAGGCGCGGCGACGCTACCGCGCGCGGCGCGACGCGCTCGTGGCCGCCGTCGAGGCGCATCTGCCGGGCGCGCGCGTGGCCGGCGTCGCGGCGGGACTGCACGCGATCGTGCGACTGCGCGAGCCGGTCGACGGCGCCTCGCTGCTCCGGCACGCGGCGCGCCTGTCAGTCGGCGTCTACCCGCTCGGCTACGCGTACGTCGAGCCGCGTCCGGTCGACGACGGGCTCGTGCTGGGCTACGCCAATCTCGCCGAGCCGGCGATCGAAGAGGGCATCCGCCGCCTCGCCCGCGCGCTGGCCGAGTGCCCGCCGCCGGACGTGCCGCCGCGCACGAACGACGGCGGCGCGATCTCGAGGTAGTGGTTGAACGCCCAGCGCGTGAGCCGGCGGCTCTCGAAGCCGGCGATGATCGCCGTCACCGCGCGGCTCGGCGTGATCTGGCCGACCGCGCGCTGCAAAGCCAGCAGCGCTGCGAACTTCCGCGCGTGAGCGGCTGAGAAGGAGCTGTAGCGCGCGAGCGCCTCGCGACGGCTCTGCCGGTCCGCCAGCACGCCGCGCAGCTCGCGCCCGCAGGCCAGGCCGAAGTACAGCGCCGTGCGGATCCCCTCGGCCGTCAGCGGCAGGCAGTGCCCGGCCGAGTCACCAGCGAAGAACACGTCGTCCTCGACGGCCGCACGCAGCTGGTGGGGGATCCAGTTGCCCTGGTAGCCCGTCGCCGGCAAGCCCAGATCGGCGGCCAGCCGCACGGTCGGCTCCTTGACCTTGTGGCTCGGCCAGAACGATCCCACGCCCACGCGCAGCTCATCACCGGCCGGGAAGCTCCACGAGTAGCCGGAGCGAACGTAGCCCGCGTCGAGCCACAGCTCCATGTCCTTCGCGGTGCCCGGCGGGTGCACCTCGAGCCCGCGCGAGAGCCGTGCGCGCGGCGGCTGGATCGGCGTCGCGCGCGAGAGCACACGGCGCCAACCGAGCGCGTCGACGATCAGCGGCGCGCGCAGCTCGCCGCGGTCGGTCAGCACGGTCGTGCCCGTACGGCCCTCGACCGTCGCCGTCTCGAACTCCACATCTCCGGCGCCGCTGGCCGCCTGCTCCCACAGCAGCGCGCACAGCTCGCGGTAGTCGAAGGTGGAGAACGTCCACGGCAGCGACCAGCGGGCGGTGCGCCATGGCGTGTGCACGACAAGCTCGTCGAAACGCTGACGCTCGCTCGCGGCGAGATCCATCGCCGTCAGCCACTGCGTCGGGATGCCGCACGCGGAGGTCTGGCGCTCGCCGATCTCGTAGCGGTCGACGACCAGCACGCGCGCGCCTGCGCCCGCCAGCTCGCGCGCCACAGCGAGCCCTGCGAAGCTCGCGCCGCACACAAGCACGTCGCAATCGCGCTCCAACGGGATGCGCTCCGCCCCCCGCTTCGTCGCTCGTAAAGGCATCTGCCCGGCAATGATACGGCTGCGCTACGCTTCGGCCGGTGACAACTGCGGTGGAGAACCCTCAGGCCAGGGTCGTGGACGGCTCGAATGGCCTGTTGCTCGAGGTCGACGGCCAGATCGTCCCCAACTACGACGCGACCTTCCGCGCGATCGAGGAGGGCGAGGTCGTCACGGGCCACGTCGTGCGCATCGACAAGGACGAGGTCCTCGTCGACATCGGCTACAAGTCCGAGGGCGTCATCCCTGCCAACGAGCTGTCGATTCGCAAGGCGGTCGACCCGGGCGAGGAGGTGCACCTCGGCGAGGAGGTCGACGCGATCGTCCTCACCAAGGAGGACCAGGACGGCCGCCTGATCATGTCGAAGAAGCGCGCGCGCTTCGAGAAGGCGTGGCGCCGCATCGAAACCGCCGCCGAGTCCGGCGAGCCGGTGGAGGGCACAGTGATCGAGGTCGTCAAGGGCGGCCTGATCATCGACCTCGGCGTGCGCGGCTTCCTGCCCGCGTCGCTGGTCGACATCCGTCGCGTGCCGAACCTCGACGAGTACATGGGCACGAAGATCGAGACGAAGGTGATCGAGCTCAACCGCTCGCGCAACAACGTCGTGCTGTCCCGCCGCGCGGTGCTCGAGGAGGAGCGCAAGGAGGTGCGCCAGCAGATCCTCGACCGCCTGCAGCCGGGACTGGTGGTCGAAGGCCAGATCTCGAACATCGTCGACTTCGGCGCGTTCGTCGACCTCGACGGCATCGACGGCCTGATCCACATCTCCGAGCTGTCGTGGTCGCACGTCAACCACCCGAGCGAGATCCTCTCGATCGGCGACACCGTGAAGGTCAAGGTGCTCGACATCGACCGCGACCGCCAGCGCATCTCCCTCGGCCTCAAGCAGACGCAGGAGGATCCCTGGCAGCGCATCGTCGACACCTACAACGTCGGCGACGAGCTCGCGGGGAAGGTCACGAAGGTCGTCACGTTCGGCGCGTTCGTCGAGATCCTCGATGGCGTCGAGGGCCTCGTCCACATCTCAGAGCTTGCGCCGCATCACGTTGAGAGCCCGCGCGAGATCGTGCACCCCGGCGATGAGATCCGCGTGAAGATCCTCGAGATCGACTCCGAGCGCCGCCGCCTGTCGCTGTCGGCCAAGCGCGTAGAGGACCAGCTCCTGCCCGTGCAGCGCGCCGGCGAGCCCGACTTCGAGGAGCCGGGGGCGGAAGCCGGCGCGGAGGCTCTCGCCACGCCGCAGGACGCGGCCGCTGCCGAGATTCCCGCCACCGAGGACGCGGCTGCTGCCGAGGCGCCGGCCGACGGAGCCGCCGACGCTGCGCCCGCGGACACGCAGGCAGCCGACGCAACCGTCGCGGAGCCGCAGGCCCTCGACGAGCAGCCGGCCGACGCGCAGCCCGCGGCCGACGCGCAGCCCGCGGCCGAGGCGAGCGCCGATGAGCAGCCCGCGGCCGAGCAGCCCGCCGACGAGCAGCCGGCGGCCGAGCAGAGCGCTGACGAGCAGGCCGTCGGCGAGAACGTCGCCGGCGATGCAGCGCCGCTGCCGGATGCCGCCGCCGCCGAGGCGGAGGCCGCCGGCGGGCCCGTGCAGGGCTAGCACCGCGGTCGCTTCGCCAGGACGTTGCCGGAGCGCGTCCCCTTCGTCGGTCTGACCGGAGGCCTCGGCGCAGGCAAGTCGACAGCGCTCGCCGCGCTCGCACGTCTCGGCGCCGCGACCATCTCCACCGACGCGATCGTGCACGAGCTGTACGAGGGAGCGCAGCTGCGCGACGCCGTCGTCGAGCGCTACGGCCGGGAGGTGGCGCCGGACGGCGTGATCGACCGCGCTGCGCTCGCACGTCGCGCGTTTGCGAGCGAGGAGGAGCGGCGCTGGCTCGAGCAGCTGATCTGGCCGCTGGTGGGCGAGCGCGTGAACGCCTGGCGCGAGCGCGTGCGCGCGCAGACGCCGGCGCCGCCCGCAGCCGTCGTCGAGGTGCCGCTGCTGTTCGAGGCGGGCTTGCAGGACGCCTACGACGCGACGATCGCGGTCGTCGCCGACGAGCAGCTGCGCCGCGAGCGTGCGGCCGGTCGCGGCCATGAGCTGGTGGATGCGCGCGCCGCGAGACAGCTCTCGCAGGAGGAGAAGGCCGCGCGCGCGACGTATGTCATAGAAAACGACGGCACCGAGCACGAACTGATGCAGCAGTTGTCGGCGGTGCTTGGCAAGCTGGTGTCATGAGCCACGTCGCCACCCGCACACGCGTGAGCCGGCCGCGGCGACGCGGATACGGCGTCCCGGTGGCGCTGACCGTGGCCGCGCTGGTCGCCGTGCTCGTGTACCCGCTGCTCAACAACGGCGTGCGACACAACTCCCTGCCGCTCAGCTACGCGTCGATCATCCGTCATCAGGCGGCCGCGAAGCACCTCGATCCCACGCTGATCGCGGCCGTGATCTACGCCGAGAGCAAATTCGAACCGCGTCCCTCCTCCGCGGGAGCGCAGGGGCTGATGCAGATCCTGCCTGCCACCGCCTACTACCTCGCGCACCTTTCCGGCGGGCACAGCTTCACCGCCTCCGACCTGGCGCGCCCGGATATCAACGTCGCCTACGGCAGCTACTACCTGCGCTACCTGCTCGACCACTACCGCGGCGACGAGATGCTCGCGCTGGCCGCCTACAACGGCGGCCTCGCGAACGTCGACCGCTGGGAGGCCGGCGCGAAGGCCGAAGGCGGCTCGCTGAGCGTCACCGCGATCCCCTTCCCGGAGACACGCGAATACGTGCAGCGCGTGCTCTCCGCGCAGCAGCAGTACCGAGAACGCTACGGACAGCAGCTGGGCGTCTAACCTGGGCCGCGTGCCCGACTTCAAGCTCGACAACGTCTTCACGCCCACGGCCGACCAGCCCAAGGCGATCGAGTCGCTGGCCGAAGGCATCCTCGCCGGCGAGCGCTACCAGACGCTGCTGGGCGCGACCGGCACGGGCAAGACGATGACGATGGCCGG
>DASWSH010000025.1:0-10195 GCA_036402735.1 Solirubrobacteraceae bacterium | reverse complement strand
GGCGAGCGGGTTGACCGCGAGCGACAGCTCGAGCAGCGAGAGCAGCGCGAGCACGCAGCCGAACGTCAGCGCCGCGCGCGGCGAGACGCGGCCCGCGGGGATGGGCCGGGAGGCCGTTCTCGCCATCTGGCTGTCGATGTCACGGTCGAACCAGTGGTTGACGGCGCCGGCGCCGCCCGCCGACAGGTAGCCGCCGAGACACGTCAGCGCCACCAGCCCCACCGACGGGTCGCCCGCCACGTACATCGTCGTGATCGTCGTCAACAGCAGCAGCGACTGCACCTTCGGCTTGGTCAGCTCCAGGTAGTCGGCGAGCCGCTGTCGCGTGCGCGGTGCGAGCCCGAGCGCGGCTGCGCGCGCTTCCAGCGCGGGCGCGTGCGGGCCCGGCGCACTCATCACACGCCGACCTGCCGGGCGCCGGCCGGCACGGTCGCGCCACTCCGCGCGCCTTCGCCGCTACGCCGCGCGATCTCGCGGCGGATGTCCTTCATCGGTTCGGCGGAGCGCACCAGCGGGATCGTGTCAAAGTTGTTGGCCGGCGGGGGCGAGGTGGTGAACCACTCGAGCGTGTTCGCCTGCCACGGGTCGGGGCCGGCCGTCACGCCGTGCTTGACGCTGCGAACGACGTTGACGATCGTGACCAGCACGCCCGCGCCGAGCACGAACGAGCCGACGGTCGAGATCAGGTTGTAGAGGTGCAGATGCCCGACCGGGTCGTACTCGTACACGCGCCGCGGCATTCCGTCGAGTCCCATCACGTGCTGGATCAGGAACGTGGTCAGCACGCCCAGGAAGATCAGCGCGAAGCTCAGCCGGCCGAGCCCCTCGCTCAGCAGCCTGCCCGTCATCTTCGGGAACCAGTAGTAGATCGCGGCGAAGATCGGCATCACGGATCCGCCGAGCAGCACGAAATGCAGGTGCGCGACCAGGAAATACGATTCCTTGACCTGCCAGTCGATCGGGAAGGTCGCGAGGAAGATCCCCGAGATCCCGCCGATCAGGAAGATCACGATCGCACCCGTGCAGAACAGCAGCGGCGTTTTGAATTCGATGTTGCCGCGGAACAGCGTCGCCACCCAGTTGAGGATCTTCACGCCGGTCGGCACCGCGATGAAGTACGAGCTGAGCATCACGAAGACGAGGATCCCGAAGGGAAGCGGCGCCGTGAACATGTGGTGCGCCCATGTCAGGAAGCCGAGGAACGCGATCGCGACCGTCGCCGCAGCGATCGCCTTGTAGCCGAAGATCGGCTTTCGCGCGAACACCGGCAGGATCTCGGAGATCAGCCCGAAGCCGGGCAGCACCATGATGTACACCTCGGGATGCCCGAAGAACCAGAACAGGTGCTGCCACAACAGCGGCGAGCCGCCGGTCGACTGGTCGAAGAAGTGCGTGCCCGCGTGGCGGTCGGTCAGCAGCATCGTCGCCGCGCCCGCGATCACCGGCATCGCGAAGATGATCAACACGGAGTATGTGAGGATCGTCCACACGAACAGCGGCAGGCGGCCCCAGCTCATGCCGCGCGCGCGCATGTTCGCGATCGTCGCGTAGAAGTTGATCGCGCCGAGGATCGAGGAGATGCCCGTGAGGTGGACCAGGTAGATCCACGCGTCCTGGCCGCCGGTCGGCGAGAAGGTCGAGTTCGACAGCGGCGCGTAGCTGGTCCAGCCCGCTTCCGGCGGGTTCCAGAACAGCGAGGCGTAGAAGACCACGCCGCCCGCCAGCAGCAGCCAGTAGGAGAGCGCGTTCAGCCGCGGGTAGGCCATGTCGCGCGCGCCCACCATCAGCGGCAGGAAGTAGTTGGCGAGCCCCGCCATCATCGGCACGACGAACAGGAACACCATCGTCGTGCCGTGGATCGTGAACAGCTGGTTGTACGTCGTCGGCGTGACGAGGGTGTTGTCCGGCGTGCCCAGCTGCAGCCGCATCAGCAGCGCCTCCACGCCTCCGAGCACGAAGAACACGAAGGTCGTGACGATGTACATGATGCCGATGCGCTTGTGATCGGTCGTGGTGACCCAGCTCGTCCAGCCGCGGCTCTCCTGCTCGGCGCGATGCGTGCTGATCTGGGGCACGGGGGCTACGTATGTGGCCATCTCTTGCGCTCGGCTCCTATGGGTTTTCGACCTGGCCGGCGCCGGTCTGCTTTGAGAGGGTTTCGCGCGCCTGCTGCGCGGCCTTGTTCGCTTCGGCGATCTCCTGCTTGCGCGTCGAGAGCCACGCTTCGAACTGGGACGGCGAGACGGCTTTCACCGTCGCGATCATGCGCGCGTGGCCGCGGCCGCAGATGAACGAGCACTGGCCGCGATAGATCCCCGGCTTCAGCGCCTTGAACCAGGTGTAGTTGTGATAGCCCGGCACCGCCTGCACCTTCGGGCCGAGCGCCGGAACCCACCATTCGTGCACCACGTCCACGGCCTCCACGTCGAGCAGCACGGTGGTGCCGACCGGTACGACCAGCTCCTCATAGGAGTAGGGCGCGCCCAACCCGTCCGGTTCGCTCGCGCCGGGGTAGACGTACTGCCACACGTACTGGCGGCCGATCACGTGGATCTGCAGCGCTTTCCCGTTCGGCGGCAGCTTCCTGGTCGCGCTCGCCAGCAGCGCGCCGCCGCTGTCCGCATGCACGACCGCCGCGTTCGCGTCGGAGTTCGGCGGGTTCTGGATCGCCGGCAGCTTCACGAACGTCACCACCGCCAGCGCGATCAGGATCAGCGCCGCGCCCACCGTCCAGCCGACCTCCAGACGCGTGTTGCCTCGGATCTGCGCGGCCACCGCTCCGCGTCGAGCGCGGTAGCGGAACATCGCGTAGAGGAGCGCGCCGGTGACCGCGAAGAAGAGCACGAGCGCGACCCACAACACGATCTTGTAGAGGCTGTCGATTTCGTTCGCGTTCGGCGATCCGCCCGACTGCGGGGTGAAGAACGCGAGCGTCGTGGAAGCGAGGTGGCCCAAGGCGGCGGGGAGTCTATTCAGGCCCGTGCCGGACGCGCTTGATGACGATTGCCACTAGGGCAGCTCAGCGTCCGGCAAAGCGAGCCGGCCGCTTTTCCACGAACGCGATCGCTCCCTCGAGCGAATCCTCGCTGTTCGCCATCTGCCGCTGTATCTGCGCCTCGAGCTCGAGCTGCTCGTCCATCCGTGCGTACAGCCAGTTGTTGAGCTGACGCTTCGTGCCCGCGTAGGAGAGTGTGGGACCGGCGGCGAGCTTGCCGACGAGCGCACCCGCCTCCTCGCGCAGCGACTCGTCCGGCACGACGCGGTTGATCAGGCCCCACTCGAGCGCGCGCGCCGCGGGCAGGCGCTCGCCGAGCATGCACAGCTCCGTCGCGCGCGTCATGCCGATGCGCGTAGGCAGCCACAGCGAGGAGCCGCCGTCGGGCACGAGTCCGATGTTCACGAACGCGAGCAGGAAGTACGCGCTCTCGGCCGCGACGATCAGATCGCAGCACAGCGCAAGCGAGCAGCCGATGCCGACCGCCGGGCCGTTGACCGCTGCGACGACCGGCTTCGGCAGCTCGCGGATGCCGGTCATGATCGGGTGGTAGACCTCCGTCAGCTGTTTGTAGACGGCGTCCGGCCGCTCCTCGGGCGTGGCCGCGCCGCCGCCCAGTTCGCGCAGGTCCGCACCGGAGGAAAAGCCGCGTCCCGCGCCCGTGATCAGCACCGCACGGATCGCGTCATCGCTGCGGCAGCGCTCGAGCGAAGCCGTCAGGTCCTCACCGAGCTGGCCGTTCCACGCGTTCAGCGTCTGCGGCCGGTCGAGCTCGACCGTCGCGACCCCGTCGGCGATCGTGAGATTGACAGTCTCGAGCTGCGTGTCGGTATCGCTCATCGGGCCTCCTCTGGTGGCAACGCGGGCGCGCCCATCCTATGGTGTACGCGATGGCACGCCCCGTGATCGGCATCTGCACGGCGCTCGAGCAGGCGCAGTGGAGCGTCTGGGATCAGGCCGCTGTGCTGCTGCCGCTCAACTACACGCAGGCGATCCAGCGCGCCGGTGGCATCGCGCTGATGCTGCCGCCCGATGAACGCCTCGCGGAGGACCCCGGCGAGGCGCTCGATCTGATCGACGGCCTGATCCTCGCCGGCGGCGCCGACATCGACCCGGCGAGTTACGGCGAGGCTCCCGACCCGCACACGATCGGCACCGTGCCCGCGCGCGACCGCTTCGAGATCGCGCTCGCGCGCGGCGCGATCGAGCGCGACATGCCGCTGCTCGGCATCTGTCGCGGCATGCAGCTGCTCAACGTCGCGCTTGGCGGCACGCTACTGCAGCATCTGCCCGACACGCTCGGACACGGCGACCACAGGAGAGTCAGCGGCTCCTTCGACGGCGCCGACCACGACGTGTCGCTGGCCGAGGGCACCCTCGCGCAGCGCGCTGCGGGCGAGCTGCTGCACGGCACGAAGTCGCACCACCATCAGGGCATCGACTGCCTCGGCGCGGGTCTGCTCGTCAGCGGCGTCTCCGCACTGGACGAGCTGCCGGAGGCGATCGAGCTGCCGGACAAGCGTTTCGTGCTCGGCGTGCAATGGCATCCAGAGGCCGATGATTCCAGCCAGGTCGTGGCTGCGCTCGTCGCGGCCGCCGCCGATCGCTCCGCGCTGAGCGCGGTCGGCGACTGAGCGCCCGCGCCGCGCTCACGGCACGGGCTGCAGGCGAGGCGGCGGCCGCCGGCGCCCGCGGGCGGCCGGGTAGGGCGTCCATATACTCAGCGCGCGTGCCGCTTTCGAAGGCGATCCGAGCCGCCGCTTGGGGGATGGTGGCAGCGGGCGTCGCGGCGCCGCTGCTGCGCAAGCGGCTGCCCATGCGACCGGTCGTCGCGCAGACGGTCGCCTACGCGGCGCCGCTGGGCATGGCGATCGCGCTGCGGCGCTCGCCGAAGCGCGACGTGGCGGTCTGCGCGCTGCAGATGTGGGCATACCTCGCCGCGTACAAGTCGCCGCACGACGACGCCGCGGGCCAGGCGCTGCGCGTGCGCGTCGACTACCCGATCGTGCTCGACCGCCTGCTCGGCTTCGGCGAGCTGCCGAGCACGCGGCTGCAGCGCGCTTTCGCGCGCTACGGCGCGGATGGCCCGCGCTGGCGCAGGTTCGACGCCGTGCTGGTGTGGACGCATTGGAGCTGGTTCGCCGTGCCACACGGCTCGCTGTTGTACATCCTGATGCGCGACCAGTCGCGTTTCCCGCGCGCCGCCGTGACGATGTACGCGGTGTTCAACCTCGGCGCGATCGTGTACTGGATCGTGCCGACTGCGCCCCCCTGGTACGCCGCGGGGGCGCGCGAGGAGCGGGCCAGCGAGGAGCAGCTGGAGGTTCGGCGCATGATGGTCGAGTACGGCGAGCACTTCTGGGGAGGCCGCTGGGGCTCGCTCTACAGTGTCTTCGGAGGCAATCCCCTTGCTGCGATGCCCTCTTTGCACTTCGCGACATCCGTGATGGCCGCGCTCCTGCTCGCCGAGACGGGGCCGATCGCCGGCGCGCTCGGCGCAAGCTACGCGGCGATGCTGGGCGTGGCGCTCGTCTACCTGGGCGAGCATTACGTGGTGGACCTGGTCGCGGGTGCAGCGCTGACGGCGGCGGTGCGCCGCCTGGCGCCGGCGGTCACGCCGGCGCTGGCGCCGGTGGGCAGGGCGATCGCGAACCTGGAGGCGATTGCGCACAGGACGAGCTGAGAGCGAGGGCGGCAGGGCGTGGAGGCGCAGGCGCATAGCGGGGGAAAAGCGGCAGAGGACGAGCGGCTGAGAGGCGCTCGCTCCGGCGAGGAGGAGATGCCGCGTGTGCGGCTCACCCGGCGCCAGCTCGTGGCCTTCGCGATCTTCGTCCTTTCGGCCGTCGGCTTTCTGTACTTCGTGCTGCCGAAGCTGACCGACGCGGGCCGCACCGTGCACCGCATCGAGCGCGGCGACACATGGTGGATCGTGATCGGCGTCGCGCTCGAGGCGCTCTCCTTCGCCGGCTACATCGCGCTGTTCCGGACCGTGTTCGTGAAGCGCCAGCACCCGCACAGCTACCGCGAACGGATCCGCTGGCGCGAGAGCTACGAGATCACGATGGCGGGCCTTGCCGCCACCAGGCTGTTCGCTGCCGCGGGCGCCGGCGGCATCGCGCTGACGGCCTGGGCGCTGCGGCGCTCGGGCATGGAACCGCGGCTGGTCGTATGCCGGCTGGTGGCGTTCAACGTGATCCTCTACGTGATCTATGCCGGCTCGCTGCTGATCGACGGCCTCGGCCTCGGCACGGGCCTGTTCCCGGGCGGCGGCTCGTTCGCGATCACCTACCTGCCGGCGATCGTTGCGACAGTGCTGTTGCTGATCGCCGGCGCGATCTCGCTGCTGCCCGCGGACGTCGAGCGAAGGCTCGGGCGCTGGGCTTCCGGCTCCGGCCGCGCGGCGCACTTCATCGCGCGCGCCTCGGCAGTCCCGGCGCTGCTCGCGAGCGGTCTTCGCACCGCGATCGAGTTGATCCGCTCGCGTGAGCCGGGCCTGCTCGGCGCGCTCGCCTGGTGGGGCTTCGACATCTCCGTGCTGTGGGCGATGTTTCACGCGTTCGGCCAGCCGCCTCCGTTCACCGTGATCTGGATGGCCTACTTCGTCGGCACGCTCGGCAACCTGCTGCCGCTTCCGGGCGGCCTCGGCGGCGTCGAGGGCGGCATGATCGGCGCGTTCGCCGCCTTCGGCGTGAACCTCGAACTGGCCGTGCTCGCGGTGCTCTCCTACCGCGCGATCTCCTTCTGGCTGCCGACGATGCCGGGCGCAGTCGCCTATTTTCAGCTGCGCCGCACGGTCGCGCATTGGCGCGAGGAGGAAAGCCATCAGCCGCCCGGCGCGCGCCATGCGGCGTCCGAGTCGGCCGCGCCGGCGGGGGCTCTGTGACCCCCTCACGGTGCTACTATAAAAAGTAAAGTAATGGCGTTCCGGATATGGTTCCGGGTATGGGAGATGCGATGAGCGAGATCGAGAATGTGATCATCGTGGGCAGTGGGCCTGCCGGCTACACGGCCGCGCTCTACACCGCTCGCGCGAACCTCAAGCCGCTCGTGATCGAGGGTTTCGCCTGGGGCGGGCTGCTCCAGCAGACGACCGACGTCGAGAACTACCCCGGCTTCCCCGAGGGCATCATGGGGCCCGAGATGATGCAGCACTTCCGCGACCAGGCCGAGCGCTTCGGCGCGCGCCTGGTCACAGACCAGGCGGACCGCATCGAGCTGGCCGACGAGCCGGGCGGCATCCACAGCGTCTGGGTCGGAGACGTCGAGCATCGCGCCCGTACCGTGGTCCTCGCGATGGGCGCCGAGCACAAGAAGCTGCGCGTGGCCGGCGAGGAGGAGCTGTCCGGTCGCGGCGTGAGCTACTGCGCGACATGCGACGCGGCGTTCTTCAAGGAGGCGCCCACGCTGATCGTCGGCGGAGGCGACTCGGCCATGGAGGAGGCGATCTTCCTTTCGAAGTTCGCCAAGCACGTAACCGTCGTGCACCGTCGCGATGAGTTCCGCGCTTCGAAGATCATGCTCGAGCGCGCCCGCCAGCAGCCGAACATCGAGTTCCTGACGCCCTATGTGGTGAAGGAGTTCGTGCGCGGCGAGGCCGGCTCGCTCGGCCACGCCCTGCTCGTCAACCTCGAGACCGGCGAGGAGCGCGAGCTGGAGGTCGCGGGCGGCTTCATCGCCGTCGGCCACGAGCCGCAGTCGGCGCTCGTGCGAGGACAGGTCGACGTCGACGAGAACGGCTACGTGATCACAGAGGGACGGTCGACGCGTACGCTCCGGCCCGGCGTGTTCGCGGCGGGCGACCTCGTCGACCACACCTACCGGCAGGCCGTGACCGCGGCCGGCTCCGGCTGTCAGGCCGCGCTCGACGCGGAGTGGTACCTGCGCGACACGCCGGGTGTGCCGGTTCCCGAGGGCATGCCGCTCGGCGATCCCGCCGAGGAACAGTGGGCCCCCGCCGCGGATCCCGCCGCCTGAGCCGCCGCGCCCGATCCGGCGCCCCCGCGCCGTTCAGCCGCTGATCGCGCCCTCCAGCTCGAGCAGCCAGCGCTTGCGCTCCGGGCCGCCGCCGTAGTTGCCGACCGTGCCGCCGGCGCGCAGCACGCGGTGGCAGGGGATCACGACAGGGATCGGATTCGCGCCGAGTGCGTTGCCGGCCGCGCGTGAGGCGCGTGGGCTGCCGGCCTCGGCCGCAACCTCGCCGTAGGAGAGGAAGCCGCCGTAGGGGATCGCTGCCGTGACGCGCAGGATGCGGCGGCCGAACGGGCCGATCAGCGACCAGTCCAGCGGCATCTCGAAGCGGCGACGGCGACCCGCGAAGTACTCGTCGAGCTCGCGCCGCACGTCGTCGAGCGCGGCGGGTGCGCTGAGGATGCGCGGCGAGAGCCGCTCGGCCAGCGCCGAGAGCACCGAGTCGACGGGCTCCTCCGGGAAGGCGAGCCTGACGAGCCCCTTGCTGGTGCTCGCGACCAGCAGCGTCCCGAACGGCGAGTCCAGGGGCGCGTAGATGATGTCCGTCAGCCCCTCGCGCGCCGCGCGATCGGCGACCCGCTCCGCAGCCGCTGCCGCGCGAGCGGACGCGGCGGGCGCTTCCGGGCCCTGGTGCAACGCGCTCGCGATGTGCCTGTCGTGTTCGTCGATCATGCCGGTACCGCCTTTCGCAGCTTTGCCAGTCCCTCGTGTAGAGATCTGCGTGCCGCCTCCTCCGAGCAGCCGATCGCGCTCGCGATCTCGCGATGGGGAAGGTCGCCGACGAAGCGCAGCACGACGGCCGAGCGTTGCCGCGGTGGCAGCGCTCGCACCGCCTCCCACAGCTCACCATCGTCGTGCTCAGTGCCGTGAGCGCGCACGCCGGCGCGCTGCTCGTGCGCGGCCGGCTCGGCGACCGGCAGGGCGCGCCGCGCACGGCCGCGGTGCGCGTCCAGCGCCTTGCGGTGCGCGATCGTCATCACCCACGCGCGCAGGTTCGAGTCGCCGCGCAGCCGCGGATATGCGCGCAACGCGGAGATGAAGGTCTCCTGGAAGCAGTCCTCCGCCTCGGCCGCTCCCACGCAGGAGGCGAGGAAGCGCCACACGGGCTCGCGATGCTCGTCCATGAAGGCCTGGAAGGGCGGGAGGCTGCCAGTCACGACCGTATAACCCCACGCGCCGCCGGAACGTGAGGTCCGCTCAGGAGGGATGCTCGAAGAAGCCGGCGCCGGCGGCGCGGCCGGTGCGCCCGGCGCGCACCAGCCTGCGCAGCGCCGGCGCGGCGCGGTAGCGCTCCTCGCGGTACTCGTCGCACAGGCCGTCCAGCACCGCCAGCACGTGGTCGAGGCCGATCGCGTCCGCCCACGCGAGCGGCCCCCGCGGGTGGCTCAGCCCGAGCAGCATTCCCGTGTCGATGTCCTGCGCGTCGCCCACGCCTTCGCCCAGCGCGAACGCGGACTCGTTGATCACCTGGCAGACGATCCTGCCGAGCACCAGCCCGGGAGCGTCGCCGACCCACTCGTGGTGCTTGCCAAGCGCCGCCAGCAGCCGCTCCGCGCGGCCGGCCGCGATCGGCGAAGAGGTCTCGGTGCGCGTCAGCTCGACCAAGCGCGCCTGCTCGAAGGGCGGCAGCACGTGGAAGCCCACCGCGCTGCCACCCGGGTCGAGCGCGCCGAGCGAGCCGTGCGCGCACAGCACCAGGCGCGCCGCGCCGCGGTCTGCGGCCGCCTCGCTCGCGCCGTCCTCGTCATCGCCCGCGGGGCGACGGTCGCATTCGACGATCAGCGAGGGCAGCACACCGCCGCTCGGCTCGTGCGGCGCGCGCACCTCGAAGCCGGCTGCGGCGGCCGCTTGGCGAAGCTCGTCCGCCAGCACGCCTGCTCCGGCTATCACCAGCACGCCCTCCGCTTCGTTGCGCTCCGGGCTCGGCGGGGCCGGGTCCTCCTCGCGGTAGCGCCCACCCTCGGCGAGACCGCTGTAGTCGTAGTAGCCGCGGCCGCTCTTGCGCCCGTGCAGCCCCGCGGCCGCGTAGCGCGCGGTGATCGGCGAGGGCCGCCAGCGCGGCTCGCCGAAGCTGAGCTCGTAGAAGCTCTTGGACACCTCCAGGCCGGTGTCCACGCCCACCAGGTCCATCAGCTCGAACGGGCCCATGCGGAAGCCGCCCTCCATGCGCACGATGCGATCGATCGTCTCGATGTCCGCGAGCTGCTCGGCGAGCATGCGCAGCGCCTCCAG
>DASWSH010000024.1:0-1721 GCA_036402735.1 Solirubrobacteraceae bacterium | reverse complement strand
CGGATCGAGGAGCTGCCGCTGCGCTTCTTCTGCGTCAGCTGTGACCTGATCGCCCGTGAGCCGATCGTGCACGACCATGGTCGCGTCGTAGACGCGGTGTATCCGAGCCTCGCAATTCCCGGCGTGTTCCCGCCCGTGCCGACGCGAGACGGCCGGCTGCTGGTCGACGGCGGCGTGCTCGACAACCTGCCCGTCGCGACGATGGCGCGCAGCGGTGAGGGGCCGGTGATCGCGGTCGACGTGACCGGCCGTATGGCAGCGCCACGCCCCTCCGCGCGCCCGCGGCTCGCACGGCTGGGAACCTCGGTGCGCCACCTGCTGACGGGCAGCAACACGCCGATCCCGCATCTCGGCGAGACGATCGTGCGTGCCGTGACGGTCGGCAGCAGCGACACCGTCGCCGCCGCGCGCATGCACGCCGACACCGTGATCACGCCTGCGGTCGAAGGCACGGGGCTGGTCGACTGGAAGTCGTTCCCCCGGATGGTCGAGATCGGTCGCGAAGCTGCGCGTCAGGCGCTGGCCAGCGGCACTCTGCGCGAGTGGGTGGAGAGCTAGCGATGTCGGCTGTCGCCGCTGCGCCGGCGCAGGCTGAGCCCGAGCACACGCCGCCACAAGATCATGCAACCGCCGCAGGGCGCCGGCGCATCGAGCCGCGCGTGGTGCTCGCGATCGCATCGCTTGGTGCGAGCGTCGCGTTCGTCGATGCGACGATCGTCAACATCGCGTTCCCGAGCATCGCGCGCTCGTTCCGCGGCACGCCGATCAGCTCGCTGTCGTGGGTCCTCAACGTCTACAACATCGTGTTCGCGGCGTTCCTGGTTGCCGCGGGGCGCATCGCGGACCTGCTCGGCCGCCGAAGGATCTTCGTGCTGGGGCTCGAGGTGTTCACGTTCGCATCGCTGCTGTGCGCGCTGGCGCCATCGGTGGCGGCGCTGGTCGCATTCAGGGCGCTGCAGGCGCTCGGCGCCGCGTTCCTCGTGCCGGCCTCGCTCGCGCTCGTGCTCAACGCCTTCCCGCCGGAGCGGCGCGCTCACGGCGTCGCGCTGCTCTCCGCGGTGGCCGCCGCCGCCGCGGGGCTCGGTCCGTCATTGGGGGGCCTGCTCGTCGCTGCCTCCGACTGGCGGCTGGTGTTCCTGGTGAACATCCCGATCGGCGCGGTCGCGATCGTGCTGGCCCGCCGGCGGCTGCTCGAGAGCCGCGCACCCGGCAGGCGGCGGATGCCCGACCTCACCGGAGCGCTGGTGTTCGCCCTTGCGATCTCCGCGATCGTGCTCGCGGTCGTGAAGGGGGGCGAGTGGGGATGGACGAGCGCGCGCGTGATCGGCTCGTTGGCGGCCGCAGTGGTTCTCGGCGCCGTTTTCGTGTGGCGCTGCACATGGCACCGCTCTCCGCTCGTCGAGCTGTCGCTGCTGAGGATCAGGACCTTCACGGCCGCGAACGCGATGACGGTCCTCGCCTCGGCGGGCTTCTACGGCTACACGCTCACAAACGTCCTGTTCCTGACCGGCGTGTGGCACTACTCGGTGCTGAAGGCGGGCTTGGCTCTGACCCCCGGGCCGTTCGTCGCGGCCGCGGTGGCAGGGCCGACGAGCAAACTCGCACAGCGGATAGGGCACCGGCCCGTCCTCGTGGCGGGCGGGCTCGTGTGGGGCGCGGCGGTGATGTGGTTCGTCGTGCGCGCCGGGGTGCAACCCCACTTCCTGTCGGAGTGGCTGCCG
>DASWSH010000023.1:0-2526 GCA_036402735.1 Solirubrobacteraceae bacterium | reverse complement strand
GCACTCGTACAGCAGGCGCAGCAGCGTGATCAGCGTGAACGCGCCCAGCAGCGCGGTCGCCGGCTCGGCGTCGCCCGTGGCGGCGCGACCCGCGAGCGCAGCGAGCAGCGCCACCAGAGCGAGCGCCGGCCAGCCGGTGCGCGGCCAGCAGCGGACCCGCACCAGCTGCGTGCCGGCGCCGTGCTCCTCGATGCCGATCCGCAGCCGTGCCTGGCCGAGCACGCCGCCGCGGACCTGCAGGTCCCAGCGATCCCAGTTACCGCCGGAGCGGACGACCGCGCCGCGCTGCGCGAGCGCCTGCGCGATCGCGCGAACGCGTTCCTCGGTGCCCTGCCAGCGTTCGGCCCAGAACGAGTCGGTGCGCGGCAACGGCAGCACGAAGGCGCGCTCGCCGCGGCGCCGCCACGGCGTGAGGCCATGCGAGACGCGCCCCTCCAGCCGCGCGAGCGGCTGCAGCAGGTACAGCAGGCCGGTGAGCGCGCGCAGGCGCAGCACGCCGGTGCGCGCGTCGAAGCGGGCACGCCGGGCGCCGAGCGCCGCGTCCAAGCCGAGCGCGGCGATCGCGGCGAACAGCAGCGGCAGCGCGAGCAGCGCGGGCGACCAGACGACGCCGACCGCCGAGAGCACCGCGAGGGCCGCGATCGCGAGGTACCACTCCGGCATCAGCGGCAGCGACTCGAGTAGGCCCTTGCGGGGCCCGTAGAGCGGCTGGTAGAAGGCTGTGCCCCAGCCGCCGTAGTAGACACGCCAGCGCCAGCCGCCCCGATGCTGCGCCGACCCGTTCCCGTAGAGCCGCCCGATCCAGGAGATGTGACCCGCGGCGCTGTACTTGTCCGGATGCTTGCGCTCGAGCAGTGCCTCCGCCTTGCCGTAGGCACGCTGCTGGCGCAGGTAGCCGCGCACCGAACCGCGGCGGTGGTGCCAGACGACCGCGCCCGGGTTGAAGGCGATCTTGCCGCCCGTTTCGAGCAGGCGCCAGCACACGTCGACGTCGTCGCCGGCCGCGCGGAACTGAGGGTCGAAGCCGCCGATCTGCTGCAGCGCGCGCCTGCGGATCGCCATGTTGCAGCCCGGGATGTGCTCGGCGTCGCGGTCACCGATCAGCACGTGCGTGGGGCCGCCGGGAGCGTTCGCCACGCACTGCGCGACCCGGCTGGACTGCGGCGGCGGCACGTTCGGGCCACCCGCTGCGACGGTCGTCTCGCTCGCGAAGCTCGCGGCGAGGTGCGCCAGCCAGTCCGCATCGGGAACCGCGTCGTCGTCGAGGTAGGCGACGATCTCCCCGGATGCCGCGAGCGCTGCGGTGTTGCGGGCGGAGGAGAGCCCGCGGTTCTCGGTCTCGATCACACGCACACCGGCGAACGAGCGCGCTATCTCGGCGGAGTCGTCGGTCGATCCATCAGATACGACGATCACCTCGTAGTTCGGATAGCGCAGCGCCGCCACGCCCTCGAGGCATTCGCGCAGCGTCGCCGCGCCGTCGTAGGTGCAGATCGCGACCGTCACCTCCGGCGTAGCGTCCGTTGCGGCGATCAGGGGCGCGGCGAAAGCCTCCTGCACAGCCTCCAGCGCCGGCTTCGGTTCGCGGGTGCGGGTCGTCAGGCCGAAGTCCCAGTCCAGGATCTCGTGTCCGCCACGGTGCCACGAGTCCGTCCAGGCGAACACGAACACGCCTGCGCATCCCGCCTCGGCACACGCCTCCAGCTGCCAGCGCAGCGAGTTCGCCTGCTCGTGCTCCCCGTTGCGGCGGCTGTCGAGGCCCAGCTCTGCCATCAGCAGCGGGCGGTCGTCGGCGAGGTTCTGCAGCCGCGCCAGATAGCGCTCGAGCTCCTCGCGATGCTCCAGATAGACGTTGTAGGAGAGAAAGTCGAAGCAGGACAGCCGCAGGTACTCCGTGGGCGGAAAGTTCACGTATGTGACGAGCGCGCCGGGATCCTCCTCGCGCGCGGCGTCGCACAGCCGCGCGAGGAAGCCTTCGATCCGCCGGTGTCCGTGCCAGCGCACGATCGAAGCTGGGATCTCGTTTCCGACCGCGTAGCAGAGCAGCGCGGGATGCCCGGCGAGCGGGCGGATCGCGGCGCGTACAGCCATTTCGATCCGGTCCGCCGCCCCGTTGTCGAGGAATGCGACGTGCTGCTCCCATGGGATGCCGGCCATCACGTACAAGCCCTGTGCCGCGGCGAGGTCGAGCAACCAGCGTTCCGGAGCCGAATAGACGCGCACCGCGTTGATGCCGTGAGCGGCCATCTGCGCGAAGTCGCGCTCGACCGTGCTCGGGTCGAAGCCGCCCGAGGCATCGGAGCTGAACGGCCCGTACGTCACTCCTCTGACCTGCAGCTTGCGCTCGCCCAGGTAGAGCGACTTGCCGCGCACGCAAGGGCGCGTGGCCGCGGTGCGGCTGGTTTCAGTCTCGGTGGATCTCATCACGATGGTCGGCGTCCGATGCCTTCAGTGGGGGTCGCTGGTTAAACGCGCAGCTCCCTGTCAGGTTGGTGACGCAGCGCAGCTCGCACGTAATCGCGTGCT
>DASWSH010000022.1:0-3126 GCA_036402735.1 Solirubrobacteraceae bacterium | reverse complement strand
GTCGGCCAGGATCACGCCATGCCGGCGCGCGTGCGAGGCGGCGAAGGAGTACAGCTCGATCGAGACGTCGCGCACCCGCTCCATCAGCGCGCGGTCGCCGACCAGCTCGGCGGCGCGATCGAAGTCGATCGTCTCGTCGTGTCCTACGTCGGCCTTGGTGGAGGGAGTGAAGATCGGCTCGGGCAGCTGTTCGGACTCCTGCAGGCCGGGCGGCAGCGCGATGCCTGACACGGCTCCGGTGGCCTGGTAGTCCTTCCAGCCGGAGCCCGTGATGTAGCCGCGCACGACGCACTCGACCGGCAGCATCTCCAGGCGCCGCACCAGCAGCGCGCGCCCGCGCGCCTCCTCAGGAACGCCCTCTGTGGCAGAGATCAGGTGGTTCGCGACGATCTGGCTCGTCTTCTCGAACCAGAACACGGAGAGGCCGGTCAGCACGCGTCCCTTCTCGGGGATCGGCGTGGGATGTACGGCGTCGTAGGTGGAGATGCGGTCGCTCGCGACCATCAGCAGCTGCGCCTCGGGCCCCGGGGGCGCGTACATCTCGCGGACCTTCCCGCTGGCGATCAGGGACAGGTCGGCGAGGCTGCTCACGTCGGGCGATGCTACCAGCCGACCAGGCGCCCGCCGGGGCGGCTCAGGCGACCGCGTCGAGCCGCGCGACTATCTCCTGCGCATGGCGGACGAAGGGGCCGAAGGAGAAGATCTCGTCGAAGTTCAGCCCGGCCGCGCGCTCGTCCGCTTCGAGCAGCTCGCGCAGGGAGATGCCCTCGTCCCAGGCGCGCTGCGCCTGCTCCTGCACGATGCGGTACGCCTCGTCGCGACTGCGGCCGCTGTCGACGAGCGCGAGCAGCACGCGCTGAGAGAACAGCGCGCCGTGCGTCATCTGCAGGTTGTCGAGCATGCGGTTCTCGAACACGGTCATGTCGCGCACGAGCGCGATCGTGCGGTGCTGCAGGTAGTCGAGCAGGATCGTGGAGTCGGGCAGGATCACGCGCTCCACGGAGGAGTGCGAGATGTCGCGCTCGTGCCACAGCGCGACGTCCTCGAGCGCCGCCTGCGCGTTGCCGCGCAGCACGCGCGCGAGTCCCGAGATCTGCTCCGCCTTGATCGGGTTGCGCTTGTGCGGCATCGCCGATGAGCCCTTCTGGCCTGCGCGGAAGGGCTCCTGCACCTCGCGCACCTCGGTGCGCTGCAGGTGGCGCACCTCGATCGCGAACCGCTCCAGCCCCGCGCCGGCCAGGGCTATCGCCTGCACCAGCTCGGCGTGCCGGTCGCGCGCGACGACCTGTGTGGAGACGTCCTCACGGCCGAGCCCCAGCCGCTCGAGCACGCGCGCCTCGAACTCGGGGCTGGTCGCGGCGTACGTGCCGACGGCGCCCGACAGCGCGCCCACCCCGGCCTGCGCGAACGCGCGCCGCAGGCGCTGCTCGTTACGCGCCGCCTCGAAGGCGAAGCCGGCGAGCTTCACGCCGAACGTGGTCGGCTCCGCGTGGACGCCATGCGTGCGGCCCACGCACAGCGTGTCGACGTGCTCGCGCGCGCGCGCCACCAGCGCGAGGACCAGCTCGCGCGCGCCCGCCATCACCACATCTCCGACGCTGTTCAGCTGCAGCGCCAGCGCCGTGTCGAGCACGTCGGAGGAGGTGAGCCCGTAGTGGATCCAGCGGCCGGCCTCGCCCGCAGACTCGCCCAGCACGTCGACGAACGCCGCCATGTCGTGGTCGGTGACGCGCTCGCGCTCGTCGACCGCCTCGACCGTGAAGCTCGCCGCGCGGATCGCCTGCAGCTCGCTCTCGCTCGGTCCGCTCTCGCCGAGCAGCGCGGGCAGCTCCTCGCAGGCGGCGACCTCGACGCGCCGCCACGCCTCCATGCGCGCCTGGTCCGACCAGAGCGCTGCGAGCTCGGGTCGGGAGTAGCGGGGGATCACCGCTGCGCGAGGATCAGACGGCGCCCAGGATCTGCGCCGCGAGGATCGCCGCGTTGCGGGCGTTGTCGAGCCCGACGCAGGCGACGGGTACACCGGGCGGCATCTGCACGATCGAGAGGATCGCGTCGAGCCCCCCAGCGGCTGTGAGCCGGCCCGACAGCGGCACGCCGATCACGGGCAGCTCGGTGTGCGCGGCGACCGCGCCCGGCAGCGCCGCAGAGATGCCGGCGCCGGCGATGATCACACGCAGCCCGCGCATGCGCGCGTTCTTGGCGTATTCGGCGACGAGATCGGGTTCGCGGTGCGCGGACATCACGCGCACCTCGTGCAGGATGCCGCGCTCTTCCAACTCCGTAGCGGCTTTCTGCATCGCCTCCATGTCGCTCTTGGAGCCCATCAGGATGCCCACCTGCGGCGCGTCCACGTCGATCTCGTCGAGCTGTGCCTGCACGTCCTCCTCGGCCATCGGATCGGGCACCAGCGAGATGCCGCCCGGGCCGGATCGCCGCTCCTCCTGCCCCGCAGGGCCCTGCTCGTGCTCTTCGGAAGGTGTGCGTGGACCGTTCATCGCGCGGAGCATACGTGGCGCATCGGAGCAGCCGCAGCTAGACCTCATCACCCGCCGGCCGCCGGCTTTGCGCCCCGCGCCCGATGTCAGCTTCGTTACACCTCGCTCTTGGTCTAGTTGCCAATCGGCGGTGTCAGGGCGTAGCCTCGTCGAATGCTTCATCGACTTCGCTCGCGCCTCAGCTACGCCAACGTGGTCGCGACGCTCGCGCTCGTCTTCGCGATGGGCGGCAGCGCTGTCGCGGCGAGCCACTACCTGATCACCTCCACGAAGCAGATCAGCCCGAAGGTGCTGACTTCGCTGAAAGGCGCGAAGGGCCGCGCTGGTGCCGCGGGTCCCGCCGGTCCTGCCGGCGTGCCGGGCCCGGCCGGCGCGGCGGGGGCGGCGGGGGCGGCGGTCAAAGGCGAACGCGGCGAAACGGGCGTCAAAGGCGAACAGGGTCCGAAGGGCGACACCAGCACCACGCCGTGGCGCAAAACGATCGAAAAAGCCGGCGCCAGCAAAGCCAACCCGGCGCGCGTGACGCTCGCCGAAGCGCCGCCGTTCAAGCTCGTCGGCCACTGCTATGTCGAAGGCACGAGCACCTTCGCCGCGACATACCTGGAGGTGACGTCGGGCAGCGCGCTCGTGG
>DASWSH010000021.1:0-44367 GCA_036402735.1 Solirubrobacteraceae bacterium | reverse complement strand
CGACCGCAAGAAGGACATGATCAACCGCGGTGGCGAGAACGTGTACTCGATCGAGGTCGAGGCGGCGCTGGCCGGCGCGCCGGGGGTGGGGGAGGTCGCCGTGGTGGGCGTCCCCGACGACATGATGGGCGAGAAGGTCGGGGCCGTGGTGGTCCCGGCCGCGGGGACGGCGCCCGACGCCGCGGCGATCGTCGCGTTCGCGCGCGAGCGGATCGCCGACTTCAAGGTCCCCCAGTACCTGGCCTTCCGCGCCGACCCGCTGCCGCGCAACCCCGGCGGCAAGGTGCTCAAGGCCCAACTCCGCGACGACACCGAATGGGGAGATCCGCTGCGATGAGCACCGTCGAGACCGTCCTGGGCCCGGTCGAGGCCGGCGAGCTCGGGCTGACCCTGGCCCACGAGCACGTGCGCTTCCGCGACGAGGCCGTGGCCGAGAACTGGCCGACCCGCTACGACCCCGAGGTCGAGCTCGCCCGCGCGGTGGCGACGGTGCGCGCCGCCCAGGAGCGCGGCGTGCGGACGATCGTCGACGCCACCGCCATGTTCGGCGGGCGCGACGTGCGGTTCATGCGGCGGGTCGCGGAGGAGACCGGCGTGCAGATCGTGGCCTGCACCGGGATCTACACCTACGACTACCTGCCGCACTACTTCGAGAACCGCGACGAGGACGCGATCGCCGCGCACTTCGTCGAGGACATCGAGCAGGGCTGCCAGGGCACCGACATCAAGGCCGCGTTCCTCAAGTGCGCGGCCGATGCCGCCGGTGTCACGCCGCACGTCGAGAAGGTGCATCGCGCGTGTGCGCGCGCGAGCGTGCAGACCGGCGCGCCGATCATGGCCCACTCGGCGCCCTCGGCGCAGACCGGTCCGCGCCAGGTGGAGATCTTCCTCGAGGAGGGCGTTGCGCCCGAGAAGATCCAGATCGCCCACTGCGGCGACAGCCCCGACCCCGACTACGTCGCCGGCCTGCTGGAGCAGGGCGTCTACGCCGGCCTCGATCGCTACGGGCTCGACATGTTCCTGCCGATGGACCAGCGCAACGCGGTGACGGCCGAGCTCCTGCGCCGCGGCTACGCCGAGCGGCTGGTGATCTCCCAGGACTACTGCGCGACGATCGACTGGTTCCCGCCCGAGGTCGTCGAGCAGATGATCGACTCGCCGATGATCCACAACTGGTCGTTCACGCTGGTCTTCGAGGAGGTCGTCCCGTGGCTGCGCGAGCAGGGCGTGATGGACGACGCCGTGTTCGACACGATCTTCGTGCACAACCCGCGTCGCTGGTTGACAGGAGAATGAGCGCGCGCCGTTGATCGGCCGCGGCGCCCGCCGGCCGGGTCCCGCAGCCTCACGGCGCGAGCAGCAGCTGCGGGCCCTCGGTGTCCGGGTCGACCTTGTTGACGGCCGGGTTCGCGGGGCGCGCGCTCAGCCTCGACTCCGGCAGCGCGCCGCACAGCGCGAGCGCTTCCTCGGCTCCGAGCCGCGGGTCGAGCCACGCTCGCCGGGCATCCTCGTCGGCGAGCACCACGGGCATGCGGTCGTGGATCGCGGCGGCGGTGCGGTTGGGGCTCGCGTCGCAGGTGAGCAGCGCGATGCTGTGCAGCCACTCGCCGTCGACTTTCGCCGGCGTCCAGACGGCGGCGAACGCGAACGGCGCGCCGCCGTCCACCTGGAAGTGGAAGGGCTGACGGGGCTCGCCGCGCTTCTCGGCTTTCAGCCACTCGTACCAGCCGTCCGCGAGCTGCAGCGCGCGCCGCTCGCCGCGCGGGATCAGGCGCCGGTACGCCGGCTTGTCCGCGACCGTCTCGAGCCGCGCGTTGATCATCAGCGGCCCCTTCACCTCGGTGGCCCACGACGGCACGAGCCCCCAGCGCATCAGCTCCGCGTGCGGCTCGCCCTTCGGCGCCGCGATCGCGAGCACCTGCTCGGTCGGCGCGACGTTGAAGCGGCCCGTCCCCTGCGGCCCGGGGATCGGCACGTGGAAGCGGTCGTTCAGCTCTTCCGGTCCCGCCGTGTTGGTGTAGCGCCCGCACATGGGCCTGAGCATATGAACGCGCAGGGCTGGACGAACGTTCAATTGCGCTCGCGCGCAGCCGGAGTACCTTTCGGCGGGTTATCGAATAGGGGGTCCAAAAGGATGTCGTTCACAACGGCGCGGCGCAGGGCGCTGCGCATCACCGCGGCGCTCGGCGCGACCGCGGTCGCCGCTCTCGGCGCCGCCGGCGCGGCGCAGGCACAGGGCAATTTCGTGATCGGCGACCAGAACGCCGTGCCCGGCATGCACGTCACGTTCTGGGGCGCACAGTGGTGGAAGCTCAACTCGCTCTCCGGCGGCAGCGCGCCGCCGTCGTTCAAGGGCTTCGCCAACGAAGTGGCCGCGGCCGCGCCCTCGTGCGGGGAATCGTGGACGACCGATCCGGGCAACAGCTCCGATCCGCCGCTCGCGCCGCTGCCACCGCTGATCGAAGTGCTGGTTTCCAGCTCGATCGACAAGTCCGGGCGCACGATCTCGGGCAACGTCACGGCCGTCGCATTGGTCGCGACCGATCCCGGCTACGCGCCCAACCCGGGCCACGCGGGCACGGGCACCGTGATCGCGGTTGGCTGCACGGGCCACGAAAACGGCGGCGGCGGCCCGACCTAGCCGTCGGCGCCGCGCACAGGAGTCTCGCTCGCGCCCCGCGTCATGTCGGGGCGCGGGCGCCAGTGCGCCGCGCCGAGCCGGTAGAGCACGTGCATCGAGAGGCGGTGCTCCGGCGGGATCTCCGGGTGCGGAAAGTCCTCGGCCGGGTCGTTGCGCATGCCGAGCCGCTGCATCACGCGCTGTGAGCGGTGGTTCGTCGTGGTGGTGTAGGCGAGCACCTCGCCGAGCGCGAGCTCGTTGAAGGCGAACCGGCTTGCGGCGCTCGCGGCCTCGGTCGCGATGCCCCTCCCCCAGTAGTCGGGCGCGAGACGCCAGCCGAGCTCGACCGCTGGCGCGAAGGGCATGCGCTCGGGGACCGGCCACAGCCCGACGAAGCCCGCCAGCGCTCCGTCTGCGGGCTCGACCGCCCACAGGCCGTATCCGCACTGCTCGAAGCAATGCTCGATCCGCTCGATCAGCCGCGCCGACTCGCTCGGCGTGTGGACGCGCACGAAATGCTCCATCACGAGCGGATCGCGGTTGAGCGCGATGAACGGCTCGCGATCGCCGGGAAGCCAGCGCCGCAGCTTCAGCCGCCGCGTGCGCAGCTCAGGGCCGTCGGTCACGACGGGCCGCCCGATCCCGGCCCTACGGCGACGTCAGCCGGCGAGGCGGACGGGCAGCGTCTTCAGCTGGTTGATGAACGGCGATTCGACGAACTCCGGCGCTCCGTCCATCGCGATGCGCGGGTAGCGCTTCAGCGTCTCCTCGATCAGGATCCGCAGCTCCATCCGCGCCAGCGCGGTGCCGAGGCAGAAGTGGCGGCCGCCCGCTCCGAACGCCTGGTGCTCAGCTTTGCGGCGCAGGTCGAAGCGGTCGGGGTCCTCGTAGCGCGTCTCGTCGCGGTTGGATGAGACGTACCACAGCACGACCTTCTGCCCCTCCTTGATCTGCTGTCCGTGCAGCTCCGCGTCGCGCGTGGCGGTGCGGCGGAAGTGCGCGAACGCGGGGAACATGCGCAACGCCTCCTCGACCGCGTCCGGCGCAAGCGAGGGATCGTCGAGCAGCAGCTGTCGCTGCTCGGGGTCTTCCATGATCGCTCTCATGCCGCTGCAGTAGGTCGCCTTGGTCGAGTCGTTTCCGGCTGCCATCAGCAGGAAGAAGCCCATCACGATCTCGTGCTCCTCGAGTTTCTCGCCGTCGACCTCGGCGTGCACGAGCACGCTCGTCAGATCGTCGGTCGGGTTCTCGCGACGCTCCGCGATCATCCTGCCGCAGCGCTCGAAGATCTCGGGCACGAGCTTGCCCATGATCGCGTCGATGCCCTCGGGGTTGAGGTCCTCGTCGCCGCCGCCGAGCACGGCGTTCATCAGCTCGGCCCAGATCGCGTCTTCCTCTTCGGAGATGCCCATGAAGCTGCCGATCACGCGTGCGACGACCGGCTGCGCCACCTCATTGACGAGGTCGCACGTCTCGCGGGCGGGCGGGCCCTCCAAGCGGTCGAGGACGCGGATCGCGATCTCGCGGATGCGCTCCTCGTGGTCGGCGATGCGCTTCGGCGTGAAGCCGCGCTGGAACAGCGCCTTGACGCGGTCGTGCTTGGGCGGGTCCATGCCGATGAACATCGCGCGTGAGAGCTCCAGCGGCAGCACGCCCGCTGCGGTGATGCCGCCGCGTTCGGAGGAGTAGGTCTCCCAGTCGCGGCTGACGGCGTACACGTCGTCGGCGGTCGTCACCGACCAGAAGCCGTCCTCGTGCGGGAATTCAGGGATGTGCCGCGTCCAGTGGATCGGGCACTTGCCGCGCATCTCCTTGAAGACCTCGTGCGGGGGCCCGTCGTGCCACAGCTCTTCATCGACCAGTTCGACGTTGCGGATGTCGTTCTCGACGGACGCCACCGGGACCTCCCTCATCGGCTCACGGGTACGCGCCCGATACTACTGGCTGGCTGGCCAGTGCTGCGCGCCGGGTAGCTTCCGGACGCCTGCGCGGGCCCGGCAGCGCCCGCTCATGCTCAGCGCGGGCCACGCACCGATCTCGTCTGCAGGTGCCCCGCCGCGAAGCGCAGCATGTGCTCGAGATGCGCTTCGGCCGTTTCCACGCTGTGTTCGCCCGGGTAGACGACGCCGGTCGCGTCGGCCCCGGCAGCGCGCAGCTGGGCGGCGAACGGCGCGTCCTCGCTCGGGTCGGCGATCTTGTCGGAGCTGCCCCCGTACAGGAAGGCGTGAAGCCCGAGCGTGGAGATCGCGTGGCGGTCGACGTGCAGCTGGCCTTCCAGGCCGTTGAAGAAGCCGAGCCAGCTCTCGACGACGCCGAACCGGTAGGGGTTGTTCAGCGCCAGCTCCATCGCGCCGTAGCCGCCCATCGAGATGCCGGCGATCGCGCGTGCGTCGCGCGCCGGCAGCGACGGGAGCGTGCGGTCGACGATTTCCTGCACTTCGAGCACGTAGCTTTCGTAGCGCATCGATTTCACGTTGCGCCAGTTGTTGGCGCCGGGCCCGCCCTGGATCATCACGGCGATCAGCGGCGGGATCGCGTGGGCGGCGATCAACCGGTCGAGTTCGCGCTGCAGTCCCATTTCCAGGAACGCAGTCGCGTGCTGGCTGTTGCCGTGCAGCAGGTAGAGCACCGGGTAGCGCTGCGCTGCGCCGGCGGCATGCCCCGGCGGCAGGTAGATGTAGTAGCCGCCCGGACGGTGCAGCGCGATCGAGTGGAAGCGCGCCTGCATCACCGCGCTGCCCGCGGCGGCCGTGTGCAGCGTGGTGAGCCTCGGCACCGGCAGCAGCCGGCTCTGCGCGCCGGTGGCCGCGCCGGCCCCTCGCGCCGCCGCGCTGCGCGCCGGGGCGAGGCGGCCGCGCAGAACAAGCGCGCCGCTGACCGCAACCAGCGCGATCAACAGCAGCGCGAGCACGATGCGCCGGCCGCGCTGCCAGGCGGCCGGCAGCGGCGGCGCAGCGTCGATCGCTCTCGCGGGCGGCGATGCGGGGATCCATGGCGGCGGCATCACCTCGGCGACGACTGTGGCCTGGGCGCCCCCCGCGATCGGGGATTGTCCGGGCCAGGTCCAGTCGCCGAGGGTGTCCAGCCACACCTGTGTGCGCTGTGCTCGGCGGGCGGCTGACATTCAGGAGATTGAACGGCCGCTGGGCGCGAAACCCAACCCCTGCACGACACCGCCCAGCCTCAGCCGGTGCTCCAGATCTGCCCGGTGTCGCCGAAGCCGAGCGCGCGCTTGGTCGCTTCGGTGAGATCGAAGTCACGGCCCGCCACAAAGGGGCCGCGATCGACGACCGGCACGCGCACGGTGTGAGCGCCGTAGCGCAGCGTGACGATCGTGCCGCACGGCAGCGTCTTGTTGGCGACGCCGAGCGTGGAGCTCGTCAGCTGCCCGCCGCAGGCGAGGCCGCCACCGCCGCCGTACCACGACGCGCCCGCGAGGCGGAACACGTTGAGCCTGCCGATGCGCTTGTGCGCGGAGCTGGCGATCGCGTCGCCGCGGAAGCGCAGGCGCAGCCAGCGGCTGCCGAGGCGGTGCGCCGTGAAGCTCAGCCGGAACCGGCCGTTGCCGCGGGTGCGGGCTGTGGCGACGGTCTTCCAGCCGCGCCCGACGAGCGTCTGCAGCGCGACCGTTCGCCCGGAGCGCGCCGGTGAGCGTCCTTCGAGCATGCGCCCGGCCACGGAGACGCGATGGTCCTCGAGCACGTTCAGCTGACGGCGGCGAACGTCGAGGCTGGTGTGCTGCGGCGCCCCCAGCGGGGCGGACGCCGCGGTTACGACACCGACCGGCGCCAGCATGGGCGCCGCGGGGGGCGGCGTCGCCGTTACGAACATCTGTTTGGGAACCTCCTTGCTTGCGCCTACGGGGTTAGCTGTCGGGCTCACGGCCGGACGGCGCGCACAGGACGCGTGCCCTCCGGGCGTTACGGCCGCAGCAGCGGCCGATTCGCCCCATCCGGCGACACACGTGGCGCGCCGGCAGTGGGTCCCCCGCCCGCCTCCATCCACGGAGACGACTCGGCGAGTCGAACAACTGTTCGGATGCTAGGCAGGTGTTATGGATACTTGTGTGATCGAGATCACACAGCGGGAGAACATTTAGCTGTGCGGATCCGCACGAAGTCCGCCGCAAAATGCGCCGTTCGGCCCGTCGGCGCATCGGCTGCGCCTCGACGAAAAGACGATCGCGCTCGCGGGCAGCGAGCCGCTGCGGCGACGTCGGCCCGCGACCCGGCAGCTGCTGCGCCCACGCGGGAATGCCGCCCGGGGCGAGGCGCGAGATGATGATGGCGGCCCGGCGATCAGAGAGGAGACCAGATGACGCTCGATCAGAGCAAGCTCGGACAGGTCGTGGCGGAACAGATGGAGGCGATCGAACTGGATCACGGCGACGAGTGCGAAATCGGCGACGTGTGCGTGATCGTCGAGGTGCTCTGCCCGGAGGCGTCCACGATCCGCGTGCGCACGAGCGACCAGCGGCCTCACATCCGCCTCGGACTGCTCACCCAGGCGCTGCGGATGGAACTCGGCCAGTCCGATTAGAATCAACCCGCATGGCCAATCCCGACCGATTGACGGCGCTCGATACGACGTTTCTGCATCTTGAGGACCACGCGCCGGCGCACATGCACGTGGCGTCCGTGATGGTCTTTCAGGGCAAGGCGCCGACGCACGAGGAAATGGTCGAGCACGTGATGGGGCGCCTGCATCTGGTGCCGCGCTACCGCCAGCGCCTCGCGCACGTTCCGCTCGGGCAGGGACGGCCGATCTGGACCGACGATCCGCACTTCAACCCCTACTACCACATCCGTCACACGGCGCTGCCGCAGCCCGCGGATGACACCGCGCTGAAGCGGCTGGCCGGCCGGCTGTTCTCCCAGCGTCTGGACCGCTCCAAGCCGCTGTGGGAGATCTGGCTGGTGCAGGCGCTCTCGAAAGGCCGCTTCGCCGTGATCGCGAAGACCCATCACGCGCTTGTCGACGGGATCTCCGGCGTGGACATCACAACGGTGCTCTTCGACCTCGACCGCGAGCCCGCGAGGGCCTCGGCGCCGGCGGACGAATGGAGCGCGCAGCCGCTGCCGGGTCCCGCCAAGCTGCTCGGCGAGGCGCTGCTCGAACGCGGCACGGTGCCGAGCGAGATGCTGCGCGGCGCGCGGGCGCTGCTGCGCGCGCCACGGCGCGCCGCCGGGCAGGTGCGCGAGAACCTCGTGAGCATCGGCGCGACGACGCTGGCCGGCGTGCGCTCGCCGGCGCCGCCGAGCCCCTTCAACGTCGAGATCGGCCCGCACCGGCGCTACACGTTCGTCGACGCCGATCTCGCACGCTTCAAAGCGATCAAGAACTCGCTCGGCGGCACGCTCAACGACGCGGTGCTGACGGCGGTGACGCTCGCGCTGGGCCGCTACCTGCGCCGTGAGGGGATCGAGACGAAGGATCTGGAGCTGAAGGCGATGGTGCCCGTGTCGGTGCGCAGCAAGGCGCAGCAGGGCGCGCTCGGCAACCAGGTAGCGGCGATGTGGGCTCCGCTTCCGGTCGGCATCGAGGACCCGACCGCCTGCCTGCGACGCGTGAGCGCCGCGATGGAGGACCTCAAGAGCTCCGGCCAGGCGGTCGGCGCGCAGGCGCTGACGAACCTCGCGGGCTTCGCGCCGCCGACGATCCTCAGCCAGGCCGCACGGCTGCAGGCCAGGCAGCAGTTCTTCAACCTCGTCGTCACCAACGTGCCGGGTCCGCAGTTCCCGCTCTATCTGCTCGGTCGCGAGCTGATGTGCCTGTATCCGGTCGTGCCGCTGGCGGCGCGCCAGGCGCTGGGCATCGCGGTGATGAGCTACAACGGCCATCTCGGCTTCGGCCTGCTCGGCGACTACGACGCGCTGCCCAAGCTGGAGGCGATCGCCGACGATCTCCGCTGGGCGGTCGCGTCGCTGTATCGAGCCGCGGGCCTGGCGCCGAAAGCGAAGCGCTCGAAGCGCCAGCAGACGGCGCACGCAGAGGACTCCGGCGGCTCGACCCGCACGCCGAACGCCGCGCGCAAGCCGGCCAGCGCCGGCTGACGTTGCGCCTGGCGCTCTGCCAGATCAACGCCACCGTCGGCGACATCGCGGGCAACTCGAAGGCGATCGGCGAGGGCATGCAGGCCGCCCGCGCGGCAGGCGCGCAGCTCGTGCTGTTCCCGGAGCTGGCGCTGACGGGGTACCCGCCCGAGGACCTGCTGCTGAAGGAGCACTTCCTCGCTGACGCCGCCACTGCGCTGCAGCGGCTCGCGGCGAGCACGCGTGAGATCGTGGCGGTCGTCGGCTTCCCCGAGCGCGCCGAGGACGTGTTCAACTCCGCCGCGGTGCTCGCGGACGGGCACGTGCACGCGATCTATCGCAAGGTCTACCTGCCCAACTACGGCGTGTTCGACGAGCAGCGCTACTTTCAGCAGGGCGAAGGCGGCGCGGTGATCGAGCTGGGCGACGAGCGACTCGGACTGACGGTGTGCGAGGACATCTGGGAGCCGGGGCCGCCCGCGAGCGATGAGGCGCATGCGGGCGCGACGCTCATTCTCAACATCTCCGCCTCCCCCTACCACGCCGGCAAGGGCGCGGAGCGCGAGCAGATGCTCTCGCAGCGGGCGCGGGACAACCTCGCGTGTGTCGCGTTCTGCGCGCTCGTGGGCGGGCAGGACGAACTGATCTTCGACGGCCATTCCTGCGTGATCGATCACACCGGTGCGACGATCGCGCGCGCGGCGCAGTTCCGCGAGGAGCTGCTGCTGTGCGACGTCGATCTGCATGCAGCCTCCGCGGCGCGGCTGCGCGATGCGAGCCATCGCCCCGCGGCGCGGCGCAGCGCGCACCCGGCGCGCCTGCTGCCCGAGCTGCCGGCGCCGCCCGATCGACCCTCGCAGCAGCCGCTCGCGCCGCGGCTGGCGCAGCCGCTCGCGCCGCGCGAGGCGGAGATCTACGAGGCGCTGCTGCTCGGGCTGCGCGACTACGTGCGCAAGAACGGCTTCTACCACGTGGTGCTCGGCCTGTCCGGCGGCATCGACTCCGCGCTCGTCGCCTGCCTGGCGGTCGACGCGCTGGGCGCCGAGCGTGTGACGCTCGCGATCATGCCCTCCCCCTTCTCCTCCGCCGACACGCAGCAGGACGCGCGCGACCTGGCCGCAGCGCTCGGCGCGAACGTCTACGAGCTGCCGATAGCCGAGCCGATGAGCGCCTACGAGGACACGCTCGCCGATGCGTTCGCCGGTCGCGAGCGCGATCTCGCCGAGGAGAATCTGCAGGCGCGCATCCGCGGCAACCTGCTGATGGCGCTCTCGAACAAGTTCGGCTGGCTGGTGCTCACGACCGGCAACAAGTCCGAGATGTCGGTGGGCTTCTCGACGCTGTACGGCGACCTCGCCGGAGGCTTCGCGGTGATCAAGGACGTGCCCAAGACGCTCGTGTACCGGCTGGCGGAGTGGCGCAACTCGCCGGCCGGCTCCAAGCCGCCCGGATCGCCCGAGCCCGCCGAGCCGCTCGCGGCCGTGGCCGCCGCGGCGCCGCCGGCGGGGACGCTCCCATGGCCGCCGGCCACCGCTCCTGCGCCCCCTCGCGCGGCCTCGCCGATCCCGCGCTCGATCATCGAGCGGGCGCCGTCGGCGGAGCTGCGCCCGGACCAGCTCGACGAGGATTCGCTGCCGCCGTATGAGGTGCTCGATCGCATCCTCGAGGGCTACGTCGAGCTGGACCGCAGCCGCGAGCAGCTGGTCGCCGAGGGGCTGCCCGAGGAGGCGGTCGAGCGCGCGCTGCGGCTGGTCGACCTGGCCGAGTACAAGCGTCGTCAGGCGCCTCCGGGCATCAAGATCAGCGTGCGCGCGTTCGGCCGCGACCGGCGCATGCCGATCACGAACCGCTACCGCGGTTAGCCTGCAGCCGTGCGACGCAAGACTGCCCTGCCGGCTGCCGCCTGCACCCTGCTCCTCGCGCTCGCCGGCTGCGGCGACACGCTGCAGGTCAAGCCGATCCCGCACAACACCCTCGAGAGCCTGATCGCCGCGCCCTACCCCGTCTACTGGCTCGGTGAGCGCTTCCAGAATCTGCAGGTGACCGAAGCCAAGCGCGACCCCAGCGGCGGCTATGTCGTGCAGTACGGCAACTGCCTGCAGGGCGGCCAGGGCTCCTGCACGCCGCCGCTGCGCATCGTGACCTCGCCCGACAACAGCTTCCTGCCCGGGTCGACGACCGCGTTCACGAGCATGAAGCTGCGCGGCGTCGACGCGATCGCGGTCGAAGCGGGACGCGCGCTCGTGATCCCGACGGGCCGCGTGGTGCTCGCGATCTATGCCTCGCGCCCGTCGCTGGCGCTGGCCGCCGCCGATGTCGCCGTGCCGATCAACCTGCCGTCCTCGCCGCGCGAGGCGTTGCCGAAGCGCCTGCCGAACAGCGGCTTCGGCTCGACGCCGCTGCCCGCGCAGCTGCCGAGCACGATCCGTCCGCTGGGCTAGCCCCGGTCGATCGGGGACTCGCCCGGCGCTCCATGCCGTTTCAGGGACCCGCCCGGCGCTCCATGCCGTTTCAGGGACTCGCCCGGCGCTCCATGCCGTTTTCAGGGACTCGCCCGGCGCTCCATGCCGTTTTCAGGGACTCGCCCGGCGCTCCGTGCCGGGCGAGGGGGGACGCACGGCGATCGTCATGCGCGTGACCGCGCAGGTGCGGTCCTGGTCGTCGCTGAAGCGCACGTCCCACACCCACGTCGTGCGGCCGCGGTGCAGGCGCGTCGCGCGGGCGTGCACGGTGCCCTCGGTGATGGGCCGCAGGAAGCTGGTGCTGTTGGAGAGCCCCATCGCCGTCTCGCCCTGCGCGGCCACCGCCACGTGCGTGGCCAGCGACGCCAGCGACTCCGCGATCGAGGCGTACAAGCCGCCGTGCACGAGTCCGGCCGGCTGCTTGACCTCGGGCCGCACCACGACACGACCGCGCACCTCCGTGTCGGAGAAAGACAGAAGCTCGAGGCCGTAGAGACGGTCGAACCCCTGCATCGCCGCTCCGAGCTGCTCCACACCGGGCGTGCTCATCGGGCCGCCACGATAGCCTACGGTTCCCTCACCGAGCAGCGCGCGGCAGGACCCTCGTCCGGCATGGAGCGCCTTGGGGTGCCGACGCCGGCATCCGGGCGGTGGAGACAAGCGCGATGAGCAGATTGGACGAGCTCCCCCCCGACCAGCGCGCAGCGCTCGCGGTGCTGCTGCGCGCGCACAAGAGCTACGGCGAGGTCGCGGCGATGCTCGGAATCGCCGAAAGCGCGGTGCACGACCGCGCACATGCGGCGCTCGCCGTGCTCGCTCCGCGCGAGGCGCGCGAGCTCGACGCCGCGAGCCGTCAGATGATCGGCGACTACCTGCTCGGCCAGCGGCCGGCCGACGCAGACCGCCTGCGCACACGCACGCTGCTCGCCGAGTCGGCGCCCGCCAACGCGTGGGGGCGAGCGGTCGCTGCGGAGCTCGCCCCCGAGGCTCCCGAGGGGCTGCCCGAGATACCGCCGGCTCCGGCCGGTGCCGCGTCCACCTCGCCGGCCGCTCCTGCGGCGGCGAGCAGCCCGGGCAAGCCGGGCGGATTGCCGAGCTCGCGAGTGGGCGGAGCGCTGCTGCTCGCCGCAATCGTCGCCGCGGTCGCGGTGGCGGTCGTGCTGCTCACGAGCAACAACGGCAGCGGCAGCGGCGGCAACAAGCATGCCGCCGCAGGCTCCACGACCGCGACGACCACCGGCGCAGCGTCGACCGGTACGGCCACCGGCGGCACGAGCACCGGCGCGGCGGGACAGGCCAAGGTCGTGGCGCACCTCACGCTGAAACCAACCGCCGCCGGCAGCCGCAGCACGGGCACGGTTCAGATCCTCGCGGAAGGCAGCAAAAACGCGTTCTACATCAAAGCCGAACACATCCCCTCGAGCAAAGGCTTCTTCTACGCGGTATGGCTGTACAACTCGCCGACGAGCGCGCTGCCGCTGAGCAAGGCGCCGGAAGTCGGCGCCAGCCACAAGCTGGAAGGCGCCGCGCTGCTGCCGAGCAACGCGGGCACGTACCGCGAAATACTGCTCACGCAGGAGACGAGCACCAAACCGACGCGTCCCGGCCACGTCGTGCTGCGCGGGCCGTTCAGGCTCAGCGGCTGAGCCCGAGCAGCTTCCCCGGGTTCATGATCCCGGCGGGATCGAGCTCCTGCTTGACGGCTGCGAGCGCGCGCAGGCCCTCCTCCCCCACCTCGGCGGCCATCCACGGCGCATGATCGCGGCCCACAGCGTGGTGGTGGGTGATCGTGCCGCCATTGCCGGCGATCGCGTCACTCGCGGCGCGCTTGACGTCCCGCCACTGCTCGACCTCCGCGCCCTCTCGCTGACGCGCTAGGAACGTGAAGTACAGCGACGCACCGCTCTCATAGACGTGGGAGACGTGACACATCACGAGCCCGGGCGTGCCCTGCGCGATCAGCGCCGCCTCGATCGCGCCGCGCACCTGGCCGTAGAGATGGCCGAGGTCCGACCACTGCGCGGCGGTCTCCAGTGTCTCCACCATCACACCGTGGGCGAGCAGCTCGTCGCGCAGGTACGGCGCGGCGTAGCGGCCCGCGGCCCAGGCGCGACCGGGCGAGCGACCCACCGCCAGCGCGCCGGCGCGGCGTGCGAGCGCGAGCGTGCGCCGGCGCCGGAACGCGACCTCGGCTGCGCTGCCCTCGAAGCCGAAGATCGCAAGGCAGCCCTGGCCGTAGCCGCGCGCGCCGATGTACGCGCGCCCCAGGCGTCCCTTCGCGCCGCCCTCTCCCGCCAGAGCCAGCGACATGCGCGTCTCGGCCTCGTCGGAAAGGCGCGCCACGTCCGGCAGCGAATGCTCGCGTGCCAGCTCGCGCAGCGCCGCGCGGCCTGCCTCGAAGTCCTCGAAGAACAGCCCCTCGTAGATACGTCGCGCCGGCGCCTGGCGCACGCGCAGTGAAAGCTCGGTGATCACGCCCAGCGTCCCCTCCGAGCCGACCAGGGTCTGCCGCAGCCCGGGCCCGGCCGCGCTCGCGGGCAGCGCCGGCAGCGAGATCTCTCCCGCGGGCGCTGCCAGGCGCAGGCCCAGCACCATCTTCTCGATCGCGCCGTAGCCGGTCGAGGCCTGTCCGGCCGAGCGCGTCGCGGCGCAGCCGCCGAGCGAGACGTACTCGTAGGACTGCGGGAAGTGCCCCAGCGTGAGCCCCTCACCGCCCAGCGCCTGCTCGAGCGCGGGTGCGCGCATGCCGGCGCCGACCGTGACCGTGGAGGACTCGCGGTCGAGGCTCAGCACGCCGCCGAGCCGCCCCGTGTCCAGCGCGAGGACCGCCGCGTGCTCGCCACGCAGCGGCGCGACGCCGCCGACCACGCTGGTGCCGCCGCCGAACGGCACGACCGCCAGCGAATGCTCCGCGCATACAGCAAGCAGCGCGCGAAGCTCCTCGTGGCCCCCCGGATGGAGCACCGCGTCGGGCGCGCCCTCCGGTCGCCCCGCTCGCATCAGCACGAGGTCCGGGTAGCCCTTGCCGCCGGCGTGCAGAACGCGTTCTGAGTGGTCCTCGCGCACGTGCTCTGCGCCGGCCAGTGCACCGAGCGCGGCGCGTGCCGCGTCCGGCAGCCGCGAAGGCTCGAGCTCGACCTGATCGAGCGCCACCGGCTCGCGGCGCTGCTCGCGCACGCCGACCGTCTCGCGCAGGAACCCCAGCGCGTGCGCCGGCAGCGCGCCCGCGTGAGCATCCTCGCCCCAGCCCCACCAGCGCATGCTCGGCGGCTCAGACACTGATCCGCTCCAGGCCCGCGAGCGCCTCGTCGATCGTCGCCGTCGCCGCACGACGCACCAGGCGCGCGCCCCAGCTGAAGCCGAGCCGCCCGTAGCCCCGCCTGCGCTGCGCGCCGGCCGCAGGGTCGCCGCTGATCTCCTGGCGCAGCTCGATCGTGACCTCGGTCGCCGCGGCCGAGCCGTCTGTGCCCTGCGCGATCGGCACCAGCCGCAGCTCCGTCTGCGAGGAGCTGAGCACGGCGGCGAACGGCGTACCCTCGACGCGCTGGTCCCAGCGCACCGTGCGCTCGCTCGCGTCCGCGTGCACCATGTCGAAGTCGGCGCGCACGGTCTTGCCGCGGCGCGTCCTCATCACCTCGGTGAAGGCGTCGTCGCGCACGTCCTCGACGCGCGTCACGCGCGGCCACCAGCGAGGCAGGTGGTGCGGATCGCTGACCACCCGCCACAGTTCGTCGGCGGGTGCGGCGATCGTGCGGGTGCGGCGCGCGTTCGGCATTCGCGCAAGGTTAGGACTCGTAGCGAAGCAGGGCGTGGACCTCGCGCGGCGCGAGTCGCGCACGGCCGCGCAGGAACGCCAGCTCGATCAGGAAGCCGCAGCCCGCGACTGTGCCGCCGAGCTGCTCGACCAGCTCGCAGAGCGCCGCCGCGGTGCCGCCGGTGGCGAGCAGGTCGTCATGCACGAGCACGCGCGCGCCGCGCGCGACCGCGTCGGTGTGCAGCTCGAGCTGATCGCTGCCGTACTCGAGCAGGTACTCGGCGCTGACCGTCTCGTACGGGAGCTTGCCCGGCTTGCGCGCGAGCACGAAGCCCGCGCCCAGCTCGAGCGCGAGCGCAGGGCCGAGCAGAAAGCCGCGCGCCTCGGCCGCGACGACGCAGTCGATCCGCAGCGGGCGCGCGAGCTCCGCGAGCGCCTCCACGGCCGTCTTCAGCGCCGCGGCGTCCGCGAGCAGCGGCGTCAGGTCCTTGAAGACGATGCCCGGCCGCGGGAAGTCCGGGATGTCGCGAATCAGCTCGCCCAGCCGTCGGGCATCCGCCTGCTGGCTGCCGGCGCGCGCCACCGCTGCTCCGCTCACCGCACGATCTTGCGCAGGTCCCTGATCAGCAGCAGGTGCTTCAGGTGCGTCGCGACCGCCGCCAGGTTCTCGAGCGCATCGACCGCCTCTTTGCGCCGCTCGGGATTGCGCGAGCGCAGCGCCGGCGCGAGGATCTGCTGCAGCAGGTTCGCCTCGCGGTCCGCCGAGGAGCGGAACACCCTGAGGTTGCGCCCGCCGACGCCGTAGCGCGCGAGCTCGGCGACGGCGGCGATTATCTCCCGCTCGGTCTCGTCGAAGTAGCGCACGCCGCTGCGCAGCTCGCCCTTGACGACGCCGTACTCTTCGAGCTCGCGCACGAGCTTCGACTCGGCCTTCGTCTCCTCGAGCACGTCCTCCAGCGAGTAGAGCGCGCCGGTCGCCTCGCGCACGCTCACGCTCGGACGCCACGTACGGCCGGCGTCGCGCGGCGCGGGACGGCCGGGCGGGCTGCCGGAGACCTCCTCGCCGGCGCGCCCGGCTGCGAGCTCCTGGCGGATCACGCGCAACGGCAGGAACTCGTCGCGCTGCATGCGCAGGATCGTGCGCAGCCGCGCGACGTCGCCGGGCGTGTAGAGCCGGTAGCCGCCCGGCGTACGGCGCGGCGCGAGCAGCTTCTGGTCCTCGAGGTAGCGGATCTTGGAGATCGAGATGTCCGGGAACTCCTGCGCGAGCGCCTTGCAGACCGCGCCGATCGTGAGCGACTTGCGCCGCTTGTCCAGCTCGGGCGCCTGCGCGGCGAGCTCGGCTTCCAGCTGCTCGGCGTCGCTCGGTGTCGCCTGCGTAGCCATCAGCGCGCGTGGAACGTCAGCTTGTACTTGCCTATCTGCACCTCGTCGCCCTCCTCCAGCCGCTGCGACTCGATCCGCGAGCGGTTCACGTACGTGCCGTTGAGCGAGCCGCAGTCGTCGAGGTACCAGTCGTCGCCGCGGTGGATCAGCAGCGCGTGGTCGCGCGAGACCGTCACATCGTCGAGGAACACCTCGGATTCCGGCCGGCGGCCGATCGTGATGCGCTCGCCTTCGACCGCGAAGCTCTCGCCCACGCGGCCGCCGCCGGCGCGGATCACGAGCGCGGGGCCGTTGGCGGTCACCTCGCCGAGCTCGACCGGCACCAGCTCGCCGGTCTCGTCGATGCGGTACGTGGCGGTGATCGGCTCGCCGCCCTCGCCGCCCGCGATGCCGGCCGCTCCGCCGCGCTCGAGCAGCGCGCCGCAGCGCTGGCAGTAGTTGGCTCCCTCGTTGTTGAGGAAGCCGCACTCGGTGCAGTGGAACGCCATCGACGCTACGCCGGCCGCTGGTGCGGACGGCGAGAACCTATGCGCGCAGGGGCTCCCATCGGCGCGCTCTCACTCCGCGCCATCGGGTTGGCCGTGCGCGAGGATGTCCGTCAGTCGCTGCACGTCCTCGCCCGTGATCGTCACCGTGCCGCCCTCGTGTTTGTTGCGCAGTCGGTTGACGAGCTCGGCGCGCAGGATGTCGATCTTGCCGTGCAGGATCCGGCGCCGGTAGGAGATCTCGGTCTCCTCCTCGGTCAGCTGGCGAATCACGTCTTTCAGCTCTGTGTCCGTGAGCGAGCCAAGGTCCGGGAACGTCTCGTCCATACGGCCTCCCTCCTGTCGCGGCTTGCGCGCCGATTATAGATCAAAAGGTCAGGCTGAGCTTGAGGCTCGTGCCAGCTCGCGGCGCCCCGTGCGTACATAGAGCGCGGTCGCGATCAGCGCGAGCGCCAGACCGATGTAGAGCAGCACGGCGCCGAGGCCCTTCAGCCCCGTCATCGGGAAGAACAGTCCCCCCATCACCGGAGCGACGGCGACCCGGCCGGGCCAGTTGATGCGCAGCTCGACACCGCGGCGCAGCGCGTAGCGGCCGAGTGCCAGCATCACCAGCTCGCGCGCCGCCAGCACCACCAGCGCCCAGCGCGGCAGCAGCCGGAAGTGCCAGTCGACGACCACGCCCGAGACGACGAGCAGGCGGTCGGTGACCGGGTCCATCAGCGCGCCGAGCCGGCTGTACTGGCGCGTCAGCCGCGCTGCGATGCCGTCGGCGTAGTCGCCCCAGCCGATCACCGCGAACAGCGTCGCGGCGAGCGCGTCGCGGCCGTCGCGGCTGGAGAGGGCGAGCACGAGGAACACCGGGATCAGCGTCAGGCGCAGGAACCCGATCGCGTTCGGCACCGTCCACGGGTTCAGCGGCGCGCCGGCCTGCGTCTGCGGAGGCGGGGGTCCCGAGCGGTCCAGCCCGAACACGCGCGCAAAGGTCAGCTTGGGGGGACGCCAGCGGGGCCGCTGCGGCCGACCCGCGCCGGCCCCGGCCGCGCGCCCGGGTGGGTCCGGCCTGGCGCCGGCTGGTCCCTGGCCGGGCCCTACGGGAGGCCCTGCCACAGCTCGTCCAGCGCCGCCAGCAGCTCCTGCGGCTCTGCCGCGAGCGGCAACGGCGGCGCCTGCTCGCGGCCGCGACGCACCTGCACCTCGACCTCGCCGGACTCCAGCGAGCGGCGGCCCACGGTCAGCCGCAGCGGGCAGCCGAGCAGCTCTGCGTCGGCGAACTTCTCGCCCGGGCCCAGCTCACGGTCGTCGTAGAGCACCTCGACGCCGCCGCCGAGCAGCGTCTCGTAGAGCCGCTCGGCGGCCTCGCGCTCGGGCGAGCCGGGCTTGCCGAGCGTCACCAGGTGCACGCCCCACGGCGAGAGCGAGCGCGGCCAGGAGATGCCCTGCTCGTCGGCGAACTGCTCGACCGCGGCGGCGGTGATCCGCGCGGGCCCGATGCCGTAGGAGCCCATCCAGATCAGCTGCTCGCGCCCCTGCTCGTCGAGGTACTTGGCGCCGAGCGGCTCGGAATAGCGCGTGCCGAGCTTGAAGATGTTGCCGATCTCGATGGCGCGCTCGATCGTGATCGGCGCGCCGCCGATCGTGTCGCCCGCGGCGACCGTGCGCACGTCGGCCTCGCGGAAGGAGAAGTCGCGCCCGGGCACGACCCCGCGCAGGTGCTCGTCGGTGCGCCCGGCGCCGGTCACGTATCCGCCGTGCGGACCGGACGCAACGGCGTGGTCGAGCAGGATCTCGATGCCCTCCGGCACGGCGACCGGGCCGATGAAGCCGGGCGGCCCGAGCTGCGCCTCGATCTCCTCCGCGCGCGCCGGGCGGCTCTGCGCGCCGAGCGCGAGCGCGAGCTTGACCTCGTTGACCTGGTGATCGCCGCGCACCAGCACGAGCACCATGTGGCTCTCCTCGCCCGCTTCGACGATCACCGGATAGGCCTTCAGCAGCGCGCCCTCGGACAGCCCGAGGGCGGCCGCAACGTCGCGCACGGTCGTCAGGCTCGGCGTGCTCACCGCTTCGGGAGCTTCCGGCGCCTCGGGCAGCGTCACCGCGGCCGGCTCTGCGCTCGCGACCTCGATGTTGGCGGCGTAGTCGCCCGACAGCACGACGTCGTTCTCGCCCGCCGCGCACGGCGCCATGTACTCGTGCGCACCGGAGCCGCCCATCATCCCGACGTCGGACTCGACGCGGTACCAGCGCAGGCCGGTGCGCTGCATGATGCGGTCATACGCTCCGACGTGCAGCTCGTAGCGCTCCTCGAGGCCGGCCGCATCCCGATCGAAGGTGTAGGAGTCCTTCATGATGAACTCGCGCGTGCGCAGCACGCCGGCGCGTGGGCGCGGCTCGTCGCGCTCCTTGACCTGCAGGTGGTAGAGGATCAGCGGCAGGTCACGATAGGAGCGCACGACCTGAGCGACGTGCGTGGTGACCGCCTCCTCGTGCGTCATCGCCAGGACCAGATCGGCGCCTTTGCGGTCCTGGAGCTTGAACAGCTCGTCGATCCCGTAGCGGCCGGTGCGACGCCACACCTCCGCGGGCTGCAGCACCGGCATCAGCATCTCCTGTCCGCCGATCGCGTCGAGCTCCTCCCGGATGATCGCCGCGGCGCGCTGGTGTACGCGCCAGCCTGCGGGCAACCACGTCCAGATGCCCGCGCCGATCTGGCGGATCAGGCCTGCGCGCACCATCAGCTTGTGCGAGATCGCCTCCGCGTCGGCGGGCGCCTCCTTCTCGGTGGGCAGCAGGTACTGAGACAGTCGCGTCATCGCGGCGAGCGTATAAGAACCCACTCGCGCGCCGCGTGCGCCGAGGCGGCCACGCGGACCGCCTCGGCGAGCCTACGCGCCTCGTCTTCAGTGTGCGAAGCCGTACGCCGCGGTCTGCAGCGAAACCGTGTTGACGAGGTTGCCCAGCGCGATGTTCACGTCGTAGAGGTGCAGGCCCCATTCGGGTCCGCTCAGTTCTTCCACGGCTTCGTTGTGCGACGCCAGATCTTCGACCACGCTCTGGCTGAGCCCTTCCCGCGTGCCGATCTGCAGCCAGCTCGCGCCGTTTTCGTTCCTGCACTGCGCCGTCACGGCGCCCTGCGTCTGCACCCACGGCGTCGAAGCGGACGGCGTCGGTGTGCCGGAGCCGAGTGTCCCCGGGAACGGCGTGGTCGGCGCGTACGGCAGCAGCGCGCCGGTGGCGCCGTTCTGCGTGAGCAGCGTGGGGTTCACGCACAGCACCTGCATGCCCGGCGGTGGCGGCGTACCCAGCAGCGGGCTGTTCGGCCGCCCGAAGAACGAGTCTTCCGGCGGTTCCTTCAGGAACGACGAGTAGGCGATCACACAGCCGAAGTCGGTCGCCGCTGCGCACGCCGGGACGTGCAGGAAGCTGCCGCCGACGCTTTCGCCTTCGGGCACGAGCACGTTGCCGCCGAGCAGGATCGCCGAGACGAGCTGCTTGCGCAGCGCAGGGCTCGGGTCGAACTGTTCTTTGATCAGCTGCGCCAGCAGCAGCGTTCCCTGCGAATGGCCGATCAGCACGATCGGCCGGCCCTTGTTGAAGTGCTTGAGATATTCGCTCCAGGCGTTGCGCATGCTCAGGTACGCGATCGCCGCGCTGGCGGGAGTGACCGCGCCGGGGGTGTGGATCGCCGGCAGCGTCAGCTGCCGGTACACCGGTGCGAACACCCTGCAGACCTGCGAGAAGCGCGACGCCTGGTCGATCGCGATCTGCGTCTGCTGCGGTTCGATCGTCAGGTCCGCGTTGGGGCCCACCTGTTCTGAGACGGTCGGGTACACGTAGAAGCAGTCCACCTGCGGGCGGCCGCTGCGGACCTGCTTGACGACTGCTTCGCGGCGTGTGGTTCCTTCGTAGGAGACCGCCGTTGTGGAGCGGTCGGCTGTGCACGGATCGGGCTTCGCGCCCGGCTTGCAAAGCCACACGGTGGCGCCCTTCGCGCCCGCGACCGCGGCGCTCGCGAGCATCACCGCCACGACCAGCGCAAGCGCCGCCGCGAGGCCGCGTGCCGAGCGGCGCGTGAAGCCACGACCGCCATCTCCATGAATCATCCCTGCCCCCTCCTCCATGCGGCCCTCAGCCGGCAGGCCCCCGCCGCGGTTTCGATCATTCTAGGCGTGCCGCGGCACGCCGTGCGCTACCGGACCGGCGAAGCGAGGCCGAGCAGCGCGGCCTCGATCTGGTGCAGCTTCTCCGTGTCGGCCTGCAGCCCCACGGCCGTGTCGTTGTACAGGAACGCCTCGGCGAGCCGCACCACGGCGAACGCGAGCACGTCCGGCGCCGCGGGCGGCTCGTAGGCGCCGGCGGCGACCTCGCGCTCGATCATCGCGTGCACCGCCGCGACCATGCGCGGCTGCACGATCCCGTCGCTCGAGGTCAGGATTCGCAGGCCGCGCTGCTTCTCCTGGGCGAGCAGCGCGCGCAGCCCGGGCGCCGCCGCCAGCTCGCGGTTGAACTTGTCGAAGCTCTCCAGCAGCGCCTTCGCGCCGCGGCCCGCGGTGCGCGCGCGCAGCGCCGCCAGGCGCTCCTCGCCGAGCTCCGCGAGCAACTCTCCGAGCAGGGTGTCGCGCGTGCGGAACCAGCGGTGCATGGTCGCGCGCGCGAGGCCCAGCTCGCGCGCGATCGCCTGCACGTCGACGCGTTCGCCCGCCATGTAGCGCTTGCGTGCCAGCGCCAGCGCCGCCTCGCGCGTCGCGGCCGCGGGACGGCCGGGACGGCCGGTGGCGACCGGCTGGCGGGGTGCCGACATCGACGCAAGCCTAACGAGGGGCCTCTGATAGAACAGCGCGGGAGAACTTCAGAGCACCGATCGAAAAGGAGCCACGATGGCCTTCACAGTTCCGCCGCTCCCGTACGCGTACGACGCGCTCGAGCCGCACATCGACAAGGCGACGATGGAATTCCACCACGACAAGCACCATCAGGCTTACGTGGACAAGACCAACGCGGCGCTGGAGGGCACCGAGTGGGCGGACAGGCCGATCGAGGAGGTGCTGCAGAACCTCGACAGCCTCGGCGACAAGAAGGGCGCGGTCAAAAACAACGGCGGCGGCCACTACAACCACACGCTGTTCTGGGAGAGCATGAGTCCCGACGGCGGCGGGCAGCCGGCCGGCGCGCTGCTCGATGCGATCAACTCCACCTTCGGCTCCTTCTCCGATTTCCAGGCGAAGCTGAAGGAAACGGGTGTCAACCAGTTCGGCTCCGGCTGGTCATGGCTGGTTCACGACGGCTCAGGCCTCGCGGTCGTCGGCAGCGCCAACCAGGACAGCCCGATCTCCAACGGCCAGACGCCGCTGCTCGGCGTCGACGTGTGGGAGCACTCCTACTACCTGAAGTACCAGAACCGCCGCCCCGACTACATCGACGCGTGGTGGAACGTCGTCGACTGGGCCAGGATCGCGGAGCGCTTCGCGGCCGCTTCCTAGTCCCGCCAGGGCTTCCTGGCAGCGGAGCCCACCCGAGCAGACCGGATACGCTCGCGCGGTGATCCTCCCCTTCGATGAGGTTGGCGAGGGAGCCCCGCTCGTGCTGTTGCACGCCGGCATCGCCGACCGCACGATGTGGCGCGAGCAGCTGACGCCCCTGGCCGACTCGGGCCGCCGCGTGCTTGCGCTGGACCTGCCCGGCTTCGGCGAGGCGGGCATCGAGGCGGGACCGCAGGCGCCGTGGGACGACGTGCTGCAGACGCTCGACCTGCTCACGAGCGGCCCCGTCGCGCTCCTCGGCAACTCCTTCGGCGGCGCTGTCGCGCTGCGGGTGGCGGCCGTCGCGCCACGGCGCGTGTCGGCGCTGGTGCTGATCTCCGCTCCCGCGCCGGGCGGCGAGGAGCAGCCCTCCGAGCAGCTCGCCGCGTCCTGGGAGGCCGAGGAGGCAGCGCTGGAGGCCGGCGACACAGAGGCAGCGGTCGAGGCGATCCTCGCCGCATGGACGCTGCCGGGCGCGCCGCCCGAGCTGCGCGAGCGGATCGCGACGATGCAGCGGCGTGCGTTCCTGCTGCAGCAGGCGGCGCCCGAGGTCAGCGAGGGGCCTGACCCGCTCGAGGACCGGCTGGACGCGCTCGCCGCGCTGGGCATGCCGGCGCTGTGCGCCGCCGGAGAGCGCGACATGCCGGACTTCGTGGTGGCAGCCCGCGAGATGGCCGGCGTACTGCCGCGCTCCCAGCATGCGACGATCGCCGGTGCCGGCCACCTCGCGCCGCTCGAGCAGCCGGCGGCGTTCAGGGAACTGGTGCTGGGGTTCCTCGACAGCACCGCTGCGACGCCCTGAGGACGCCTCGCCCGCGCGAGCAGCGCCCGGCTTGCACGTGGAGGAGCGCGGCGCGCAGCCTCAGCTGCGTGAGAAGCGCCGGCCCGCGACAGGCGAGACCGCCTCGTCGAGTACCACGGCGCCTGCTGAGCGATCGCCGTTGGGCGCGCCGTTCACGGGCGTGCCGGTCGTGTCCGGCTCCCCCTGCGGCGATCCCGCGAGCATCGACTCGAGCACCGCGTCGGCGGTCTCGTCCTCCGCGGCGGCCGCCTCCATCGCGGCGATGCGCTCGGGAGTCATCTGCGTGTCGTCCTCGTTGGCTTCGAGCCACGCGCGCGCTTCGGCGGCGGCGTCGTCGTCGCGCTCGACCTTCTTGCCGGCGGCGTAGTAGCGGTCGATCTCCTTGAAGAGCTCATCGACCAAGCGCTCCGTCGGGACCTTCTTGAGCGGCTCGCCCTTCGAGTAGATCATGCCCATGTCCTTCGCACCGGTGATGCCGAAATCCGCGTGGCGCGCCTCGCCGATGCCGTTGACGGCGCAGCCGAGCACCGACACCTCGATCGGGTCGTCATAGGCTTCCAGGCGCTGCTCGACCTCGGCGACGACCGTGTCCATGTCGAACTGCAGGCGCCCGCAGGTCGGGCAGGCGATCAGCACGGGGCCCTTCTCGCGCAGCTTCAGCGCCTTCAGGATCTCCCACGCAACCTTCACCTCTTCCTCGGCGTGGAACGTCGAGAGCGAGATGCGGATCGTGTCGCCGATGCCGTCGGCGAGCAGCGTGCCGAGCCCCACAGCGGACTTCAGCGAGCCCGACCACTTCGTGCCCGCCTCGGTCACGCCGAGATGCAGCGGGTAGGGGATGCGCCCGGCGAGCATGCGGTTCGCGGCGATCGTGTTGGGCACCGAGGTCGACTTCATCGAGACCTTGAAGTTCCTGAAGTCGAGCCGCTCCATCAGCTCGACCGTCTCGACGGCCGCCGTGACCAGCGCCTCGACCGGGTTCTCGTACTCGAGCTCGCGCAGGTGCTTCGGCAGCGAGCCGGAGTTGACCCCCACGCGCAGCGGCGTGCCGTGGCGCTCGGCCAGCGCCGTCACCTCGGCGACCTTCTCCGCACCGCCGATGTTGCCGGGGTTCAGGCGCACGCAGTGCGCGCCCGCCTCGATCGCCTTCAGCGCGAGCGTGTGGTTGAAGTGGATGTCGGCGATGATCGGGATCGGCGACTCGCGCACGATCGTCTTCAGCGCCTCGGCGTCCTGCTCGCGCGGCACGGCCACGCGCACGATGTCAGCGCCCGCCTCGGCCACCGTGCGGATCTGCTCCATCGTCGCCTGCAGGTTGGCGGTCTCGGTCTTCGTCATCGTCTGCACCGCGACGGGCGCGCCGCCGCCGATCGGCACCGCGCCGACGTGGATCTGCCGTTTGGAGGCCATAGGGGCGATTCTAGTTGGCCGCGCCGCGGCGTCCGATTCCCGGGCGGCTGCTCGCGGCCGCGCCGGCGCCGCGTCTCGCGCAGCTAGGTTGTCCCCGACATGCCAGGCGTCTACGCGACCGCGCGTGGCCCGCTGGCGCGCCTCGCGGCCCCATTCGCCGAGCGCGCGCGCCGGCGCCGCCACGATGCCTTCTTCCCGCGCCGCGAACTGCCGGAAGGAGCACGCATCCTCGACGTCGGCTGCGGCGTGTTGGGTCTGCGCGCGCTGGAGCCGGCGCTCGACATCACCGGCACCGACATCGTGCAGCAGCCCGCGTATCCGGGCCCGTTCGTTCGCGCCGACGCGAGTGCGGGGCTGCCCTTCGCCGACGGCGAGTTCGATCTCGCGTACTGCTCGAGCGTGATCGAGCACGTGCCGCCGGCGCGTCGCGAGGCGTTCGCGTCCGAGCTGCGGCGCGTGGCGCGCGGCTGGATGGTGCAGACGCCGGCGCGTTCGTTCCCGATCGAGCCACATGCGCTGCTGCCGGCCGCGCACTGGCTGCCCGTGCCGCTGCGCCGGCGCTACTGGCGCCTCGGCGCGGCGGGCGAGCGGGAATGGGAGGAGATCTCGCTGCTCTCGCGCGGCGAGCTCGAGCGGCTGTTCGGTCCTGCGCGCCCGGAGCGGCTCGGACCGCTGGTGAAGAGCTGGGTGAGCCTGCGCCTACCGGATCCGGGGGGCGGTTAGCGTTCAGCCCGTGAGGCGGCTGATGTCGTTCGAGATGCCGTTCACGACGAGGAACAGCAGCAGGATGATGCCCACGGAGCTGTAGCGGTACATCGCTCCGACTGACACGCGACGCCCGCCGCGAAGGTGCTCCAGCAGCGACCACAGCAGATGCCCCCCGTCGAGCGGCAGGAACGGGAAGAGGTTGATGACCGCGAGGACCAGCGAGATGTAGCCGAGGAACACAAGGGCCTTGCCGGGGCCTTCTTTGACTGTTTCCTGCGATGCGGCGGTGATCCCGACGATGCTCGACACTTCCTTGCGGACCTTCGGTTGGGTCAGCGCGCGGCCGAAGCCGCTGACCGTACCCGTCGTCGTGTGCCATATCTCGCCCAACGCCGCGCTCGCACCCGCGCCGGGCGCGAAGCTCTTCGGCGTGCCGAAGCCGAAGCCCAGGAGCATGCGCTTGGCCCTGGCGCTGTACACCGGGTACACCGGGACGGTTCGGCGCTGCCCTTCGCGCAGGACCGTGACGGCGACAGGCTTCGCCGCCCTGCAGCCTTCCCTCAGCGCGCCCGCGCAGCGGTGCGAGTCGATCGCGGCCCGCACCGATTCGATCCCGGCGGCCGGCTTCGCCGGCACCGAGCGCCCGTCGACCGCGACGATGCGGTCCCCGACATGCAGCTTCCCCGCGGCCGGCGTACCGGATTCCACCGCCAGGACCGACGTGCTGGAACGGACCGTCGGCACCTTCGGGTTGAGGCGTTCGAGCACGATCGAGCCGCTCGGCGATCCCGCCAGCAGCACAGCCCAGAAGATCGCGAAGGCGATCGCGAGGTTCACCGCGGGCCCGGCCAGGATCACGAACATCCGCTTCCACGGATGCTGCAGGTAGTAGGAGCGGTCGGCGAGCCGCAGGTCGAGCTGCGTCAGTTCGACGGGGCTCATGCCGGTGATCTTCACGTAGCCGCCCGCCGGGATCGCGCCGATCATGTATTCGGTCTCGCCGCGTTTGATGCCGATCAGCTTCGGCGGGAAGAACAGCGAGAAGCGCTCGACACGCATGCCCACTGCCTTGGCGGCGAAGAAGTGGCCCAACTCGTGAAGCACGATCAGGGCCATGATTCCGGCGATCGTCAGTACCCAGCTCACCGGCCCAGTGTGGCAGGCGCGTGCACCCGCCTCCGCCGCTTCGGCGAGCCCGCGGAGATGCTCCGCTCAGCGCAGCGCAGCCACCGACTCGCCGGCGATACGGCGCGCTTCGCGGTCGGCCTCGTAGAGCGAGTCGAAGTCGCGCAGCGGCTCGGCCGGCAGCGCGGCGAGCGTCTCCTCGATCACGGCGGCGATGTCGAGGAAGCCGAGCCGTTCCTGCAGGAACGCGTGCACGGCGATCTCGTTGGCAGCGTTCAGCAGGCACGGCGCGGTACCGCCCGCGGCGGCGGCCGCGCGGGCGAGACGCAGGCAGGGGAACGCCTCGACGTCGACCGGCTCGAAGTCCAGGCGGCCGATCGCCGCGAGGTCCAGCGGCTGGATCGGCAGCGCGACGCTCTCGCCGCCGTGCAACGCATAGGAGATCGCGATGCGCATGTCCGGCGGCCCCATGTGCGCGAGCATCGCGCCGTCGGCGAGCTGCACGAGGCCGTGGATCAGCGACTGCGGATGCACGACCACGTCGATGCGCTCGTATGGCGTGCCGAACAGGTGATGGGCCTCCATCAGCTCCAGGCCCTTGTTCATCAGCGTGGCCGAGTCGATCGTGATCTTGCCGCCCATCGCCCAGGTGGGATGAGCGAGCGCCTCCTGCACGCTCACATCGCGAAGCTGCTCGCGCGTGCGGCCGCGGAAGGGGCCGCCGCTGGCGGTGATCGTGAGGCGCTCGACCGATCCCGGCGGCTGCCCCGCGATCAGCTGGTGCAGCGCCGTGTGCTCGGAGTCGACCGGCGTGACACGCGCGCCGGTCGCCTCGGCGAGCGCGGTCACGAGCTCGCCGCCTACGACGAGCGACTCCTTGTTCGCCAGCGCGAGGTCGATGCCCTCGCCGAGCGCCGCGACGGTCGGGCCGAGGCCCGCCGAGCCGACGAGCGCGTTGAGCACCAGATCGGCGTCCGACTCGACGACCAGCCGCACGAGGCCCTCCGGGCCGCTCAGCACCTGCCCACCCGTCCATGCCTCCGACGCGCGCGCGGCCGCGTCGGCGTCGGCGAGCGCGATGCGCTGCACGCCGGTCGCACGCGCCTGCTCGACGAGCGGCTCCCAGGAGTTGTCAGCCGACAGGCCGACCAGCTCGAGCTCCTCGCTGCGCTCGCACACGTCGAGCGCCTGGCGCCCGATCGAGCCGGTCGCGCCGAGCACCAGCAGCCGCTTCGCGTTCATGCCGGCGAGCCTAGCGCCGCGAGCGGGACGCCGGCCGGCGCTCACGCCGGCGCGAGCGAGCCCGCGCCGGCCGCGCGCCCGCGAGGAGCGAGCGCCCCCGCCTTATTTCTTGGTGTATTTGAAGCGGTCCTTTTTCGTCGGCGCGCTGGTGCCGGTCGGAGCGACCACGCTCACTTCGGCCACGCCGATCGAGCCGGCGGGCGATGTCGCTTTGATCGCCGTGGAGGACTGCACCGTGAACGCCGCCGCAGGCGCCGCTCCGAACCTGACGTCGGTCGCGCCGCTGAAGCCGCTGCCGGTGATCGTCACCGAGGTGCCTCCGGCGGCGGGACCCTTCTTGGGGGTCAGCTTCGTGATCGCGGGCGCCGGCGGCGTGAGGCGCTGCAGGCAGGCGCTGCCCTGGTTGCTCCACTCCTGCTGGTACCAGTAGTGCGCGCCGTTGATCAGCTGGTTGTAGCGCGAGCCGTTTTCGGCGTTGCCGAGCGGCGTGCCGTATTCGCTGGATTCGATGAACGTGCGGCATTTGTCGCCGTTCTCCTTGCCTTCGGCGCCGTACCAGGCGTTCAGCTGCGGGTCGGTGGTCGACTCGTTGTGCTCATGGCTGAGCCCGCCCAGCAGCGCGGAGTCGGACGGCCCGTTGGGGTGTTCGTTCGTGTCGCAGGCTTCGTTGCCCAGCACGTACGGGTCGTTGGCGTAGACGATGCTGCTGGCTTCGATGAAGCCGTGGTAGGCGCAGAAGGCCGGGGTGGCGGTGCCCGCCGAGCATTCGCTGCTGCCGGTAGCGAAGCACGATTCCACGCCCGGAGGGGTCAGCAGGAAGTACTCGTGTGCGAGGCCCGTCGGCAGGTTGTTTGCTTTGACATAGCGTGTGATCTCGGCCTGGATCTGTGCGTCGGTCAGGCATGTGGCCGCCGCCACGCAGCCGCTGACGGGATATTTTTCGGTGTCGATCAGCGCGCCGCCGAAATGCGAGGCGTAGTTGGCGACTTCGCCGCTGGAGTCGCTGTACTGGGTCGCGACGGAGTCGACGTTCTGGTTGCCGCCGCTGTCGTGGCCGAGGTCTTCGAGGTACTTGTTCACGCCGCTCTGGAAGCCGGCCGCGTAGGGCTGGGAGCCGCTCGGCGCCCAGTAGAGCGCGTAGTTGGTGTTCGCGTGCATCACCGGTCCGCCGTGGTAGAGGAGGTTCTTGCCTTTCGCGCGCGGTGTCGCGAACGGCGAAGCCGACAGCCGCGTGGCGCCGCGCAGCGGTTCGTAGCTGAGCGCCTTGTGGCTGTTGACGTGCACGATCAGCGCGGACGCGCTGGATGCAGCCGTGGCGAGCGCCGCGGCGGCGATCAGCAGCGCGATCAGCACACGCGGGCGCGCACGCGCATCGCTGTTCCCTCTCGACGTACGAGCCGTCCTCATCATCCTCCGATCGAATCCCGGTCCCTCGGTCCCTGTGCGGCCTTGACACGGTAGTACAGGACCCGCCAGAAAGGCAAGGCGCGGCGCCTCAGAGCATCGTCGCGATCGCCTGGGCGGCCCTCGGCTCGGCCGGCAGGTCGGCAAGCGACGCGGCGACCTCTGCGGCCTGCTCGATCGTCGCGGTGCCCGTCTCGCTCGCCCATCGCGCGAGCCAGCGCAGCGCGTACGCGTCGTACTCGCCCGGGCTCTCGCGCGCGATCAGCGGCAGGAAGCGCACGGCCAGCTCGAGCGGGATCGGCCTGCCCCGCTCGCTGCGCAGTTCGTCGGCGAGCGCGATCGCATAGCGAAGATCGCCGCGCTCCAGCGCCGCTTCGAGCTCCGACGCGGGCCTCCAAGGTCTCGGTCCCATGGGCGAACACATGTTCGCATGACTGTCAAACGACGGTGCATCGACCGGAGCGGGCGAGCTGCGGCGGGACCCATGTCCGGTTGCCGACCGCGGACCGTCGAACCTGGATTTGGAAGCTGACAAAGTGGGCAGACCTGCCGTATGGAACCGGATCTGCCGCGGCCGGACCTGTCGGTCGTGTTGCCGCTCGATCCGTACGCGCCGCGCGCGGCGCGTCATCGGGTCTGTCAGGTCGGACGTCCCTCGCCGGACCTGCGCGACGCGGTCAAGCTGCTGTGCAGCGAGCTCGTCACGCTGGCCGTCGAGAGCTCCGGCGAGGGCAGCCATGTCGAGTTGCGCATGTGGATGCCCGAGGACGTCGTGCGCGTCGAGCTGGAGGGCTGGCCGTCTGCCGGCCTGCACGCGCCCGACCCGGATACGTTCGCCTCGCTGCTGCTGAACCAGATCGCCGACCGCTGGGCGCTGGACGCGGTGGACGGCCATGCGCGCATGTGGTTCGAGATCGATCGTCATCCCGCGCCGGTCGCCGCGGCGCGCTGAGAGCTCAAAGCCCGGCAGCGGGGGGCGCCGGCCGAGTGGGAGTGCTTGCCCGCTTCGTCGGGCGGTGATACCTTGGACGGCGAGACGAGCACGGTACTACTGACCTTTGGGGGAAGTGGCGGTGGCGGTTCTCAGACTGGTTCGTCGCGTGGTTGCGGAGGATGTCTATGACCGCGTGGTGGCCGACATGCAACTCCATTCGGAGCATCCGCTCGGACTGATCATGCACGGCGCCAGCAGGGTCGACGGCGAGGCGCAGATCGCCCAGGTCTGGGACTCCTACGAGTACGCCGAACGGTTCGAGAAGGAGATCCTCGGGCCTGCTCTGCGTGCGGCCGGCATCGAGGAGGATGACGCGCAGGTCACGATCCTCGAGCTGCACGACCTCGTGACGCCCTAGGCCGCGGCGCTTCAGCGCTCGCGTGGATCCTTTCCGCCGAGGGTGAGATGCAGCGCGCGCGAGGCCGCGACCTCGAGCGCCGCAACCGACAGGTACACCCACGTCGCGAGCAGCGCGCCCAGCAGCCAGGACCACCAACCGCCCAGCTGCCAGCCGATCAGCGCCGCGATGCCGACGCCCGCGCTGATCGACAGCGCGCTGAAGGACGTCGCGAGCGCCACGACGACGGGCGGCTCCTCCTGTACCCGCCGGCGGAAGCCGCGAGTGACCAGCGCGTTGACACCGGCGAACGCAATGCTCGCGCCGAGCACGAAGCCGAAGATGCGCCCGACATCGCTGGGGCCGGCGGTGCTCGCCAGCGCGGCGAACGCGCCGCCCGCCGTGACCGAGTAGCCATAGGCGAGCGCGTTGTTGTGCGTCGCCATGCCGAGACCCCGCACGTAGTCCTCGCGGAAACGTCCCATTCCCGAATCAGGTGCCCGCGAATCGGCGGGCTGACGCGCGTTGCACCGGCGCCGCTCGGGTAGACACTCCCTGTGCGACACCCCCCGGGGGTTGTCGCGACGCCCCGGTCGGTGCGCGCACCGGCCGGGGCTCCTACCGTTCCACTGCCGGCGACCGTCGCCGCCCCTGGATGCGCAGGCTCAGTCCGCCGCCGCGCGCGTCAATGCTCCCAGCCCCGTGATCTCGAGCAGGCGCCGAACCCGAGCGTGTCCGGGAAGGACACGCAACTCGACTCCGGAGCGCGCGCACAGCGCTTTGCCGACGAGAAGCGTGCGGAGACCCGTCGAATCCATGAAGCTGACGCCTCCGAGGTCGACCACGAGCTCGGTCGCTCTTCGACCCGCGCAGACCTGCCGCATCGCATCCTCCAGCAACTCGGCGGAGGAAAGATCCACCTCGCCGGTGAGCCGCAGGGTGTGCTTGAAGCCGTCGACGGCGTTCTCGATCTCGAGCAGCCGCCGCGGCTCGACCACGCCATCCGGCGGGCAGAATTGTCCGACTGACACCACGTCCTCCTATGTGAAGCGGTTGTGGTGTCCCAGCCGGCACGCTGCGTTGCCGCGAGTCCACGCGATCCGTTCGTACGACCAGCTGCCTCCCGCGCTGTGGATGACAGTGACAGCCAGGTTACTTCGCCGCCCGCGGCCTGCCTCGTCAGAGCTCGGACCGCAAGGGGCGGTCCATCGATCTGCCGGCGAGCACTTCATCCGATGGTCTTTTCGCGGACCGGCGGCCTGGCGCGAGCGCGACTAACATGGCCATGGGCCACGGAGGCGCTCACGGAGTTCCAGTGATGGGGACAGGCCGGGTTTCTGCGCACAGCCCTCGGGCCCATCGGGCGCAGCATCCCGGCCCTTAGAGGCGCGGCCTTTGGAAGCTTCTGCAGCCCGGTCGCTTTCGCACGACCGGCCGCCGCCGGCCTACCGCGCTATGTGCTCCGAGCGCTCGATTCGACCGTCGCTGCGAGACGCTACCTGGCAGGCCGCCACGACGAATGCCGTGACGGCCGTCCAGGCGAGAGGGAGTAGAACAAGGAGCAGTATGAGAGATCCAATCCGTACTACTCGACCCATGATGGGTCATGGCTGTCCTTTCCCGATTGGCCAGGCGGCCAATCATTTCTCGACGAGGTTGGACACGAGACTCTGAATCGCTTCTGTCTCGTGATCCCGATGTTCGCGTGGCCCCATGTAGACGCTCAGCGCCTCGGCACTCTCGGCGCCTGCCGCGAGCGGGGCAAAGCCCATACGACAGGTCCTCATCGCGCCTGTGTTTTGCCATTTTGGCGAGTCCCTGGTTGGGGAACACATCGCTCGTTGAGCAAGAACGACCAACCGATAGACGCACAGATCACCGCCGGCACAAGGCTGCTGATGGCCGCCGAGATGGTCGGCGACCGCGACGACCACGCCTCGTGGAGAGCACGCCGCGACGCATGGGTCGCCGAGACCGAACGTGCCCTCAGGAGCCTCCCGGACGCGTTGCCGCTGGACGCGTTCAAGGCCACGGCCGTCACTCCAGCTGCCAACAACGACGTGACGACGGACCTCGCCGCCGAATTGACCGTGCTGCGAAGCTGCCTCTCCGTACTACTCCTGCACGCGCAGGCGCCTTCGGAGTAGTCGCCGAAGCGGCTGGCGCACATGGGGCTTGGGTCTGCCCGGCGGACCCGGCCCTCAGCCATCGTCCTGCTGCTCCTGCCAGTGGCGGGCGAGGTCGCCCATGCCATCGTCTCGGGGATACTGGCCGGGCGATGTCTGAGGAGTCCACGACCCCCGACCTGGTTGAGCGTGTGCGCCGCGCCTTGGAGGCCGCAAACCGGCGCGATTTGGACGCGGTGATCAGGTTCTACGCTTCCGATGCGGTCTTTGCGGGACGGGCCGTGGGGGGACCCTTCGAAGGGCGAGCGGCGATCCGTGGCACCCTCGAGGACTGGTTCGGCGCTTACGAGGAATTGGAGTTCAAGCTCGAGGATGCCCGCGACCTCGGCAACGGGGTTGTGTTTGCTGTGGTTGTCCAAGAGGGCGTTCCTGCTGGTAGCGCCGGTCACGGTCACTTTCGCCAGCGCGAGGGGTGGGTGTTCCTTTGGGAGCGAGGCTTGGTCGCGCGCCTCTCGATTCATGAGATCGACGAGGCCCGTAATGCCGCCGAACGCCTCGCCGAGGAACGGAAGTAGGCGATGTCGCAGGAGAACGTAGAACTCGTCCTGGCGGCCTACGAGTGGGCCAGCCAAAAGCAGGAGCTGAACCTGAACGACGTCTTGGAGGAGGACTTCGAGTGGCACACGCGCCGGGATCTGCCCGATGCTGGCGTCCGCAAGGGTCGGGAGGGCGCGGTCCGGCTCCGTGAGGAATGGGTCAATGCGTTCGAGGACTTCCACGTCGATGTCGATGAGGTGACCGATGCCGGAGATCACGTTGTTGCCGTAACACGGCTGTGCGGCTGCCTTCGAGGGAGCGGCCAAGAACTTGACCTGGAAGAGACGCAGGTCTGGACGATCCGCGACGGCAAAGCCGCCGCCGTACGCGCCTACTTGACACGCGCTGAGGCCTTCAAAGCCGTAGGGCTGACGGAGTAGGCGATGTCGCGTCCGTCGTGCGTTTCGCAACTGGCTCGCACCTTTTCGCAATCTCAGCTACCGACCGGAGGAGATGCGTGATCGCGAAGATCACGTGCTGGTCACCGTCAACGAACACGGGATCGGTCGCGCAAGCGGTGTCGTCGTGGACCGCCGCCACTACGCGCTCTGGACCCTGCGAGGCGGGAAGGTCGTGAGTTTGCGCAACTACCTCGACCGCGCTGAGGCCCTCGAAGCCGCGGGGCTGGAGGAGTAGCCGATGTCGCAGGAGAACGTGGAGATCGTGCGTCAGTCCATCGAAGCCTTCCAGCGTAAGCGGTTCGACCGCGTTCTCGAACTCTGGGCCACCGAGGGCGAATGGATACCGGCGATGGCGGGCGCGGTAGAAGACGAGGTCTATCGCGGACACGCCGCTGTGAGGCGCTACTTCGACGAGTTGTTCCAGAGCTTCTCCGAGGTGCGCGTGCATGACGCCGAGTTCAGACCCGTCGGCAATCGTGTGCTCGTCCTCTACAGGCTGAGAGTGCGTGGTCGCGACAGCGGCGTGGCGATTGACCAGCCCGGTGCGGCCGTCTACGAGGTGCGTGATGGGAAGATCGTCCATGGTCGCAGCTACCTCTCCGAGGTCGAAGCCCTCAAAGCCGTGGGGCTGGAGGAGTAGGCGATGTCGGAGAACCTGGACTTGGTGCGCTCGATCTACGCGGACTGGGAACGTGGCGACTTCGACTCGGCCGGTTGGGCACACCCCGAGATCGAGTACGTGTCTGCTGACGGACCCGACCCGGGCGCCTGGACGGGCCTGGTAGAGATGGCAGAGAATTTCCGCGTCTGGCTCGGCCTCTGGGAGGGGTTCCGTCTGACGGCGGACGAGTATCGTGAGGTTGGGGCTGAGAAGGTGGTAGTGCTTGACCACTACAGTGGCCACGGCAAAACGAGCGGGCTGGACATCGGGCAGATCCAGGCAAAAGGAGCCTGGGTCTTTCACATCCGCGACGGGAAGGTCATGCGGATGATCCGTTACTTGGACCCCCACCGTGCCCTCGCCGAGCTCGGCCTCGCGGAGTAGGCGATGTCTCCCGAGAACCCGCAATTGGCACAAATCCTGGCACGAGCGACAACCTCGACCACCATGTTTGGCTTCTTAGAGCCGACCTCGCGCTTCAGTGCACGTACGCCGCCCACACGTAAAACGAGGCGACGGCGGTGAACAGCACCGCGTCGAGTCGGTCGAGTGCGCCGCCGTGCGGGCCGAACAGGCCGCCGGAGTCCTTCGCGCGGGCTTCACGCTTGACGAACGACTCGAACAGGTCGCCGACGGGCGCGGCGAGCGCGACGCCGAGACCGAGCACGAGCGCATGCGTTCCCGGCAGCCAGTCCTGGTAGCGACCGGCGATCCACACGCCGAGGATTGCGCACAACATGCCGATCGCGAGGCCCTCGACGGTCTTGTTGGGTGAGATCGACGGCGCGAGCGGGCGTTTGCCGAACATGCGCCCGCCGAGATACGCGCCGGTGTCGCCGAGGAAGGTGCCGACCAGCACGTCGATCACGATCGCTTCGCCGTGCGGCAGCCCGCGCAGCATCACGGCGTGGGCGAGCGCGAAGCCGATCCAGTAGATGCCCAGCAGCGTCAGCGCCATGCCGCCGACGCTCGGGCGCGGCTGCGCGAGCGTGAGGCCGAACACCAGCGGCAGCGCGGCCACCGCGACGAGCAGCACCTGGAACTGGTCGCCGTAGAGCGCCGCGATCAGCAGCCCCGCCAGCGCGAGGAAGCCACCGAGCCGGGCGGGCTGGGCGCGCTCGTACATGCCGTACAGCTCGTGCATGCACACCGCGCCGAGCACGAACAGGCCGAGCGCGAAGACGAAGCCGCCTTCGAGCACGAGGAACAGTGCGACCGCGATCGCTGGGATCGCGGTGAGCACGCGCGCGCTCGTCTCCGAGCGCGGCTCGCGCCGGCGGCGGCGCTCGGCGGCGCGCGCGCGTCTGCGCCCGCCTTCGGTTCGCGCCGCGGGAGTTGCCGGCGCCGGACGTCCTCCGCTCCCGCGCGAGGGTGGGCGTCGCGAGGCGCGGGAGCCTCGGTGGGTGCGTGTGCGGTCGGCCATCGGCGCGGTCCTCAGCGCCCACCGAAGCGGCGGCGGCGGGCGGCGTACTCGGCCAGCGACTGCTCGAGCGCGTCACGGCCGAATTCCGGCCACAGCTCGTCGCGGAACACGAGCTCGGAGTACGCGGACTGCCACAGCAGATAGTTGGACAGGCGGCGCTCGCCGCTGGTGCGGATGATCAGGTCGGGGTCGTGCATCTCGGGCGCGTACAGCAGCGCTCTGAACTCCTGCTCGCCGCCGCCGCTGTAGCGCGATGCAGCGTCGAGGATCTCCGCGCGGCCGCCGTAGTTGAAGGCGACGAACAGCGTGATGCGGCGGTTCTCGGCGGTCAGCGCTTCGGCCCACTGCATCTGCTCGACAAGGTCCTGCGCCACGCCCTCGCGGCGGCCGATGAAGCGCATGCGCACGCCCTCCTCGTGCAGCTCCGGCGTCTCACCGGCGATGCGTCTGGAGAACATCTCCATCAGCCCGTGCACCTCCTGCGGCGGGCGCGCCCAGTTCTCGGTCGAGAACGAGTAGACGGTCAGCTCCTCGATGCCGAGGTCGACGGCGTCGCGAAGGCGTTCCTTGACCGTGTCGGCGCCGGCGCTGTGGCCGTCGTTGACCGGCAGGCCGCGAGCGCGCGCCCAGCGGCCGTTGCCGTCGGTGATGATCGCCACGTAGCGCGCCGCAGGCGATTGCGCGGCGTCGGCCATCAGACCGCGAGGATCTCCTCTTCCTTGGCCTTCAGCACCGCATCGAGCTCGGCGACGCGGCCGTCGGTCAGCTTCTGCAGCCCCACCTCGCCGCGATGCTCGTCGTCCGAGGACGCTTCGCCGCCGCTCTTCATCTCGCGCAGGTGCTGCATCGTGTCGCGGCGCACGTTGCGGATCGAGACGCGGCCCTCCTCGGCGAGGTTGCGCACGACCTTGACGAGCTCCTTGCGACGCTCTTCTGTCAGGTCGGGCACGACGAGGCGGATCACGTTGCCGTCGTTGGAGGGCGTGAGGCCGATGTCGGACTCGTTGATCGCCTTCTCGATGCCCTTGATCGAGGACTTGTCGTAGGGCTGCACCGTCAGCAGCCGGGCTTCCGGCGCGGAGATCGTGGCGAGCTGGTTGAGCGGCGTCATCGCGCCGTAGTAGTCGACGACGATGCGGTCGAGCAGCGCGGGGCTGGCGCGGCCGGTGCGTACCGTGGAGAACTCGTGCGAGGCGGACTCGACGGACTTCGCCATCCGCTCCGCGGCGTCCTCGAGCAGTTCGTCGATCGCGTTCTCAGCCATTCTGCTCTCCTTGCGAGGTCGTTACGAGGGTCCCGACACGCACGCCCGAGATTATCCGCGCGAGGCTCGTGTCGTCGTCCATGTTGAAGACGTTCAGCGGCATGCCGTTGTCCATGCACAGCGCGAGCGCCGTCGAGTCCATCACGCGCAGCCGGCGCTCGATCGCCTCCATGTGCGTGATCTCGGGGATGAACTCGGCCGTCGGGTCGAGCGCGGGATCGGCGGTGAAGACGCCGTCGACGCCGTTCTTCGCCATCAGGATGATCTCCGCGTGGATCTCGGCGGCGCGCAGCGCAGCGGCCGTGTCGGTCGTGAAGAACGGGTTGCCGGTGCCGGCTGCGAAGATCACCACGCGGCCCTTCTCCAGGTGGCGCATCGCGCGGCGGCGCAGGTACGGCTCCGCCACCTCGGAGATGACGAGCGCAGACTGCACGCGAGTGTCCGTGCCCATCTTCTCGAGCGCGTCCTGCAGCGGCAGCGCGTTGAGCACGGTCGCGATCATGCCCATGTAGTCGGCCGTCGCGCGATCCATGCCTGCGGCCGCGCCCTGCATGCCGCGGTAGATGTTGCCCGCGCCGACCACGATCGCGACCTCCACGCCCTGGTCGCGCACTTCGGTGACCTGGCGCGCCACTGCATGGACCCGCTCGGGATCCGTGCCGAACTCCAGCTCCCCCATCAGCGCCTCGCCGGAGAGCTTCAACAGGATCCGTTTGAAGGCAGGGGCCATCGCGGTCCAGAGCCTATATGCCTGTCCGCCGCGCCTACTGGCCGATGGCGTAACGCGTGAAGCGCCGGATCACGACGTTCTCACCGGTGGTCGCGGTGAGCTCGTCGCGCAACTGCTGGACGGTTTTGCCCTCGTGCTTGGGGTTGTGCAGCACCTGCTCGAGCAGCACGACCGTCTCCAGCCACGAGTCGAGCTTGCCCTGGACGATTTTCTCGCGCACGTTCTCCGGCTTGTCGGCCGCTTCCTGCTCGTAGATGCGCGCCTCGGCGTCACGCTGCTCGGCGGGCACGTCCTCGCGCGTGACGTACCTGACGGTCGGCGAAGCCGCGATCTGCATCGCCACCTCGCGCGCGAAGCCGATGAAGTCGTCGTTCTTCGCCACGAAGTCGGTGTTGCAGTCGACCTCGATCAGCACGCCGACCTTGTTGCCCGCGTGCACGTAGGACTGGACGGTGCCCTCGGTCGCAGCACGCTCGCCGAGGTCCTGGATCTTCTTGCCCTGGCGAACGCGCAGCAGCTCGATCGCCTTCTCCGCGTCGCCCTGCGCCTCGATCAGCGCCTTCTTGGCGTCCATCATGCCGGCACCCGTTCGGTCACGCAGCGCCTTGACGTCCTTGGCTGACACCTCGGTCGTGCTCATCACTCACCCTCTGCTTTCGACTCGCTGTCCGTAGCGACCGCCGCCTGCTCGGGCGCGGCCTCTTGCGACTGCTGCTCGGCGGACGCCCCGTCGCCCTCGGCGCTTTCCGCGACGGTCTCGGCGGGAGCAGACTGCGGGTTGGCTGGCGTTCGCGCGTCGGCGCCGGCCGTCATCGGCGTGATGGTCTCGCTGCCCTCCTCCAGCGTGGCCGGCTCGGCCGGCGGCTGCACGGGCTGGCTCTCGCTCGCGGGCTGCTGCGCCGCGGCCGCCGCGGCAGCCTGTTCGGCGGCGGCTTTGTCCGCGACCTCTTTGGCGGCCTGCTCCTCGGCCTCGCGCTTGGCCTGTTCTTCGGCCTCGCGCTTGGCGCGCGCTTCGGCCTCCGCTCTGGCTTTCTCTTCGGCCTCCTTGCGCGCGCGTTCCTCCTCGGCGCGGAACACCGAATGGCCCTCGGAGACGACCTGGCCGATCGCCTGCGTGATCAGCGCGCAGGAGCGGATCGCGTCGTCGTTGCCGGGAACCACGAAGTCGATCCCGTCGGGGTCGCAGTTGGTGTCGACGAGGCCGATGATCGGGATGCGCAGGCGGCGCGCCTCTTTGACAGCGATCTCCTCCGTCTTGAGGTCGATCACGAACATCGCGTCTGGCACGCGCTGCATGTTTTTGACGCCGCCGAGGTTCGCGCGCAGCTTGGTCAGGTCGGCCTGCGCGCCCATGCGCTCGCGCGTGGGCAGCAGCTCGAGTTGACCCTCCGCCTCGTAGCGCTCGAGGTCGTGCAGGCGGCGGATGCGCTGGTTGATGGTCTGGAAGTTCGTCAGCAGACCGCCGAGCCAGCGGTGGTTGACGTAGGGCATGTCGGCCGCCTCGGCGACCTCCTTGATCGTGTCGCGAGCCTGCTTCTTCGTGCCCACGAAAAGCACGGTGCCGCCGCGGTGAGCGAGCGCGGCGGCGAACTCCTGCGCCTGTGCGAGCAGCGCCTGCGTCTTGAGCAGGTCGATGATGTAGATGCCGCCGCGCTCACCATGGATGAAGCGGCGCATCTTGGGGTTCCAACGGCGCGTCTGATGACCGAAGTGAACCCCGGCCTCCAGCAGCTCCGCGATGCCGACGTCGGCCACGCGTATCTCCCTTTAATTATTAATTTGGATATTCGCCGGATGGGCGGGCTCGCGAACCCGGAGCCGCTGTTCTCGCTCCGGGCAGGGCCGCGATCCGTTCCCAAACGGGTCGAGGTTTTGAAATTGCTCCGCTCAGGATATCCGCTCCGCGAGCTGCAGCGCGGCCTGCAGATCGGCCGGCAGCGAGGAGCGCAGCTCCAGCGGCTGGGCGGTGATCGGGTGCTCGAAGGCGAGCCTGCTCGCGTGCAGGAACTGGCGCGTCAGCCCGAGCAGACCGGGCGTGCCGTACTCGGGATCGCCGGCGACCGGATGGCCGATCGCCTGCAGGTGCACGCGGATCTGGTGGGTGCGGCCGGTGTCGAGGCGCACGGCGAGCAGCGATGTGCGCGGCAGCGCGCGCTGGAGCGTGAAATGCGTGCGCGCCTCACGCGCGCCCGCGCCGTCGACGGCCATGCGCGTGCGCACGCGCGGGTCGCGGCCGATCGGCGCGTCGATCGTGCCCGTGCGCGCCGGTGGCCGGCCCTCGACGAGCGCGATGTATTCGCGTTCGATGCGCCGCTCCGAGAGCGCTCGCTGCAGCTGCGCGTGCGCCTGCTCGGAGCGCGCGACGACCATCAGGCCGGAGGTGTCGCGGTCGAGTCGGTGCACTATGCCCGCGCGCTCGGCCTCGCCGCCCGCGAGCAGCGGCGCGAGGAGCTGCGCGAGCGTGTCCTCGCGGTGCCCCTTCGCGGGATGCACGACGAGCCCGGCGCCCTTGTCGATCACCAGCAGGTGCTCGTCCTCGTAGGCGATCGTGAAGAGCTGCTCGCGCGGCTCGCCGTCCGGCGCCTGCGCGCTCATCGCGGCGTCCTGCGCGAGCGGTCGACGACGACGAACAGCAGCAGGATGCCGAGCGTGATCGCGGCGTCGGCGAGGTTGAAGGGCGGCCAGCCGAGCGGCAGCTTCACGAAGTCGGTCACCGACCCTTCGCGCAGGCGATCGACGATGTTGCCGGCCGCGCCTCCGATCAGCATGCCCGTCGGCAGCCAGATCAGCGGCATCGATGCGTGCGTGGCGAAGTAGGCGAGCAGCGCGATCACCGCGACGCCGATCAGGATCGTGACGGCCGCGTGGCTGCCCGGGAGGAAGCCGAACGCGACGCCGTGGTTGCGCGTGTTGACGAGATCGATGCCGGGCAGGAAGCGCCGTTCTTCACCCGGCACGACCTGGTTGCGGATCAGGTGCTTGGTGAGCTGGTCGAGCGCCACCACGAGCGCGAGCACGGCGCCCGCGCAGAGCCACGCAAAGGCGGCGCCGCGGGCACGGCCGGTGTCTCCGTCGGTCGCAGCCGCCACGGGCTCGCTAGCCGTGGATCAGCCCTGCGACCAGCACGCTGTTGACGATCTGCACGGTCAGGATCGCGAGGATCGGGCTGAAGTCGATCGGCCCGAAGGCCGGAATCAGGCGGCGGAAGAGCCGCAGGAACGGTTCGACCGTGTCGCGCAGGAACTGCAGCGCCGCGTTGCTCGCGCGCGTGTACGGCGGACGCAGTCCTGCGCTGAACAGCAGCTGCACGACGATGTACACGATGATCAGCAGCGTGTAGACGTAGAGCGCAGCCGACAGCACGCCGGCGATGTCGGTGCGCGCGCTCGCCAGCATCACCGCTGCTCCAGAACCGCGTCGAGCGCGTCGCTGAAGGCGGCGCGGATGCCGCCGCGCTCGAGCGCGTCCACGCCGCGCGCGGTCAGCCCGCCCGGCGATGAGACCTCGCGGCGGATCGCCATCGTGTCGTTGTCGCGTCTGCGCAGCAGCTCTGCGGTGCCCGCGAGCGTTTGCACGACGAGCTCGGCGCCCTGCGCGGCGGGGATGCCGCGGCGCACGCCCGCGTCGATCTGCGCCTCGGCGACGAGCGCCACATACGCGGGCGCGCACGACATCAGCCCCATCGCAACGTCCACGAGCCGATCCTCGAGCACGACGAGCGTGCCCAGCTCGGCGAACAGCTCGCCGACCGCGCGGTCGGTCTCCTCGTCCTGGGGCGGGCTCGCGGCCTGCACGACCGCGCCCTGGCGGACCTCGACGGGCAGCGAGGGGATGAAGCGGTAGACCGGACGGCCGGGGTACGCGCCCTGCAGCTCGGCCAGCGGCGTTGCGGCAAGGATCGAGGCGACGGCCTTCGCGTGCGGCGCGACCTCCTCCGCCACGGCCCGCAGCTGCGCGGGCTTGTGGCACAGCACCACCAGATCCGCGCGCTGTGCGACCTCCGCGTTCGAGCCGAGCGCCTCGCCGCCGAGCTCGTCGACGAGCGACTTCGCGCGCTCTGCCACGGGGTCGAAGCAGAACACCGGCCTCCCCCACCCGCGCGCCATCGCGCGAGCCATGTTGCCTGATCCGATCAGACCGACGTTCATCGATTTTTCGAGGTCAACAACCCTCAGGACTGATTGAAGAAGCCCTTCTCGATCAGCCGTGCGCGCTCCTCGGCAGAGATCTCGACGTTGCGCGGCGTGAGCATGAACACCTTGTCGGCGATCCGCTGCATGCCGCCGTCGAGCGCGTAGGTGAGGCCCGACGCGAAGTCGATCAGGCGCTTGGAGAGGTCTGTTTCGGAGCTCTGCAGGTTGAGGATCACGGGGATCGAGTCCTTGAACTTGTCGGCGATCTGCTGCGCGTCGTTGAACGACTTCGGCACGACGAGGTGCACGCGCACGTCGCCGTTCGTGCGTGCGACAGGTTTGAGCGCGCTAGTCGACCTGCCGCCGCGGCCGCGCGGAGCGTCCTCCTCGTCGTCGGCGAAGATGTCGTCGTACTCGTCGCGGCGGCGGCGCAGGCGGCGCACGTTCGGCCGCTCGCGGTAGCGGTCCTCGATCGCGGCCTCGTGGGAGGTGGTGTCCTCCTCGTAGTCGTCGTGATACTCCTCGGCCAGGCCGAAGTAGACGAGCGCGCTGTGCCAGGAATCGCGGAAGGCCATCGTTTATCGGTTGTTCGCCCGTGAAGGCGGTTTCCCTGCAGATGCTAGGGATCCCGCGGACGGTTCGGGGACTGATCGTACAATCTCGTGCCGATTCGCACGATCGTCGCCCCCTCCTGCACGGCGACGAGGTAGTCCTGCGTGGTTCCCATCGACAGCTCGCGCAGCCCGTGCGCGTCCGCCAGCTCGCGCAGCGCGGCGAACCAGCGGCGGTTCTCCTCGGGCGCCGCGGCCAGCGGCGGCATCGTCATCAAGCCGGCGACCGGCAGCGGCGAGTCGGCGATGTAGGAGCCGACCTCCTGCGCAGCGATGCCTGCCTTGCCCTGCTCGTCTGCGATGTTGACCTGCAGCAGGATCTGCAGGCCCGTGCGCGCGGCCGCGGCATGGCGCGCCAGCTCCGCCAGCGCGGAGCGCGAGGCGACGGAGTGGATCAGCCGCACATGCGGCACGATCAGCTTCACGCGCCTGCTCTGCAGCTGGCCGATGAAGTCCCACTCGAACAGCTCGCCGTGCGCTGCGATCTTGCGCTCGAGGTCCTGCGCGCGGTTCTCCCCGACCAGCCCGATTCCCGCCTCGTGCAGCAGCGGCAGGTCCGCGTCGGCCACGTACTTGACCGCTGCGAGCACCTCGACGGTGGGCCGGCCTGCGCGCTTCGCCGTCGCGGCCGCAGCGGCCTGCTCTACCTCTTCGCGCACACGCGAATAGTTGGCGGCGATGCGCTGCGAGGAGAGCCCCGCTATCAGCTCCGCCATGCCACTCCGAGGATGCGTCCCGACCGCTCGCCTTCGCGGCGATGGGAGAAGAAGCGCTCGTCGCAGATCGTGCAGCCGCCCAGCTGCGAGACCAGCTCGACGCCGGCCGCGAGCAGCCGCTCGCGCGCGAGCGCGCGCAGGTCGAGCAGCGCGTGGCCGTCGCGCCGCGGGGGTGGCGCGGATATGCCGGCCGGGACCGGTGACCGCGCGCCCGCAGCAGGATCGGCGGCGGGCGGGATCGCGAGCGCGTCGAGCACCTCGGGGCCGACCTCGTAGCAGCAGCCGCCCGCGCCCGGGCCGATCACGGCCTCCAACGACCCGTCCGCATCGGCGAGATCGCGCACCGCCTGCGCGCCGCGCTCGATCACGCCGCCGGCCAGCCCGCGCCAGCCGGCATGCACGATCGCCACCGCGCCCGGCGCGCCGATCGCAACCGGCACGCAATCGGCGGCGAGCACCATCACGCCGACGCCGCGCAGCGCCGTCGCCTGTCCGTCCGCGCGCGGCAGTTGCTCGGGCGGCGGCTCGCCGGGGGGCACCTCGCGGACGATCTCCGTGTCGGCGCCGTGCACCTGATAGCCGCGCACGAGCGCCTGCAGGCCGAGCGCCGCGCGCAGGCGCTCGCGGTTGGCGCCACCCAGCTCGGCGGCCTCGCCGCCGACGCTCGACATGTTGCCCTCGGCACGGGTCGTGAAGCGGACGTGGCCGCCGCCCGGCAGCGCAGCTGTCAGCGCTCGATCGATCGTCGCTCCTCCACGTCGCCGTCGAGCGCTGCCCGCAGCTCCTGCTCGCGGTTCTCCGCGATGCCTTCGCGCTTGCGCCGCAGCGCCTGGCGCAGCCGCGCGCCGACCTCCGGACCCGCTCGCACGCCGGCCGCAAGCAGGTCGTTGCCGTCGATCTCGAGCTTCACATGGCGCTGGGTCTCGAACCATGCCTGGGCTGTCGCAAGAGCGCGCTCGGAGCGCGGCCCCGCGATCGCGGCCGCGATCGCGACCTTCTCGACGGAGCTGCCTTCCAGCTCACCGAAGCCGGCGCCTCCCGTCATCTCGACGAGCAGCTCGGCCAGCTCGTTCGCGCCACTCGCCGCCGCAAGCACGGCGCCCGCCTGCTCGCGCGTGAATTCGAGCGAGTCCGTCACGTCTGTGAGCGCCGCGGCGGCCGCTCGCTGGTCGCGCGCGCCGGGGCGCAGCGCGATCGCCATGCGCAGCACGTCGCGGCGGCCGTCGGCGGGCAGCAGTGCCTCGGCCTGCGCGGCGAGCGCGTCGTCGAACGGCGAGGGCATGCCGAGCGCCGCGAGCACGCCGAGGTCGTCCAGTGCGCGCAGCGATGCCCTTGCGCCGGCTTCGTGCACGGCCAGCCACAGCTCGGCGCCGATGCGCCCGCCGGAGACCGTCTGCAGCGCGCCGCCCGCCACCGCCGTGCCCACGA
>DASWSH010000020.1:0-3398 GCA_036402735.1 Solirubrobacteraceae bacterium | reverse complement strand
CCAGGTGTTGCGTGCGGAGATCAAGGTGGTGCCGTTCGGCCGTTGGTCGATGGAGTTGATGTGGAAGTAGTCGAACGGCCAGCTCTTGGTGGTGATCACGGCGTTGCTGTAGGACGCGGAGAGCGGCAGGTGGTCGAGCGGGTGCCACTCGCGCCGCACGAGCCCGGTGGCGAGGTCGACTTCCTGGTAGATCGTGTCGGTGACGGCGCCGCCGTGGGGGCCGCCGACGCTCGAGAGGTCGCAGTCGACCGGCTGGAAGGAGGTCAGCACGGCCGTGCCCTGCGGAGTGATGTGGAAGTCGTGCAGGTCCGTGATGTAGCCGTTGCCGGCATGCACGCGGCCGATCGTGCGGTAGGAGCTGTCGAGCACGATCTCTTCGCCCATGCCGAAGCCCTGCGGCGGGATGTAGCCCTGCCAGTAGGTCAGTACGGGCTTGCCCTGGTAGGTCTGGACCTGCAGGTTCGCGGCCGCGTCTTCCGGCGGCGCCGGCGCGAACCAGACGAGGTTGCCGGCTTCGTCGAAGATCATCGGGCCGGCGCGGCCGGGCCCGTTGTATGGCGCAGTGAAGATGTAGCCGGGGGCGCTGGAAGCGGAGCGTGCGGTGACGGTGACGAGCGGCGGTTCGAGGTCCCGGCGCGAGTAGTAGTGGAGCTTCTCGTTGTAGTCGCGCGAGGGGTGAAGCGATGGCGGATGGGGCAGCACGTCCGCGCGCGCGACGGCGAACTGGAAGGAGAAGGGGAGCGCGTGCCCGCCGGAGGAGACCTGGCCCTTGACGGTGACGGTCTCGCCGGAGACGAACGGCGCGGAGGGGACGAAGGAGGCGCCGTCGGCCTGTGAGTAGGCACGCAGGCTGCCGCTGTGGCGCCCGCTGGTAGAGCCGCTGACGGTGAGCTGAGAGATCGCGCCGGCGGGCGCACCCAGCAGGCTGACCTGCGTGCGCGGAAGCGCGTCGTAGGAGCCCGGTAGCGGGTTGACGGCGAGCGAAGTATTGGGCAGCACAGCAGAGCGGTTCAGCAGGGTGGGCGTGCAGCGGCCGGCGGAAGGCGTGCTGTAGGCGGCCTGCTCGACTTCGATGCGGTGCGCGCCCAAGGCGAGCGCGGTGGCGCTCGAGAGCACCACGACCAGCGAGCCGAGGAGCAGCAGGCGACGGTGACGCCTGCGACGCGAAGAGGGATCGATTTTCACGAGAAGTTGCCCAAAGGACACCAGCTGGGCCGGAAGGTTGCGCCCATCCCCGCGTCGCTACTCAGAAGACGGGCGTCTCGGCGTAGTCGCCGAAGACCTGCTGCAGCGACTCCACGATCTCGCCCTCGGAGGCGTGGGCGCGGGCGCAGGCGAGCAACGGCTCCATCAGGTTTCGCTGCTCGTGCGCCGCGTCCTCCCGCAGCGCCGCCAGCGTGCGCTCGACCTCGGCGCCGTCGCGTCCGGCGCGCGCGCTCTGCAGGCGCTCGATCTGCTTGCGCTCCAGCGCCGGGTCGACGCGCAGCGTGGGGATCGGCTCTTCGCTGGCGGCGACGTGGCGGTTGACGCCGACGACGACGCGCTCGCCCGTGTCGATCTCCTGCTGCAGCGCGAACGAAGCATCGGCGATCTCGCGCTGGGGATAGTTGGTCTTGACGGCCTGCACCATGCCGCCCAGCTCGTCGATCTTCTTGAAGTAGTCATAGGCGCTGCGCTCCATCTCGTCCGTCAGCGCCTCGACGAAGTACGAGCCGCCGAGCGGGTCGACGGTGTTGACGACGCCGGTCTCACGCGCGATCACCTGCTGGGTGCGAAGCGCGATCGTGACGGCCTCCTCGGTGGGCAGCGCGAGCGCCTCGTCGTAGGAGTTGGTGTGCAGCGACTGCGTGCCGCCGAGCACGGCGGCGAGCGCCTCGATCGCGGTGCGCACGATGTTGTTGAGCGGCTGCTGTGCGGTGAGGCTGACGCCGGCGGTCTGCGAGTGGAAGCGCATCTGCCAGGAGCGCGGGTTCCTGGCGCCGAACGTCTCGCGCATCTCGCGCGCCCAGATGCGCCGCGCGGCGCGGTACTTGGCGATCTCCTCGAAGAAGTCGATCTGCGCGTTGAAGAAGAAGGACAGGCGCGGCGCGAAGTCGTCGACGTCGAGTCCGCGCTGCACGGCCTGCTCGACGTAGGTGAGGCCGTCCTTGAGCGTGAACGCGAGCTCCTGCTGCGCGGTCGAGCCGGCCTCGCGGATGTGGTAGCCGGAGATCGAGATCGGGTGCCAGCGCGGCATGTGGCCTGTGCACCACTCGATCATGTCGCCGCACAGGCGCATCGCGGGGTCGATCGGGAAGCACCACTCCTTCTGCGCGATGTACTCCTTGAGGATGTCGGCCTGGATCGTTCCGGACAGCAGCTCCGGCGCGACGGCGCCGCCGCGGCCGTCGCCGTCGAGCTCGGCGGCGGCGACGTAGAAGGCGAGCATGATCGCGGCGGGGGCGTTGATCGTCATCGAGACGGACACCTCGCCGAGGTCGATGCCGGAGAACAGCGTGAGCACGTCGTCGAGCGTGTCGACGGCGACGCCCTCGCGGCCCACCTCTCCGAGCGAGCGCGCGTGGTCGGAGTCGTGGCCCATCAGCGAGGGCATGTCGAAGGCGGTGGACAGGCCGGTCTGGCCGTGGTCGAGCAGGTAGAGGAAGCGCTCGTTGGTCTCCTCGCTGGTGCCGAAGCCGGCGAACTGGCGCATCGTCCAGAGCCGGCCGCGGTACATCGAGGGGTGGATGCCGCGGGTGTAGGGGTACTCGCCCGGCAGCCCGATCGGGTCCTCGGCGCCGCCGGAGCCGGCCCCGGGCGGCAGGTCCTCGGCGGTGTAGAGCTCGCGGATCGGCTCGCCGGAGAGCGTCTTGAACTCCGCGGCGGAGGCTGCGGAGGGCAGCGGCTCCTCGGATGTTGGCCTGGCGTCCACTGCCATCGAGGATGTCAATGCTACCCGGCGCTGTTGCGCAGCTTGCGCTACACCTACGACGCTGGGCGATCAGTAGGGCACTCCAGGGGAGCACGCCGTCGATGACTTCCACGCATGAGCAGGCGCACACGGCACGGCGCATCGCCGCTCGCGGCGGGCATGCGCTGCGGCGGGTTCGCTGGCGGCTCGAGGACCGCCGGCTGGAGCGCGAGCAGCGGCTGGGCGTGCTCGGCAGCGCGCATCTGAGCTGGGATGGCAACTCCTCTCAGGAGAACAGGCGTCGCTGGAGCGGCTGGGACTGGAGCGGCGGGGGCGAGGAGTGGAGCGCCTCGGAGGAGTGGAAGCGCGCGCTGATCGACGACGTCTTGGAGCGCTGGATACCGCAGGGCACCGCGGTGCTGGAGATCGGCCCCGGAGCGGGGCGCTGGACGGAGGCGCTGCTGCGCCGCTGCTCGCGGCTGACCGTCGTGGACGTGAGCGAGCGGCC
>DASWSH010000019.1:0-5293 GCA_036402735.1 Solirubrobacteraceae bacterium | reverse complement strand
GTTCGTCGAGCGGCTGCTCGCGCCGGACCGCTTCGAGCCCGACCCTGAGCCCCTCGCGCGCGGCGGCCTCGCCCATCTCGTGCTGAAGGAGACGCTCGAGGAGCTGCAACTCGAGACGGGCAGCGGGCGCGTGACAGAGGGCAACCTCGAGCGGGCGCGCGAGCTGATGCGCGCAGCGCTCGCCCGGGCAGCCGACGACCCCGAGCACCGGCTGTCGGTCAGCCCCGCGAGGACGAGCGCGATCCTGCGGGCGCTCTCTGCCGATCTCGAGCGCTACCTGGGCCATGCCGCCGAACAGGACGGCTCGCTGGTCCCCTACCGGCTCGAGCTGGGCTTCGGCTTCGGCGAGGACGATCCGCAGTCGGGCGGCGAGGCGCCGGAGCTGCCGGCGTTCGAGCTCGGAGGCGGCGTGCGGATGCGCGGCCGCATCGACCGCGTCGACGTCGGCGCGGACGGCGGGGCGGTCGTGATCGACTACAAGGCGAAAACGGCGCGGGCGGGGGAGAAGTGGATCGAGCGCGGCGACCTGCAGGTCGCGCTCTACATGCAGGCCGTCGAACAACTGCTCGGCCTCGACGTGGTGGGCGGCCTGTATCAGCCGCTCACGGGCAAGGACATCAGGGCGCGCGGCGTGCTGCTCGACGGCCACGACTCAGCGGGCAACTGCGTGCGGACCGACCGGTTGGAGGCGGAGGCGCTCGACGAGCTGCTGGCGGAAGCACTCGATTCGGCGCGCACGGCAGCCGGCGAGGCGCGCGCCGGCCGGCTGGAGCCACGCCCGGAGAGCTGCGGCTACGGCGGCCGCGGCTGCCGGTATCCCACGATCTGCCGCTGCGAGCGGTGAGCATGGAGCAGCTCAGCATCGACATCGATGCCGTGCTCGACGCAGCGCCCTCCCCGCCGGTGCGCGAACTGCGCCTGACCACCGAGCAGCGGGAGGCGGTGAGGCGACGCGAGGAGCCGATCCTGCTCTCGGCCGCCGCCGGCAGCGGCAAGACGTCGGTGCTCGTCGAGCGGTTCGTGCAGGCCGTGCGCGACGACGGCATCCCCCCGGCGGCGGTGCTCGCGATCACGTTCACCGACCGCGCCGCGGGAGAGCTGCGCGCACGCGTGCGTTCGCGCCTGCTCGAGCTCGGCGAGCGCGAGGGCGCCCGCGACACCGAGGCGGCGTTCATCGGCACGTTCCACGGCTTCTGCACGCGGCTGCTCCGCGCACACCCGCTGCCCGTCGGCCTGGACCCGGACTTCACGATCCTCGACGCAGGCCAAGCGGGGCGGCTGCGAGAACGAGCCTTCGAAGAAGCCCTCGAGGACTTTCTCGAGGAACCGGATGAGGCGGCGCTGACGCTGGCGGCGGCGTACGGCGTGGAAGTCGTGCGCCGCACGGTCGAGCAGCTGCACGCCAGGCTGCGCAGCCGCGGAGAGCGCCGACCGCGCCTGCCGGTGCGCCCCGCCGCAGCGCAGGCCGGGCGCGACGAGGCAGATGCGCTCGCGGCGGTGGCGCAGTTCGACAGGCTGCTCGAGAGGTTCGGCGAGCGCTACGAGCGGCTCAAGCAGCAGCGCGGGGCAGTGGACTTCGACGACCTCGAGCTGATCGCGGGCGAGCTGCTCGAGAGCAACGAGGCGCTGCGCGCTTCGTGGGCGGAGAGCTTCTCGCTGCTGATGGTCGACGAGTTCCAGGACACGAACCCCCGGCAGCTCGCGATCCTGCACGCGCTGGAGCGGGACAACCTCTTCACCGTCGGCGACGAGCTGCAGTCGATCTACGGCTTTCGCCACGCCGACGTGCGGCTGTTCCGCGAACGCCGCGAGCAGCTCGCCGGCCGAGGCACGCTGGCGCTCACGAGCAACTTCCGCAGCCGCGATGAGGTGCTGCGGTCGGTCAACGCCACGTTCTCCTCGCGCTTTGAGGGTTTCGCCCCGCTCGTGCACGGACGGGAGGAGCAGGAGGGCGCAACCGTCCCGCCGGCGACTGGCGCGGCCGTCGAGCTGCTGCTGACGAGCGCGACCGACGAATGGAAGACACATCCGCGCGCGCGGGAGATCGCAGAGGGCCTGCCGTATGCGCCGCTCTCCCGGCAGGCGGAGGCACGGCTGCTGGCGCAGCGGGTGCGCGAGCTCGTCGATGCGGGCGAGGCGCTGCCCGGCGAGATCGTCCTGCTGCTGCGCGCCAGCGGCGACATCGAGACGTTCGAGCGCGCCCTGCAGCTGCAGGGCCTGCGCACGCTGGCGACCGTCGGCACCTTCTGGGGGCGCCAGCAGATCACCGATCTGCACGCCTACCTGCGTGCGCTCGCGAACCCGCGCGACGAGGAAGCGGTTTACGCGATGCTCGCCTCACCGCTGGCAGGCTGCTCGCGCGACTGCCTGGCCCTGCTCGCCGAGGCGACGCGAGCGCGTCGCGAGGGTCTGTGGGAGACGGTGCTCTCGATCTGCTCGGGGGCCGACGGCGAGGATCGCCCGGCGCTCGCCGAGACCGACCGCAGCGTGCTCGTGCGCTTCTGCCCCTGGTTCGAGGACGAGCGCTCGCAGGCAGGCGGTCTCGGCATCTCCAGTCTGCTCGAGCGCGCGATCGCTCACAGCGGCTACCTCGCGCACGTGCTCTCGCTCGACTGGGGAGAGCGGCGGGTCGCGAACGTGCAGAAGCTGCTGCGGCTGGCGCGCAGGTTCGAAGCCCAGGAGGGCCGCGACCTCCGTGGCTTCGTGGACTACGTCGAGCACCTCAAACAGGCGTCCGCGCGCGAGCCCGAGGCGCCGGTCGAGGGCGTCGAGCCGGATGCGGTGCGGCTGATGACGGTGCACGCGGCCAAGGGACTGGAGTTCCCCGTGGTGTGCGTGGCAGATCTCGGGCGCAAACCGCCGAACCCGACGGACCCGCTGTTCGTCGACGGCGAGCGACTCGGGCTGCGTCTGCGCAGGCCCGGCGACGGCGAGGAACCCAAGACGCTCGAATTCGAGGAGCTGCGATCCGAGCAGCGTGATCGCGAACGTCAGGAGGAGGATCGCGTCTTCTATGTGGCGATGACCCGCGCGCGAGACCGCCTGCTGCTGAGCGGCGTCGTCGACTACGGCAAATGGCCCGAGGAGAGCAGCGGCACGCCGCCGATCGCCTGGCTGGCCCCCGCGCTGTGCCCACAGGTACGCGAGCTCGGCCAGACCGGCTCGGGCGTCCACCTGGTGACCGTGGCAGACGGCGTCACGCCGCTGCGCGTCACGCTCAGCGAGCCGGCCGGCTATGGCTCGATCCTGCGCGAGACGCCCTCGGCCGGACCGGCTCCGGCGCCCGGGCCGGCGATCACGACGGCGCCGGCCCCGGCGCCCGCTGCCGGCGCCCCGGCGACCGTGGCCGAGGCGGCGGCGCCGCTCCCGGCGACGCTCAGCTACACATCGCTGGCGCTGCTCGAACGGTGTGGCTACCGCTGGTACCTGGAACGGGTGCTGCGAATGCCGGAGGAGCGGGCGCAGGGCGTGCCGGGCGCGGGCGGGCTGGAGGCGCGGGCGCGGGGAACGCTGGTGCACCGGCTGATGGAGACACAGGACTTCGCCTCGCCGCAGCCGCCGGGCGACCAGCAGATCGCCGAGGCGGCGCGGCAGCTGGGGCTGCAGACAGGGTCGGAGGAGCGTGCAGAGGTGGCCGCGTTGATCGCAGCGGCCCTGCGCTCGCCGCTGGCCGCGCGCCTGGCGGCGACCAGCCGGCGCCGCGCCGAGCATCCCTTCGCGTTCAGCCTCGCGCCGGGCGAGCCGCTCGTGACCGGGGTGATCGACCTGCTCGGCGAGGAGCCGGACGGCACGGCGCTGCTGGTGGACTACAAGAGCGACCGGCTCGAGGCGGATGCGCAGACCGAGGTGCTGGTGGCGCGCGACTATGCCGTGCAGCGGCTGCTGTACGCGCTCGCTGTGCTGCGCGAGGGCGCGCTCGTGGTGGAGGTTGTGCACTGGTTCCTGGAGCGCCCGCACGAGCCCGCGGTGGCGCGGTACACGGTGGCCGAACGCGCGGCGCTGGAGGAGCAGCTGGCGCAGCGCCTGGCGCAGGCGTGGCTGGAGCCGTTCGCTGTCAGCGCGCGGCCACACCGGTCGCTGTGCCTCACCTGCCCCGGTCGCGGCGGGTTGTGCTCCTGGGGTGAGGAGATGACGATGCGCGAGCTGCCCGCGGACGCCGCATAAGGCACGGCGAGAACGCCAATAATTCCCGTCCGGCGCCGGGTTCTCGATCGGCTGCGCTGATACGCTTTTCGGCTCCGCCTCAGGTGCCCGCTGCCCGCCTGCACGCCTGCGAAGCGTGCTGGGCGGGGTGCACACCCCCTCGACGAGCACTCCCATGCACATGCACAGCAAACAGCCGCCACAGGCCGTGGGTCTTTACGACCCCCGCTTCGAGCACGACGCGTGCGGCGTCGGCATGGTGGCGCGGCTCGACAACCAGCCGACGCACGAGGTGATCGCGCGTGCGCTGACAGCGCTGGAGAACCTCGAGCATCGCGGCGCTTCCGGCGCGGACCCCGACACCGGCGACGGCGCGGGGATCCTGATGCAGATGCCCGACGAGCTGCTGCGGCAGACCGCCGGCTTCGAGCTGCCGCCGGCGGGCCAGTACGGCGTGCTGATGTGCTTCCTGACCAACGACGCGGAGCGCCGGGGGCGTCTGGAGGATCTTCTGGAGAAGACGGTCGCGGCCGAGGGGCAGCGGATGCTCGGGTGGCGCGAGGTGCCGATCGACGCCGAGCAGACCGGGCGCGTCGCCGGCGAATGCCGGCCGGTGATCCGGCAGCTGTTCGTCGGCGCGGGCGAGCGCGAGGCGTCCGACCAGGACGCGTTCGAGCGCAAGCTGTACGTGATCCGACGCATCTGCGAGCTCACAGCCCAGGAGGAGGGCCTGTACGTGGCCTCGAGCTCCTCGCGCACGATCAACTACAAGGGCATGCTGATCAGCTTCCAGCTGGGCGCCTTCTACGAGGATCTGCGTGACGAGCGCTGCAAGAGCGCGATGGCGCTCGTGCACTCGCGCTTCTCCACCAACACGTTTCCGAGCTGGGAGCTCGCGCATCCATATCGCGTGATCTGCCACAACGGCGAGATCAACACCGTGATGGGCAACGTCAACTGGATGCGCGCACGCGAGAGCGAGCTGCACAGCGAGCTGTTCGGCGATGACCTGGCGAAGATCCTGCCCGTCGTCTCGCCCGGCAACTCCGACTCGGCGACCTTCGACAACGTGCTCGAGCTGCTGATGCTGGCGGGCCGCTCGCTGCCGCACGCGGCGATGATGATGATCCCGGAGGCATACCGCGACCGC
>DASWSH010000018.1:0-11014 GCA_036402735.1 Solirubrobacteraceae bacterium | reverse complement strand
CTCGCAGCTGCGAGCGCGTCTGCGACGAACGCGGCGCAGGCGACGCCGGATACAGCCACGGCACCGGCGCCCGCGCCGGTCCCCGGCGGCGGCATCGGCGCTAGCGCCTCTGCGCTCGGCGCCGGCGCGATCTTCTTCCTACTCATCGTGAGCCTCCTTCTGCTGGGAGGCTCGTGGGCGACCGGTCGGCTGCGGAGCGCAATGCTCACGCTCAAGCCGGCTCCGCTCGTCCTCCTCCCTGAGCGCCCGGGCTAGCCGCTCCCCCGGAGCTCATTCCGTGACGAGGGCTTTGTTGGGGCCACTCGTCACAAGCAGCAGGCAGCGGGCCGCTGGTCCGGTCCCGATGCCGTAATCGCAAACGACTACTCCAAGAAGGAGCGGCTATGAAACGCCATTTCTTGGCCACGGCTGTCGGCGCGCTAGCGCTGGCGGTTGCCCCGAGCACTGCGCTCGCGGGTGGTGGCCAGAGCGACGGCGGACCTCTGGGAGGCTTGGTAAAGCAATCCCAGACCGCCACCAATACGAACGAAACAACGCAGACCTCCGAATCGGAGGCCAGCAACAGGCAGACCAACGTCAACGTCCCGATCTCGATCGCCTCGATCGACTCGAACAACGGGAACGTCGACCAGTCGAACGGCAGCAAGGTGAACTCGGAAGCCGAGAACAACAACGGCACCGGGCAGAGCAACAACCAGTCCCAGAGCGGGACCGCCAACGGCGGCTCCGGCTGGGACCAGCAGGGCGGCTCGAAGGTTGACCAGAACCAGAACGCCGAAAACCACAACTCGACCGAACAGAAGGCTGAAAGTGAGGCCGAGAACAAGCAGACCAACGTCAACGTCCCCATCGCGGTACTGAGCTACGGCTCGAACAACGGGGACGTCAAGCAGTCCAACAACGCCGACGTGAGCTCCTCGGCAAAGAACAACAACGGCACCGGCCAGAGCAACAACCAGACCCAGAACGGCTCCGCCGGCGGCGGCCCGTCCGAGAACTCGAAGCCTCCGTGCGGTTGCGACGGCGGCAAGGGTCCGGGCGACAACCGTGGCAACGACGGTTCAAAGGTCGATCAGTCGCAGAACGCGTCGAACAGCAACACCACGACGCAGACTGCGGAAAGCGAGGCCGAGAACAAGCAGACCAACGTCAACGTCCCGATCTCGATCGCCTCGATCGACTCGAACAACGGGAACGTCGACCAGTCGAACCACGGCAAGGTCAGCTCTGAGTCCAAGAACAACAACGGCACGGGCCAGAGCAACCAGCAGAGCCAGGACGGCTCCGCTAAGGGCAACGATGGACAGGCAACACAGCCGCACCCGCCCCAGGGCGACTGCGGCCAGTGCTCACCCCCGCCGCACAAGCAGCCTTGCCCGCCCCAGGGCGACAAGGGCGGCAAGGGCGACAACGAGCAGCCGTGCCCGCCGCGTGAGCCCAAGAAGCAGCCGTGCCCGCCGCGTGAGCCCAAGAAGCAGCCCTGCCCGCCCAAGGGCGAGAAGGGCGGCAAGGGTGGATACCCAGGCGGTCCCGGTGGCTTCCCGGGTGGTCCCGGTGGTCCGGGCGGTCTGCCCGGCGGTCCCGGTGGTATGCCGGGTGGTCCGGGCGGTCTCCCCGGCGGTCCGGGCGGTCTCCCCGGCGGCCCCGGTGGTCTCCCCGGCGGCCCCGGTGGTCTCCCCGGCGGTCCGGGCGGTCTGCCCGGCGGCCCCGGTGGTCTCCCCGGCGGTCCGGGCGGTCCCGGCGGCTTCCCCGGCGGTCCCGGCCTGATCGGTCCGCCGATGGGCGGCCCGAAGGGTGGCAATGGTGGCCCGAACGTCGATCAGGACCAGACGGCCAGCAACAGCAACACCACCACGCAGACGGCCCAAAGCGAGGCCGAGAACAAGCAGACGAACAAGAACACGCCGTTCTCGTTCCTCAGCTTCGGCTCGAACAACAACGGGGGCTTCAACCCCTGTGACTGTCTGGGCGGCGGTGGAGTCACCCAGTCGAACTGGGCGGACGTGCACTCCTCGGCGTCGAACAACAACGGCACCGGGCAGAGCAACAACCAGTCCCAGAAAGGCTCAGCCTCCTGACCGGGTTGGCTGAGCGGTGAAACACGGCCGGCGCGCTCCTCGATCCTCAGAGTGCGCCGGCCGGGCCGCGTGACGAGCCCCCGGGAAACCTCCCCCCGGGTGGCTCGTCGCGCCTGACATACGAGGACCGCGCGATGCCCGCACCGCGGGAGGGGGAGCGCTACGCCTCGGCACCTGTCGATCTAGTCTGCAGCCGTGCCCGGCCCGCTGCTGACCGCCGACGTACCGTGGTTGCTCTACCGCTCGTTCTTCGCGCTGCCCAAATCGATCAAGGGCGCGGACGGGCATCCGGTCAACGCGCTGCTGGGCACCGTCAACGCGCTGCTGGTGCTGGTCGAGCCGGGCGCCGCGGTCTCGCCGCGCGCTGTCGTCGCCTGCATGGGCGCCGAGGAGGCCGCGTATCGCACAGCGCTGTATCCGCCCTACCACCAACACCGCGAGCCGATGCCGCCCGAGCTGCGCCGGCAGTGGCAGCAGGCGCCCGAGCTGCTCGACGCGCTGGGCTGGAACCACACCTCCAGTGCCACCCTCGAGGCGGACGATGTGATGTTCTCGCTTGCGCGCGCTGAGTCTGCCGGCGGCGGCAGCGCGCTGCTGCTCACCGGCGACCGCGACCTGTACGGCGCCGTCGAGGAGCGCGTGGCGGTGGTGGAGATGCTGAAGGGCGGCAAGCACGCGCTGATCGGGCCGGAGGAGGTGCGCAGCCGCTACGGCGTGCAGCCCGGCCAGGTGGCGGACTTCATCGCGCTGCGCGGCGATCCATCGGATGGCATTCCCGGAGCGCCCGGCGTCGGCGCGAAGACCGCGGCCGAGCTGCTGCGCGAGCACGGCACGCTGGAGGGCGCGATCGCCGCTGCGCGCACCGGCACGGCAATGCGGCCGCGCATGGCGAGCGCGCTGATCGACAACGAGCAGCTGCTGCTGTCGTTCCGCCAGATCGCGACGCTGCAGCAGATCGAGCTATCGCTGCCCGCCGACCGCTGCACCGACTTCGCGCGCGGCGCGGCGGCCGCCGAAGAGCTGGGCATGAAACGCCTCGCCGAGCGGCTGCGCACGATCGACGCCGCCTGAGCCGGCGGGCGGTCCGCTACGGCGTGAACTTCACCGTGATCACGTCGCCGTCCGACATCTCATAGTCGCGCCCCTCCAGCCGCAGCGTGCCGCGCTCGCGCGCGCCCGCGTAGCCGCCGGCGTCGACCAGCTCGCGCCAGCCGATCACCTCGGCGCGCACGAAGCCCTTCTGTATGTCGGAGTGGATCTCGCCCGCCGCGTGCCACACGGACAGGCCGCGGCGAAGATGCCAGGACTGCGCCGGCTTGGCCTCGCCGGCCGTGAAGAACACCAGCAGGTCGAGCAGCACGAAAGCCTCCTGCACCACGCGCTGCAGCGGCGTCACCGCCGCCTCGCCCGACTGACGCCCCAGCAGCTCCGCGCGCATCGCCGCCGCTTCCTCCTCGTCGAGCTCCGACAGCTCAGACTCGATGCGCGAGGACACCGCCACCGCGCGTGCGCCCTGCGCCGCGGCGTGCTCGGCGAGCGCCTCCGGCACCTGCTCGGAGCCCTCATCGACGTTCGCGACGAACAGCACCGGCTTCGCGGTCAGCGAGCCGAGGTCGCGCGCCGCGTTCGGCGCCTCCTCGGGCACCGGCACCGAACGCGCGGGCCGCCCGCTCTGCAGCGCGTCGATCACCGCTCGCAGCCATTTCTCCTCTGCCGCTGCCACACGATCGCCGCCGCGCGCCTGTTTGGCGACGCGCTCGACACGCCGTTCTGCCTGCTCGAGGTCGGCGAGCACCAGCTCCGTCTCGATCGTCGCGATGTCGCGCAGCGGGTCGACGTTGCCCTCGGGATGGATCACGTTCTCGTCGCCGTGCGCGCGCACGACATGCACGATCGCGTCCGTCTCGCGGATGTTCGCGAGGAACTGGTTGCCCAGCCCCTCGCCTTTGTGCGCGCCTGCCACGAGTCCGGCGATGTCGTGGAAGTCGATGCTGTCCCACACGATCTCCGAGGACTTCACCGTCGCAGCGACCTGCTCCAGCCGCGTGTCTCGCACCGGCACTACAGCGACGTTTGGCTCGATCGTGGTGAACGGGTAGTTGGCCGCCTCCGCGCCGGCTTTCGTCAACGCGTTGAACAGCGAGGACTTGCCCGCGTTGGGCATCCCCACGATGCCGATCTTCGTGCTCATTCGCGCAGCGAGGCCACGACGGTGCCCTCGAGCGCTCCCGCGAGCACGTCGGAGGGGTAGTGCACGCCGAGGTACACGCGCGACAGCGCCATCGCTGCAGCGACGCCGTACAGCGGCACCGCTGGCACGCCCAGCCGCCGGTACGCGAGCGCGCCCGCGAACGACGTCGCCGCATGCGCACTGGGGAAGCTCAGGCCGGTCGTCGTGCCCATCAGCGGAGGCAGCCCCGGCAGCGACGGCCGCTTGCGTCTGATCGTGAACTTCAGCGCCGTGTTCAGCGCGTAGGCGCCGAGCACGGTGTGCCGGGCGCGGCGCCACTCATGCCGGCGCTCGTGGTCGAGCACGCCGCCGGCGTAGCCGATCGCAAGCCAGATCGCGCTGTGCTCGCCCAGCCGTGAGAAGCCCGCCACCGCGCGCTCCGCGAGCGGGCTGTGGCCGCGGGTCCGTGCGAGCAGCAGCAGCCGCTCGTCGAGGTTCAGGTGCTGGCGGAACACTTTCAGGGGGCGCGGGGGGCGCTATCCGAAGCCGACCCGCGCCTCCTCGTTCTCGGCACTGACGTACACGACCTGGCCCAGGTCGATCCGGATCGGGCCGTCCGCTCCATCGATCTCGTGCCAGCCCTGGGTGCCGAGCGCCTTGTTGAGCGCGATCAGCGCGTCGTCGGCGAGCCGCACGGCCAGTACCTGGCCGCCCTGAAAGCCGATGCTGACATGTGCCTGCTGGGACATCAATGCACCTCCGCGGGCTGAACGATCTCGGTCAGCACCCCCTGGCTGGCGCGCGGATGCATGAAGGCCACGCGCGAGCCGCGGATGCCGGTCCTGGGTTGCTCGTCGATCAGCTGCAGGCCCGCACTGCGCAGCTGCTGCAGCGTCGCGTCGATGTCGCTCACCTGGTAGGCGACGTGGTGCAGCCCCGGGCCGCTGCGCGTGAGGAACTTGCCGACCGGCGTGTCCTCGCCCAGCGGCGCGAGCAGCTCGATGTGGCCCTCGCCGACGTCCAGCAACACAGCCTCCACGCCCTGCTCGCCGACCACCTCGCGATGCACCAGCGTCAGCTCGAAGCTGTCGCGATACAGCTCGATCGCCGTCTCCAGGTCCGGCACGGCGACGCCGATGTGGTCGATGCGGCTGAACATCCGCCGCAGTCTATAGCCGCCGGCTGCTGCCCTCCGGCGTGGAATCCGGCAGCGGTATCGCCGCCGGCGACGGCGGCGGCGCGGTCGGCGCTGCCGCTGCCACCACGCGCAGGCCGACACCGGGCGCGCGCTCCATGCGCGGCACCCCCGCCATGATGCGCACGATCGTGTCGCGCTCGAGCACCTCGTTCTCGAGCAGCTCCTTGGCCAGCTCGTCCAGGAGCGGGCGATGCGCGAGGATCAGCTTCTGCGCGGCACGGCGCCCCTCCTCGATCAGGGCCTGTCGCTCTTCGTCGCGGATGCGCAGCGTCGTCTCCGACAGCCGCACGTCGCCGTCGGGAGAGCGGCCCATGCCGGCCGTGACCATCGCGTAGTCGTGCACCATCGAGTGCGCGATGTCGGCAACCCGCTTCAGGTCGTCGGACGCGCCCGTCGTGATCGCGCCGAACACGATCTGCTCCGCGACGCGGCCGCCCAGCAGCACCGTCATGTAGTCGAGCAGCTCCTCGCGTGTCTTCAGATAGCGGTCCTCGGCCGGCAGGTTCAGCGTGTAGCCAAGAGCCTGCCCGCGCGGCACGATCGAAATACGATGCACGCGATCGACCGAGGGCAGCAGCTCGCCGCAGAGCGCATGGCCGGCCTCGTGGAAGGCCACCACGCGCTTCTCGTGCGCGTTCAGGACCCGCTTCGACTGCACGCCCGCGATCACACGCTCGATCGCCCCGTCGAAGTCGCGGTGATCGATCTTCTCCCCGCGCCGGCGCGTCGCGAAGATCGCAGCCTCGTTGCAGATGTTGGCGAGATCCGCGCCGGTCAGTCCGCTCGTCTGCTGCGCGATCAGCCCCAGGTCCACGTCGCCCATCGGCTTGTCGCGCGTGTGCACCTGCAGCACGCCCAGCCGGCCTTTCACGTCCGGCGGCATCACGAACACCTGCCGATCGAAGCGCCCCGGTCGCAGCAGCGCCGGGTCGAGCTTCTCGAGCAGGTTCGAGGCCGCGATCACGACCACGCGGCCGCTGGAGGCGAAGCCGTCCATCTCGACCAGCAGCTGGTTGAGCGTCTGGTCCTTCTCGCCCGAGATGTCCATGCCGCGGCGGCCGCCGACCGCGTCGAGCTCGTCGATGAAGATGATCGCCGGTTCGTGGCTGCGCGCGACCGCGAACAGCCGCCTGATGCGCGCCGCGCCGAGCCCCGCGAACATCTCCACGAACGACGCCGCCGACTGCGCGAAGAACTCCGCGCCCGACTCGGACGCGACTGCCTTGGCCAGCAGTGTCTTGCCGGTCCCCGGCGGTCCGTGCAGCAGGATCCCCTTCGGCACGCTCGCGCCGAGCTTCGCGAACGCCTTCGGGTCACGCAGGAAGTCGACGATCTCCTGCAGCTCCGCCTTAGCTTCGTCGACCCCGGCGATGTCCGCGAACCCGACCGAGCCCTTGGCGGCCGGCTTGATGCGCTGCGGCTTGATCCGCGGCATCGTCTTCAGCACGCGCCAGGAGACGACGATGATCGCCGTGAAGAACAGCACCGTGAAGATCGGCTGCCAGTTGTAGGCGAAGTTCTGGATTTCCTGGACCAGCGAGGTATGCGCCGCCGCCGGCGCCGCCGCGACCGTCTTTGCGACCGCATGCACGGCGGGCTGCGCCGCGTGCTGTGCGGCTGCCCCGGCGTGCTGTGCGGCAGTGCCCGCATGCTGCGCAGCTGCGCCTGCATGCTGCACCGCTGTGCCCGCGTGCTGCGCAGCAGTACCGGTGTGCTGTGCGGCAGCGGGCGTTGACGCCGCTTCCATGCTCATCGCCCCATCTCCTCCGTCGGAGGCACCATCCTTGGCATCGTTGTTCCATTATGCGGAGTCGCCGGGTCGCTGTCGAGGCGTGGGAAGGCAATCCCCGACGAAGGTCTAGGAGAGCAGGCGCAGCGCGAGATCGCGAAAAAGCTCGGTCGCGAAGCCCAGGTCGCGCACGTCGATGCGCTCGTCGGCGCCGTGGATCAGAGGCGAGGACTCGAGCATCGTCTGATGGCGCTGGGGGAAGAAGCCGTACGCGACGCACTCGGGGAAGGCGAGCCGGAAATGACGCGAGTCGGTGAAGCCGGGCAGGATCACGGGCACGACCTGCGCGCCTGGATCCTGCTCGCCGATCCAGCCCGCCAGCTCGCGCATCAGCGGCGTGTCGATCGCGGAGCGGTTGCCGACGACTTGCTCGGTGAACTGCAGGCGCCAGCCCTCCCCGGCCCAACCGCCGTCGCCGTCGCCGGCGGGGGCGGCGGCCGGCTGGGCGGGCCCCAGGATCTGTTCGATATCGGCCAGCACCTCCGCCTCACCGAGCCCCGGAGGCACGCGGCAGTCGACCTTCAGCTCGGCCTCGCTGGGAATCACGTTGATCTTCTCCGAGGCGCTGATCTTGGTGGGCGTGAACGTGACGCCCAGCATCGGCTCGAACATCACCGCCAGGCCCGGGTCGGCCTGGCGCAGCCGCGCGATCGCGCCCGCCGGGTCCTGAGGGTCCTCGCCGATGCCGCGCAGGAACTCGAGCGGCTCCGCCGTCAGGCGGTAGTCCGGCTGGCGCGCCGCCAGTCGCTCCAGCAGCGGCGCCATCTTCAGCAGCGCGTTCTCGCCCATCGCCGGCATCGAAGCGTGGCCGGCAACGCCCGCGGTCTTCAGGCTGAAGCGGAACACGCCCTTCTCCGCACAGCAGACGCCGTAGCAGCGACGTCCGCCGTACTCGAACACGCCGCCGCCACCCTCGTTGACGAGCAGATCGCAGCGGACCTTCTCGGGATGAGTCTCTGTGATCCACTGCGCGCCCAACGAACCGCCCGTCTCCTCGTCGACGACCGCCACGATCAGCAGCTCGCCGCGTGCCGGCCGCCAGCCCGAACGCGCCAGCGACGCCGCCGCTGCAACCTCCGCGGCCACCTGGTTCTTCATGTCGAGCGCACCGCGTCCCCAGATGAAGCCGTCCGCCTCCGCGCCCGACCACGGGTCGTGACTCCACTCGGCGGCGTTCGCCAGCACCGTGTCGACGTGGCCGAGGTAGCAGAGCGTGGGCCCGTCCGCAGCACCGCGCAGCCGCGCCACGAGGTTCGGACGCTCGCGCTCGGCGCCGAGCAGCTCGCACTCGAAACCCGCCGCCTGCAGGTGCGCGGCGAGATGTTCCTGCGCCGCGCGCTCCGCGCCGGGAGGGTTGACGGTGTTGAAGCGAATCAGGCTCTGCAGCAGCTGCTTGGCCTCAGCGGCAGGCGTGTCTGCTCGCACGGGCGGGGCGCCCTGCACCGGCACGGCGGCGCGCGCCGGCGGCTGCGCCTGCGCGCCGGAACCGCTCATTCCGGCGCGGGCAGTCCGAGCGCGGGGATCTCCTCGCGGCTCAGCGGGAAGTGGCAGGCGGCGAGCGTGCCCGTGCCCTTGTCCTCGAGCGGCGGGTCCTCGATCGAGCAAAGCTCCTGCGCCTTCGGGCAGCGCGTGTGGAAGCGGCAGGCTTTCGGCGGGTTGGCCGGGCTCGGCACGTCGCCGGTCAGCAGCCGGCGACCGCTGCCGTGGCGAGTCGGATCCGCGACGGGAACCGCCGACAGCAGCGCGCCGGTGTAGGGATGGCGCGGGAAGCCGTACAGGGCGTCGCCGCTGCCGGTCTCGACGATCCGGCCGAGGTACATGACGGCCACGCGGTCGCACATGTGGCGCACGACCGAGAGGTCGTGCGCAATGAAGATCAGCGTCAGGCCGAACTGCCGCTGCAGGTCGCGCAGCAGGTTCAGCACCTGCGCCTGGATCGACACGTCGAGCGCCGAGACGGGCTCGTCCGCTATCAGCAGCTTCGGTTTCAGCGCCAGCGCGCGCGCGACGCCGATGCGCTGACGCTGCCCGCCGGAGAACTCGTGCGGATAGCGGTTGTAGTGCTCGGGGTTCAGGCCGACAGTCTCCATCAGCTCCTGCACCGCGCTCTTGCGCTCGTCCTTTCCCTTCAGCAGGCCGTGGATCGCGAACGGCTCGCTGATGATCGAGCCGATCGTCTTGCGCGGGTTCAGCGAGGAGTAGGGATCCTGGAAGATCATCTGCATGTCGCGCCTGATCGACTTCAGGCCGGCACCCGTGAGGTGCGTGATGTCGCGGCCCTCGAAGCGCATCTCGCCGGCGGTCGGCTCCAGCAGGCGCATCACCAGACGCGCGGTCGTGGTCTTGCCGCACCCGGTCTCCCCCACCAGTCCGAGCGTTTCGCCGCGGCCCACCTCGAAGCTGACGCCGTCGACGGCCTGCACCGCACCGACCTTGCGCTGGATCAGGATCCCGCGGGTCAGCGGGAAATGCTTGACCAGCCCGGTCACGCGCAGCAGCGGCTCCGCTCCGCCGTCGGCGGGCTGGCTCGGCCGAGCCGGAAGCTCCTGGACCGCCGGCGCGCTCACGCCGGGCCCTCCACCGGACCGACGGACTCGAGTGCCTGCTCAGGCGTGCCGCCGGCGCTGAGTTCTGCCCACAGCGACCGCCGTACCGCGGGCTCCAGCAGGCAGGCGACGAAGTGCGTGGGATCGGTGCCCGTCGGGCGCAGCTCGGGATCGATGCGCGCATGGTCGGGCTGCGCGTAGAAGCAGCGCGGGTGGAAATGGCATCCGGAGGGCGGGCGGATCAGACTCGGCGGCGTCCCCGGGATCGGCACGAGCTGCTCGTTGCGCGAGCGCTCCAGGCGCGGGATCGACTTCAACAGACCCCAGGTGTAGGGATGCTCGGGGCTCGAGAACATCGCGGTCGCCGAGCCTGTCTCGACGATCCGCCCCGCGTACATCACCGCGATGTCATCCGCCATCTCGGCGACGACGCCGAGGTCGTGCGTGATGATCACGATCGCCATCCCCAGCTCCTGCTGAAGGCGTTCCATCAGCGCCAGGATCTGCGCCTGCACGGTCACGTCGAGCGCGGTCGTCGGCTCGTCGGCGATCAGCAGCTTCGGCTCGTTCGCGAGCGCCATCGCGATCATCGCCCGCTGGCGCATGCCGCCGGAGAACTCGTGGGGGTAGTCGGAGACGCGCCGCTTCGGATCGGGGATCCCGACCAGGCCGAGCAGCTCGATCGAGCGATCGCGTGCCTGCGCCTTGGAAACGTCACGGTGCGTGCGCACGGCCTCGATCAGCTGCGCGCGGTGCGCGGCAACGAGATCGCGATGATCTTTCAGGACCCCCTGTCGGCGCTGCACCCGCTCTACCGCGTCGGACGCCAGCTGACCGAGGCGATTCGCGCGCACCGTGACGTGAGCAAGCAGCAGGCGCGCGAGCGCGCCGTCGAACTGCTCGGCCTGGTCGGCATCCCGGACCCGAAGCGGCGCGTTGACGAGTACCCGCACGAGTTCTCCGGCGGCATGCGCCAACGCGCGATGATCGCGATGGCGCTGGCGAACGAGCCGAAGCTGCTGATCGCCGACGAGCCCACGACCGCGCTCGACGTGACCGTGCAGGCGCAGATCCTGGCGCTGATGGAACGCCTCCAGCAGGAGCTCGGCATGGCGATCATCATCATCACGCACGACCTCGGCGTGGTCGCCGAGATGGCCGACGACATCGCCGTGATGTACGCGGGACGGATCGTCGAGACGGGATCGGCGGACGCGATCTTCTCGAACCCGG
>DASWSH010000017.1:0-31692 GCA_036402735.1 Solirubrobacteraceae bacterium | reverse complement strand
CTCTGGCGGAGCGCGTCGCAGGATCCACGACGGCGGCCTGAGCGCCCCGGAGGGCCGCTATCATCCGGCGCCGCACGGGCGATTAGCTCAGTCGGTTAGAGCGCTTCTCTGATAAGGAAGAGGTCCCTGGTTCGAGTCCAGGATCGCCCACTGTGGACGCTCGCGCTGCACGCCGTTTTGCTGCCGCGCGAGCAGCTCGGCTGCGTCGCAACGCGCCCCCGGAGCGAGCGCGCCACGACCAACCGCAGACCGGGGGTCAGGCCGGCTGCTTGACGATGCGGATGTAGGGGCGCGGCGATTCCCAGCCGTCCGGATACTGCTCTTTCGCTTCCTCGTCGGAGACCGAGCCCGCGATGATCACGTCGTCGCCGGGTTTCCACTGCGCGGGTGTCGCGACCTTGTGGCTGGCCGTGAGCTGCAGCGAGTCGATCACGCGCAGCACCTCGTCGAAGTTGCGTCCCGTGGTCATCGGGTACACGAGGATCAGCTTGACCCTCTTGTCGGGCCCGATCACGAACACGTTGCGCACCGTCTGGTTGTCCGCCGGCGTGCGCGAGAGCGGGTCGCCCTCGACCTGGCTCGGCAGCATCCCGTAGAGCTTCGAGACGTTGAAGTCCGAGTCCGCGATGATCGGGTAGTTCGGCGCGGTTCCCTGCGTCTCCTCGATGTCCTTCGCCCAGTCGCCGTGGCGGTCGAGCGGGTCGACGGACAGGCCGATGACCTTCACGCCGCGGCGGTCGAACTCCGGCTTGATGCTCGCCATGTAGCCGAGCTCCGTCGTGCACACCGGCGTGAAGTCCTTGGGGTGGCTGAAGAGCACGCCCCATGAGTCACCGAGCCAGTCGTGGAATTTGATCCTGCCCTCGGTTGTGTCCGCCTCGAAATCGGGCGCCGTATCGCCAAGTGAGAGAGCCATGCTCGTTCGTTCTCCTGTTCGTCGCGCCCGTCACCGGGCGTACCAAAGATCCCCTATACCGTATCCACATTCGCCAGTATTCCCGGCCGGACCGGCGGGGATAGGATCGGCGCGTGATCGTCGTCACCGGCCGCGTGCAGATACCCGCCGCGAACCGCGCCCGCTTCATGCAGATCGCCGTCGAGATGTGCCGGCGCTCGCGGGAGGACGAGGGGTGCATCGGCTATCGCGTCTACGCCGACCTCGAGCAGGACGAGCACTACGTCTTCGTCGAGGAGTGGGCCGACGAGAAGGCTCTACAGCAGCACTTCGCGCAGGAGCACACCGGCGCGTTCATGGCCGAGCTGCCCGGGCTGCTGGGCGCCGCGCCGGACGCGCTGTTCCACACCGTGCGCGACACGCGACGGCTCGACCCGGCGAGCGGGCTCGTGCCCGTCGGCTGAACGGCCTCCTCGATGGCCGACCAGCGCGCCGCGGCCGAGCGCTTTCTCGCACTCCACGTGCGGGGCGAGCCGCTGCTCATGCCCAATGCCTGGGATGTGGGCTCTGCGCGCATGCTCGCCTCGCTGGGAATCGACGCGATCGCCACTACCAGCGGCGGCTTCGCCGCGTCGCTCGGGCGGCTGGACTACAACGTCACGCGCGAGGAGGCGATAGCCCACGGCGCCGCGCTCGCCGCCGCCGTGCAGGTGCCCGTCTCCGCGGACCTCGAGGACTGCTACGCGCAGGACTCGGGCGGCGTCGCCGAGACAGTGCGCCGTGCCCGCGACGCCGGCCTCGCCGGCGGCTCGATCGAGGACTGGAGCTCGAGCGACGGCGGCACGCTGCTCGAGCCGGAGCTCGCAGCCGAGCGTGTAGCCGAAGCGGCTGCGGCCGCCGCCCAGGATGGAGGCGCGTTCGTCCTCACCGCGCGCGCGGAGAACTACCTGCGCGGCAATCCCGACCTGGATGACACGATCGCGCGCCTGACGGCCTACGAGCGCGCCGGCGCCGATGTGCTCTACGCGCCCGGACTGCCCGACCTCGACGCGTTGCGCGAGATCGTCGCCGCCGTCACGAAGCCGGTCAACGTGCTGATCACGCCGGCGCTCGCCTCCGTAGGCGAGCTCGCCGTCGCGGGCGCGGCGCGCATCTCCCTCGGCGGCTCGCTCGCGTTCAGCGCGTACGGCGCAGCGCTGACCGCCGTGCGGGAGCTGCAGCAGGGGAGCGGGCGCTACCTCGCGCAGTCCCGGCAGGGAATGCGCGAGGTGCGCGAAGCGCTCGGCGATTGAAGCCGCTCAGACGACGCCGCTCGGCGTGCCCCTCGTACCCGCTTCCTGCGTCGGGTAGGAGTTCGGCGGGACGCTGACGGGAGCTTTCGTGCTGCAGCCGCCCTGTTCCTTTTCCGCTTTGGCGAGGTGCACTTTCGGCAGTTTCGGCTTCTTCGCTTCCGGTGCCACCGCGAAGTTGAACGCCTCCGTCAGGTCGCCCGTGTTCTGACGGCGCCATTCGCTCAGGTTCGGCACTTCCACGCCGAAGCGCGTCTCGAGGAAGCGCAGCGTTGAGGTGTGGTCGTAGGTGACCGAGCTCACGAGGCCCCCCCGCGTGAACGGGGACGCGACGATCATCGGCACGCGGAAGCCGAGCCCGATCGGGCCGTCGATGCCGCCGGAGTCGTTGCTGATGTCGGGCACCGTCAGGTACTCGCCCGGCGTGCCCATTGGCGCCGTCGGCGGTGCGACGTGGTCGAAGAACCCTCCGTTCTCGTCCCATGTGACGAACAGAGCGGTTTTCGCCCAGGTCGTCTTGCTCTTGAGCAGCAGCTTCAGGAGTTCAGCCGTCGCCCGCTCACCCGTCTTGGCCGTCGAGAACCCGGGATGCTCGGATTCTGTCACCGAGATGTTGACCCACGAGACCTGCGGCAGTTCGCCTTTTTCGAGGTCCGTCTTGAAATCCGTCGGGTAGACCGGTTTGAACGCTTTCGCTTTCAGTTCCGCATTGCTGTGGAAGTTTTCGAAGTAGACCAGCGGGTTGTCGAGCACGCCCTGGCCGGCGCCGTTGTACATCTTCCAACTGACCCCCGCGGAGCTCAGCTGCTCGGGCATCGTCGCCCATTTGAACGTGCCTTCGGCTTTCGTGCGTTCCGTGAGGCCGAGCGTCGAGACGATCGGGCCGCCTGCTTCGCCGTTCGGGTCGATCGTTCCCGACACCGAGTAGAGCCTGTTCGGGTCGGTCGGGCCGAGCACCGAGCAGTGGTAGTGGTCGCAGAGCGTGAATGCTTCGGCCAGCGCGAAGTAGTACGGGATGTCTTCCTTGTTGTAGTAGCCCATCGTCGCCGGCCCGGCCTGCGATCCGTCCGCCGACAGGTGCGTGCCCACGAAGTCGTCCATCGCGCCGCCGTCCCAGCTTTCGTGCTGCGGCGCCCAGGAGTGCGTGATGTCGGGGAAGCACTGAGCGACGCCTTTCGTTTCCAGGTGGAAAGGCAGCAGCTTTCCTTCGAAGCCCGGCGCTGGATAGCCTTCTTGTTCGAAGACCGCTTTGGCCGCGATGTCGCCGAAGCCCTCCACGCCGCTGTACGTGCCGAAGTAGTGATCGAACGAGCGGTTCTCCTGGATCAGGATCACCACGTGATCGATATCCGACAGTTTGCCGAGCGGTTTCGGTTTGGCAGCCATCGCCATCTTCACCAGCGGGTCGGCACTGAAGGCCGCCGCGCCCGCGGCTGCACCTGCCTGCAACATCTGCCTGCGCGTAAGGCTTGCGCTCATGTCCCCTCCTGCCTCGCGATCCCCTCCTGGGATGCCGTTGACATAACGGTAACGGGTGTTGACGCTAAGCGCCACCCCAGGGTGCGCCTCCTCGGCCGGGACCGAGCTAGCCGCGCACGCGTTCGCCGCGTGGATCGAACAGCGGCTCCCGCGCCACCTGGCCCTGGATCCACCGTCCGAAGATGTCGACCTCGACCGCCGCTCCCTGCGCGATCGCGGCGGGAAGGTAGGCGTACGCGATCGAACGCTCGACGCTGTAGCCGTAGCCCCCGCTCGTCACGCGGCCGACGATCTCGCCCTCGATACGTACCGGCTCGTTGCCCAGCGCCACCGAGCGCGCGTCGTCGAGCACGAGGCAGCGCAGCTTGCGCTCCGGGGCCGCGCTCGCCCCGTCGGGCACGCCGACGCCGAGCGCCTCTGCGCCGATGAAGCCGCCGTCGTCCTTCACGCAGAAGCTGAGCCCCGCCTCGAACGGCGTCTCCTCCGCCGTGATGTCGGCGGCCCACACGCGATAGCCCTTCTCGAGCCGCATCGAGTCGATCGCCCGGTAGCCACCCGCGATCATGCCGTGCTCGCGCCCGGCGTCCCACAGCGTGCGCCACAGGCCCGCGCCGTACTCCGCCGGGCAGTACAGCTCCCAGCCGTGCTCGCCCACGAACGTCACGCGCAGCGCGCGCACGGGCACGTCGCCGACCGCCAGCTCGCGCATCTGCATGTACGCGAAGTCGAGGCTCTCGGCGGTGTGCGGCGCGAGTATGTCCCTGGCGCGCGGGCCCCACAGCGCGAAGCACGACCAGCGCGAGGTCACATCGGTGCAGCGCACGCTGCCGTCGCTGGGAGCGTGGCGGCGTATCCAGCTCAGGTCATGGTTGCCGAACGCCGTGCCGGTGACGATCGAGAAGCAGTCCTCGGCGACGCGCGTGACGGTGAAGTCGCACTCGATGCCGCCGCGCCGGTTGAGCATCTGCGTGTACGTGATCGCGCCGACCTCGCGCGCCACGCGGTTGTCGCAAAGCAGTTCCAGGAACCCGGCGGCGCCCGGCCCCGCGACCTCGAGCTTCGCGAACGACGACTCGTCGAACAGCCCGGCGCGCTCGCGCGTGCCGAGGTGCTCGGCGCCGATTGCCGGCGACCAGTGCATTCCCGCCCAGCCGCGCGGCCGCAACGCCTCATCGCCCAGTGCCGCGTTGGACTCGTACCAGTTGACGCGCTCCCAGCCGGACTTCTCGCCGAACGCGGCGCCGTGCCGTGCGTGCCACGTGTAGGCGCTGGAGGTGCGCAGCGGGCGCCCCGCCTGGCGCTCGTGCCCGGGGTAGCGGATGTCGTAGTAGGTCTCATACACCTCTTTCGTGCGCTTCAGCGTGTATGCGGGCGAGCGGTAGTGCGCACCGAAGCGCCTGATGTCCATCTCCCACATGTCGCCGGCCGGCTCGCCGCCGAGGATCCACTCCGCCATCGCCTTGCCGATGCCGCCCGCTCCGGCGAGCCCGTGCGCGCAGAACCCGGCGGCGACGAAGAAACCGCGCACCTCGCTCTCGCCCAGACAGAACTCGTTGTCCGGCGTGAACGCCTCCGGCCCGTTGATCAACTTCGTGACGGTGATCTCGTCCATCGCCGGCACGCGCTTGGAGGAGTTCTTCGCGATCTCCTCGAAGCGGGGCCAGTCCTCTTCGAGCAGCCGCCCGTTGAAGTCGGGCGGGATCGCGTCGAGCAGATGCTCGTCGAGTGCCCACGGCGCGGAGCGCCGCTCGTAGCCGCCCATCACCAGGCCCCCGCCCTCCTCGCGGAAGTAGATGAGCAGATCTGGGTCGCGCAAGGTGGGTAGCCGCTGGAGCTCGCCGGTCGCCGCGCGCTCCCGGAACGGCTGCGTGACCAGGTACTCGTGTGCGAAGGGAACGATCGGCACCCGCACGCCCGCCATGCGCCCGATCTCCGCGGCGAACATGCCGCCCGCGTCGACGACGACCTCGGCCTCGATCGGCCCCCACTCTGTCTGCACGCCGCGTACGCGCCGCTGCCCCGCCGCCGGCTCCTCGACGTCGATCGCGCTCACGCGCGTGTGCGTGAAGATGCGCGCGCCGCCGGCTCGCGCACCCTCGGCCAGCGCGCTCGTCAGCAGCGACGGGTCGAGATAGCCGTCGGTCGCGAGGTAGGAGCCGCAACGCACGCCGGTCGTGTCCATCAACGGGAACAGCTCCTGCGCCTGCTGCGGAGAGATCAGCTCGAGCGGCAGCCCGAAAGTACGCGCCCACGCGACCTGTCGCAGCACCTCCTGCTCGCGCTCCGGCGTGCAGGCGAGACGGATGCCGCCGCTCTCGACCCAGCCGCAGTCGAGCTGCCGGTACAGCTCGACGGAGTCCATCATCATCCGCGTCAGCGGCAGGCTCGAGCGCAGCTGCCCCACGAGCCCGGCCGAATGGAACGTCGAGCCGCTCGTGAGCTCATTGCGGTCGAGCAGCACCACGTCGCGCTCGCCGAGCTGTGCGAGGTGGTAGGCGACCGCTGCGCCGCCGACGCCGCCGCCGACGATCACGATGCGCGCACGCGGCGGCAGTTCGCGGGGGCGCACCATCCTCAGGCCTGCACCGCTGCCAGCCAGCGCTCGAACTCCGGCGCCCGCGCCGCCTCCAGCATGCGAGCGAAGTGCTTTCGCGAGTAGCCGGAGAAGTCGAAGTCGAGGTCGGAGAGCCGCGCCTGCATCACGCCCCACGCCCCCTCTCGCGCGTCCGACAGCACACGCGAGAGCTTCAGCGCCGCCCCCTCGGCGGGCGATGGCGCGCGGCCGAGATACGCGCCGAGCAGCTCCTCGTCCTGCGCCTCGCTCAACTCGTTGTTGACAGACAGGTTGCCGAGGTCGAAGCTCGGCAGTCCCATGCCCGCGTACTCCCAGTCGACGATCATCGTGCGGCCATCCTCGCTCGAGGCGATCAGGTTGCCCGCCAGCAGGTCGTTGTGACACGGGCGCGCCGCGCGCAGCGGCAGCGCCTGTGCGACACGCGCCGCGATCTGCTGAGCGCGCGCGTACTCCTCCGGCGGCTCGGCGCCGCGGCCGCGCACGAGCGCCGCATAGCGCTCGAGCAGCTCCGGCACCCAGAACGTCACGGGCAGCACGACGCCGCAGTCGTGGAACGCGCGCAGCGCCCGCCCGATCTCGCTCGCGCGCGTCGCCACCTCGCGCTTCTGCAGCGAGGAGCAGCGCTGGAAGCTCGTGACGATGCCGCCGTCGAAGCTCGCCGCGACCGGCGGCGCGATGCCGAGCGCCGCCGCCGCCTGGTTGGCGATCAACTCCGCCTCGCGGCTGATGCCGAGCAGCTCCGTGTCCTTGCCGTGCAGCCGGATCACGTACTCCTGCCCGCCCATCTGCACCCGGAAGTTGTGGTTGGTGATGCCACCCTCAAGCGGTACGGGTTCGCGACCGACGCGACCCAGGGAGGGCTCGAGCGCCTCCACGATCCGATCCAGCACGACCACCACCGCCCATACCAGCCAGTTGCCCGATAAGGCTCACAACCTATACCTTCAAACTCGATGATTCGCTCGCGGCCATCCGAGGACGCGACCGCGACCGGCCTTGCCGAGCGCGTCGATCTGCTCGGCGCGCGCGCCGTCGTCGAGGCGGCCGCATTGAGGACGCCGGTGATCCGCTGTCCGGAGCTCGCGGCGCCGCAGGGCGGCCCGGTTCTGCTCAAGGCGGAGTGCCTGCAGCTGACGGGCTCGTTCAAGCTGCGCGGCGTCCTCAACCGCGTGGCGACGCTGGGCGACGCCGCCGCCGCGGGGCTGCTCACCGCGAGCGCCGGCAATCACGCACGCGCGGTGGCCGAGGCGGCCCGTCGGCGCGGCGTGCCCTGCGAGGTCTACATGCCCGCGGGCGCTCCCGTCTCGAAGGTGCTGGCGGCCGAGGCGCTCGGCGCGCACGTGCAGCTGACCGGCTCCTCGCTCGAGGAGGCGCTCGAGCGGGCGCTCGCCCGCGCCGCGGAGAGCGGCATGTGCTTCATCCATCCGTTCGACGACCTCGACGTGATCGCGGGGCAGGGGACGGTCGGCCTGGAGCTGCTCGAGCAGGTCGAGGACATCGCGCGGGTGCTCGTGCCCGTCGGCGGCGGTGGCCTCGCCGCCGGCATCGGCCTGGCGCTGCGCAACGCCGGCTCCCGCGCCGAGCTGATCGGCGTTCAGGCGCGCTCATGTGCGCCATACGCGGAGGCCATCGCCGGGCGCGCCTATCAGCCGCCGATCGAAACGACGATCGCCGACGGCATCGCGGTGAAGCGGCCCGGCGAGATCACGCTGCCGCTGCTGCGCTCGCTGCTCGACGGCGTCGTCACCGTCAGCGAGGACCAGATCGCCGCGGCGATCGTGCTGCTAGCGGAGCGCTGCAAGCTGATCGCAGAGGGCGCGGGCGCCGTCGCCGTCGCCGCGCTGATGGCCGGCGAGCTCGAGCCGGTGAGCGGCGCGACGGTCGCGATCGTGTCCGGCGGCAACGTCGACAGCGCGCTGCTCGCGGGCCTGCTGCTTCGTCACGAAAGCGAGGAGGGCCGGCGCGTGCGGATCTTCACGCGCATCTCCGACCGTCCGGGCGGTCTCGCCGAGCTGCTCGGCGTCGTCGCCGGCAGCCGCGCCAACGTCGTCAGCGTCGAGCACGTGCGCGACGCGGTGCCGCTGCACGTGCGAGAGACCGGCGTCGAGCTGACGCTCGAGACGCGCGGTCCGCAGCACACGGCGGAGGTGATGGCGGAGCTGGCCGCCGGCGGCTACGAGGCGCGGCTGGACCAGCCCGCGGGCCAGCAGGGCGGCCGGGATGGAAGCGCCGCCTAGGGCAGCGACCCGGCGGCCTCCACGAATCGCCGCCAGCGCTGTCGCGCACCGGCACGCTCGCGCTCGCCGACCTGCGGCTCGACGAGCCGCCCCTGCGGCAGCAGCGCCGCCGCCTGCTCGATCGACTCGAACACGCCGCCGCCCACGCCCGCCAGCAGTGCAGCGCCCAGCACGGTCGCGTCAGCGCTGCCCACTTCCAGCGGCAGCCCCAGCGCGTCTGCCTGCAACCGCATCAGCAGCGGCTCGTTGCTGAGGCCACCGTCGACGCGCAGGCTGCGCACCTGCACGGCCGGCACGAAGGCCTCCACGACGTCGACGACGCGCGCGGCGATCGCCTCGAGCGCAGCGCGCGCGAGATGTGCGGGGCGCACGCCGCCGTGCAGGCCGGCGATCACGCCGCGGCTTTCCGAGCGCCACCACGGCGCTCCCAGTCCCGCCAGCGCCGGCAGCACCATCACGCCCGCCGCGTCCGGCACGCCGGCGGCGGCGCGTGCCAGCGCCGGCGGGTCCGCAGCCAGGCCGAGATCGCGCGCAAGCCACTCCAGCAGCGCTCCGGCGGTGAAGACGCCGCCGTCGAGCGCGTAGGCAGGCGTGCTCGGCGTCCCCCACGCCACCGTCGGCAGCAGCCCCGGCACCGGTTCGGGCCGCTCGATTCGGCCCAGCACGAACACGCCGGTGCCGTACGTCGCCTTGACCTCGCCGACCGACACCGTGCCGGACCCGGCCAGCGCCGCCTGCTGGTCGACGAGCTGCGCGCACAGCTCCAGCGGCCGCTTCCACTGCTCGCACGCCAGCGCGCCGAGCGGGCCGAACGTCGGTCCGAGCGCCGGTAGCATCGTGCGCTCGATCTCGAAAGCAGCCAGCAGCTGCGGGTCCCAGTCCTCGCCGCCGAGCGCGAGCAGCTGCGTGCGCGAGGCGGTCGAGAGATCGGTCGCGAAGCGTCCGCCGAGGCGTTGCGCGAGGAACACGTCGACTGTGCCCATGCGCAGCGCGCCACGCGCTCGCGCGTCCGCGACAGCACGGTCGTGGCGCAGCAGCCAGGCGAGCTTGCCGGCCGAGAAGTAGGGGTCAAGCGGCAGCCCGGAGCGCCGGACGCTCTCGGGGTCGATCTCCGCCAGCAGCTGCTCCTGGCGCTTGTCCTGCCACACGACGATCGGCGTGAGCGGCGCGAGCGTGTGGGCATCCCAGGCCAGCACCGACTCGCCCTGGTGCGCCAGCCCCGCAAGCACCTGCGCCTGCGCCGGCGCCTGCGCGAGCACGTCGGCGACGGCCTCGATCACCGCCGCGAGCACCTCTTCGGGGTCCTGCTCGACGCGGCCCTGACCGGGGTGCGAGGTCGCGACAGGACGCCGCGCCTCGGCGAGGCGCCGCAGGCCCGTGTCGAACAGAGCCGCCTTGACCGCGGTCGTCCCCTCGTCGATTCCCAGCAGCAGCGGCTCGCTCATGGCGCCGTCCCCGCCAGCGAACGTCGCGCCGCGACGCGCCACCAGGGTTCGGCGTGCTCGCGGGGCGCAAGTGCCGGCCACGGTTGCGCCGGCGCGGGGTCGCCGAGCTGCGCCACGACGTGCTCGGCGATCGCGGCCGCCGCTGTCAGGCCGGTCGAGCGGATCGCCGCCACGTTCAGCATCGCCGGCACGCTCCGCGATGGCGCGATCAGGTAGTTGAAGCCGCGCCCCGCCGGACGCAGCCCCGCGTAGGAGGCGATCGGCTCGAGATTCTCCAGCGGCGGGAACATCGTGCGCGCTTTCGCGAGGATCGTCGCGGCGGCATCCGGCTCGACGCTCCAGTCGCCGCGGTCGGAACGGTCCCGTGCCGTCGGCCCCGCGATCAGGTGGCCGTCGACCGTCGGGAACACCAGCACGCCCTTGCCCTGCGCCGAGGGCACCGGCAGCAGGATCTCGCGCAGCTCCTCGCCGCGCGGCTGCTCGAACACGAGGAACTCGCCCTTGCGCGGGTAGACCTCCAAGCCGTCCCGCGCAAGCTCGCCGGCGCCGAGGCCGGCGCAGTTGACGACGCGCTCGGCCGTCAGCCGCTCGCCCGACTCCAACTCCAGCGTCGCGCCCGTCGCGGAGCCTGCCACCCGCGCGACACGCGCGCGCATGCGCAACTGTGCCCCCGCCGCGACCGCGGCATCCGCCAGCGCTCCCAGCAGCGCCAGCGGATCGGTCACCGCCTCGCCCGGCACCGACAGCTCGTCCTCGCCGTGCTCGTGCACAGCTACGCCGTTCGCGTGCGCGTTGGACGCGAGCGCTGCGAGGGCGGCGTGCTGCTCGCGCCGCTCCGCGCGCAGGCGCGCGCCGCAGCGCAGCAGCGGCGCGCCCAGCAGCGTGTCGGCGGCGCCGGCGCGCAGTTGCGCGGCGCGCAGGATCAGGCGCGTCTCCAGCTCGCCCTGCTTCGAGTCGAAGCCGGTGTGGAGGATTCCCGAGTTGGCCGCGCTCGCGCCCAGCCCGAGGCGCTCCTCGGCCTCGAGCAGCAACGGCTGCGCGCCGCGCCGCGCCAGCTCGAACGCGGTCGCGCAGCCGACGACGCCGGCGCCGACGATCACGGTCGGCTGCTCGGCGCTCGCCATGCCAGGATGCTAATCGTGCAGGTCGAGCCTTTCGAGATCGAGCGCTACTACGAGCGCTGGGAGTTCACCGCCGAGCTGATGCTGTCGAGCAGCGACTGCGAGTCGCGGCCCGTGTCGGACCTGCTCGCGCTGGAGCCCGACGCGCACGAGCGGCTGCTCGCGCTGCAGCTCGGCTACACCGAGGTGTCCGGCTCCGAGGAGCTGCGCGACGCGATCGCCGCGCTGCACGAGCGCTGCGCGCGCGAGGACGTGCTGGCGCTGGCCGCTGCCGAGGAGGGCATCTTCACCGCCTACCACGCGCTGCTCGGACCGGGCGACCACGTCGTCGTGGAGGCGCCGTGCTACGGCTCCGCGATCACGCTCGCGCGCAGCACAGGGGCGGAGGTCAGCCTGTGGGAGCGACGGCACGAGGACGGTTGGACCTACGACCTCGACGCGCTCGAGGCACTCGTGCGCGCCGACACCGCGCTGGTCTACGTCAACAGCCCGCACAACCCGACCGGCTCGCACATGACGCGTGCCGAGCAGCAGCGGCTGATCGAGATCGTCGCGTCGCGTGGCGCGACGCTGTTGAGCGACGAGGTCTATCGCGGCCTCGAGCACGACGCGACCGCGCGACTGCCCGCCGCGTGCGACCTGTACGAGCGTGCACTCACGCTCGGCAGCGTCTCGAAGTCCTACGGGCTGCCCGGCCTGCGCATCGGCTGGCTCGTCTGCCGCGACGCGGAGCTGCTCTCGCGCGTGCGCGACATGAAGCTCTACACCACGATCTGCTCGAGCGCGCCGAGCGAACTGCTCGTGGCGCTCGCTCTGCGCCACAGCGAGCGTCTGATCGCGGAGAGCCGCGCGCTCGTGCTGGAGAACCTGCCGCTGCTCGAATCGTTCCTCGCCCGCCACCGGGAGCTGTTCGAGTGGGTCGCGCCCGCCGCCGGTCCGATCGGCTTCCCGCGCATCGGCGACGATCGCGACGTGCGCGGCTGGTGCGAGCGCATCGCGAGCGATTGCGGGGTGCTGATGCTCCCCGGCGACGTCTACGAGCGCCCGCGCCATGTCCGGCTCGGCTACGGGCGCCGACGCCTGGGCGAGGCGATCGCGCGCCTCGAGCACCACCTCGCCGGCTAGCGCCGAGCGGCCAGCCCGTCGACTCCCAGCTCGAGCATCCGCTTCCAACCGGCGGCTCCCACGCTCTGGCGCCGCGCGGCGCGCACGGCGCTGAGCAGCAGGCGGACATCGCCGTGCGTGGCGTCCGCACGCAGACTTCCCTGCGCGCGCGCCGAGGCGATCAGCGCCTCGAGGCTGTGCTCGCAACGCGAGGACCAGGCGATCACCTCGGGATGGTCCGACACGGTCGCCATCGCCTCCGCCACGACGTCGTCGCTCGCCTGGCGATCGGCGAGATGGCTCAGCAGCGCGCGCAGCGCCAGCCAGGGATCGCCGCCGGCGCCGATCGCCGCGTCGATGTCCGCCAGCACGGTCTGCAGGCGCCTGACGACCAGCGCCGCCAGCAGGTCCTCCTTGGAGGGAAACTGGCGGTACACGCTGCCGATGCCCGCTCCCGCAGCCGCGGCGATCGAGGGCATCGGCGCCTCGATGCCCTCCTGGGCGAACACCTCGCCGGCGGCCGCCAGCAGCCGCTCGCGCTTGCTCGCGGCGTCCAGGTCCGCCCATACGAGTTCCGGAACGCTCATTCCGCTATCGTAGTGGGCGTGACAGCGGAATCCCCATTCCGGCATACAGAGGAGGGCCCTGCCGCGTGCAGGATCAAGCCTTGACACCGGCTCGGGGCCGCGCGCGACCCAACGTGACGCTCGCCGTGCTGTCGCTCTGCGGCCTCGCGTACGCGCTGCTCAGCTCGGCGATCGTGCCGGCGCTGCCGACGATGCAGCACGACCTCCACACGAGCGAGACGGGCATCACGTGGCTGCTCACCGCGTACCTGCTCGCGGCGTCGGTGTTCACGTCGATCATCGGCCGCCTCGGCGACATGTACGGCAAGGAGCGCCTGATGCTGTGGACACTCGGCCTGCTCGCGGCGGGGACGCTGCTCGGCGCCGTCTCGAGCTCGCTGGTGCCGCTGATCGCGGCGCGCTTCGTGCAGGGCGCCGCCGGCGGCATCTTCCCGCTCGCCTTCGGCATCGTGCGCGACGAGTTCCCGCGCGAGCGGATCGCCGGCAGCATCGGCCTGCTGTCGTCGATCCTCGGAGTGGGAGGGGGGGTCGGCGTGGTGATGTCCGGCCTCGTGATCGAGCATCTGAACTACCACTGGCTGTTCTGGATCCCGCTCGCGATGATCCTGCTGGGCGCGCTGCTGACGTGGCGGCTCGTGCCGGAATCGCCCGTGCGCGTGCCCGGTCGTGTCAACTGGAAGGCCGCCGTCCTGATGACGCTCGGGCTGTCCGCCTCGCTGCTGGCCGTCAGCCAGACGACCGTGTGGGGGTGGGGCTCGGCGCGGACGATCGCGCTGCTGCTCGGCGGCCTGGCGATCTGCGCCCTGTGGATCGCGGTCGAGATCCGCAGCAAGGAGCCGCTGGTCGACATGGGCATGATGCGCGTGCGCGGGGTGTGGACGACCAACACCGCCGCGTTCCTGCTGGGGGCGGGCATGTACGCCTCGTTCGTCGTCTTCCCGCAGTTCGCACAGCTGCCGCGCAGCACCGGCTTCGGCTTCGGCGCGTCGGTCGTCGTCTCGGGGCTCTACCTGCTGCCGACGACGGTCACGATGACCCTGCTCGGCCTGTATGCGGGACGCATCTCGCTGCGCTTCGGCTCGCGCTGGGCGCTGCTCACCGGCACGGCCTTCGCGGCCGCGGCCTACCTGCTGCTGGCGCTCGCGCACGGACACCCCTACGACCTGCTGATCTCCGCGGCGCTGCTGGGCGTCGGCATCGGCCTCGCCTTCGCGGCGCTCGGCAACCTGATCGTGCAGGCGGTGCCGAGCCACCAGACGGGCGTGGCGAGTGGCATGAACACGGTGATGCGCACGCTTGGCGGCGCCCTCGGCGGTCAGCTCTCAGCAAGCTTCATCGCCGCGAACTTCGCCCACGGCCATCCGACCGTCACGGGCTTCACCGACACCTTCACGATGGCCACCGTTTTCCTGCTCGCGTGCATGGCGGCGGCGTGGCTGGTCCCGCGCAGGCTCGGCGCGGGCGGGCGTTCGACGGCGCTGCCCGAGCCGCTCGCCGAAGGCTCCGCAGGCTAGGAGGGGATCGCTGTGTTCCGCAACATCCTCGTCGCGATCGACGGCTCGGCGGACGCCGAGGACGCGCTCACGCAGGCGATCGACCTGGCGCGCTGCGAGCACGCGCGCCTGACGATCTTCAGCGCGGTGCCGACGCCTCCCGGGTTCGCCTTCTCGACGCCCGGTGGCGCCGCGCTGGCCGACCTCGCGGTTCGCGCCGAGCAGGAGACGTATGCGCTGGTACGCGCGGCGCTGGAGCGTGTGCCGCAGGACGTATCGGTCACGAGCGTGATCAAGCATGCGCCGGCGAAGATCGCGCTGCTCAAGCAGATCGGGGAAGGACAGCACGATGTCGTCGTGATGGGTTCGCGCGGCCGCGGCGCCGTGCGCGCGGCGCTGCTCGGCAGCGTCAGCCACCACGTGCTGCACCACAGCGACGTGCCGGTGCTGATCACACATCACACGCCCTCGCAGGGCGAGCAGCGTGAGCCGGCCTCGCGAGCTGCCTAGAGCACCTTCGAGAGGAACAAGCGCGTGCGCTCGTGGCGAGGGTTCGCGAGCACCTCGGCGGGCGGACCGCTCTCCACGACGACGCCGTCGTCCATGAACACGACTTCGTCGGCGACCTCTCGCGCAAAGCCCATCTCATGGGTGACGACGACCATCGTCATGCCGTCGCGAGCCAGCTGCTGCATCGCCTGCAGCACCTCGTCGACCAGCTCCGGGTCCAGCGCCGAGGTCGGCTCGTCGAACAGCATCAGCTTCGGCTCCATTGCCAGCGCGCGCGCGATCGCGACGCGCTGCTGCTGGCCGCCGGAGAGCTGCGAGGGATAGCCGTCGAGCTTGTCGGCCAGCCCGACGCGCTCGAGCAGCTCGCGCCCGCGCTCGAGCGCCTGCTCGCGCTTGATGCCCTTGACGCGCACCGGCGCGCATATCACGTTCTCGATCGCGGTCATGTGGCCGAACAGGTTGAAATGCTGGAAGACCATGCCGATCTCCGAGCGCTTGCGCGCGACCTCCGACTCGCGCAGCTCGTGCAGGTTTCCGCCCTGCAGCCGGTAGCCGACCAGCTCGCCGTCGACGGAGAGCCGTCCGGAGTCGATCTTCTCGAGGTGGTTGATGCAGCGCAGGAAGGTCGACTTGCCCGACCCCGACGGGCCCAGCAGGCAGGTCACCTCGCCCGGCTGCACCTCCAGGTCGATCCCCTTCAGCACCTCCTGGCGGCCGAAGCGCTTGCGCACACGCTCGGCGAGGACCATCGGCGCGGCCATCAGCGCGCGCCCCCCTCGTGACGGATCGAGAGGATGTTCAGGCGGATCTTCTGCAGCGCCGTCGGTTGCCTGCCGCGCGTCGCACCACGGCCGTAGTAGCGCTCCAGGTAGTACTGGCCGACGTAGAGCAGGCTCGTGCACACCAGGTACCAGATGCTGGCGGTGATCAGCAGCGGGATCGTCTTGAAGTTGACCGCGTAGATCGCCTGCGCCGCGTAGAGCAGGTCGCCGACGGCGATCACGCTGACCAGCGAGGTCGTCTTCAGCATCGAGATCGTCTCGTTGCCGGTCGGCGGGATGATCACGCGCATCGCCTGCGGCAGCACGATCCGCCGCATCGTCTGCAGGCGCGTCATGCCGAGCGAATGCGCGGCATCGGACTGGCCCTCGTCTACCGAGATGATGCCCGCGCGCACGATCTCCGCCATGTACGCGCCCTCGTTGAGCCCCAGCGCGAGGATCGCAGCCGTGAAGGGGTGGATCAGCGAGTTGGCGTTGCCGTGGATGAACGCAGGGCCGAACGGGATGCCGATGTCGATCGTCGGGTACAGCGCCGAGATGAAGTACCAGAAGATGATCTGCACGAGCACCGGCGTGCCGCGGAAGAACCATATGTACAGCCAGCTCGAGCCGGACACGAGCGGGTTCGGCGAAAGGCGCATCACGGCCAGCAGCACGCCGAGCACGACGCCGGTCACCATCGCGATCACCGTCAGCTCGATCGTCACGCGCAGCCCTTCGAGGATCCGTTCGTCGAACAGGTATTCGCCGACGACATCCCATTCGAAGCGCGGGTTGGTCGCGATCGAGTGCACGATCGCGACGGCCAGCAGCAGCACGAGCGCCGCCGCCAGCCAGCGTCCGGGCCGCCTCACCGGGACGGCCCGGATGTCCTCGGGCCGTCCCTCGCTACCGGTGTCCTGTGCCGAGGACACCGCGCACGCTCAGCCCGTCGCCCCGTTGAGCTTCGGGTTGCTGATCGCGCCTTCCCCGATCCCCCACTTTTCGAGGATCGCCTTGTACTTGCCGTTCGAGATCAGTTCCTTGAGCGCCGCGAGCAGCGGCTGCGCAAGCCCGCTGTTCTTCGGGACGGCGAGGCCGTACGGGGCGAAGCTGTAGCTCTTGCCGACCAGCTGGAACTGCCCTTTGTTCTGCTTGATCTGGTAGGCAACCACGGGCGAGTCGGCCATGCCGAGCGCCGCGCGCCCGCTCGCGATCGCGAGCGTCACGGAGTTCTGGCCCGGGAAGCTGAGCACCGACACGGCGCTCTTGCCTTCTTTCGTGCAGGCCTTGCTCTGCTTTTCGGATTCTTCCTGCTCGACCGTGCCCTTCTCGACGGCCACGGTCTTGCCGCACAGGTCCTTGACGCTTTCCACGCCGGGGCTGGAGCCGGACTTCGCGTAGAAGGAGATCCCCGCGTTGTAATAGGTGACGAAGTCGACCTTCTTCTCGCGTTCCTTCGTGTCGGTGAACGAGGAGGCGCCGAGGTCGTAGCGGCCGGCCTGGATGCCGGGGATGATCGCTTCGAACTGCGCGTCGTTGTACTTCGTCTTCAGGCCCATCGTTTCCGCCAGCGCCGTCACCAGGTCCGGATCCATGCCGATGATCGTGTGCCCGTCCGGCGCGAGGAACTCGTTCGGCGCGTACTGCGCTTCGCTGGCGACTTCCAGCGTGCCTTTTGCCTTCAGCTTCGCGGGCACCTGGCTCGCGATCGCGCTGTTCACGGCGCTGGACTGGATCGGCTTGCCGCTCGTCGTGGTCGAGGTGCTGCTTTTGCTGCTGCCGCAACCGGCGAGTGCGAGCAATGCGAGGACGGGCACGCCGATTCTTGGCACCAGCTTGCTCATCGGAACCTCCTGGATGTTGGGACCCGGCGCCCTGCGGCCGAGACGGCGGAAGCATAGCTCCGGCCTGCGATGCGCGCGCGATGCGAACGGCCAAGCCGCGGCGGGAATATCTAGACCAGCGTCGATGCCGGCGCCGGCGATCCGCGGCGCGGCGCGAGCAGGCGCTCGACGACCTCCGCGGGCACCGGGCGGCCGAGCAGGTACCCCTGCACCATTTCGCAGCCCATCGATCTCAGCGTCTCGAGCTGCTCCTCGGTCTCGATGCCCTCCGCGATCACCTTCAGCGACAGCGAGCGCCCGACGCCGAGGATCGCCTGCAGCAGATCGTGGCTCTGCGGCCCGTCCTCGAGCGCGGCGATGAACGAGCGGTCGATCTTGAGGATGTCCACCGGCAGGCGCTGCAACTGCGAGAGCGATGCATATCCGGTGCCGAAGTCGTCGATCGCCACGCGCACGCCCAGGTCCTTGATTTCCTGCAGGTGGTCGCAGGCCGCGCTCACGTCACGCATCAGCGTCGTCTCCGTGACCTCGAGCATCAGCGATGCCGGATCGAGCCGCCAGCGCGACAGCGCCGAGCGCACATCGCGCGCGAGGTCCTCGCGTCCCAGCTGATGCGCCGAGACGTTGACCGAGACGCCGATCTCCCGGCCGGCACGGCGCCATGCGCTCGCCTGGGCGCACGCCTGCTCCAGAACCCAGCGGCCGATCGGCACGATCATGCCGCTCTCCTCGGCAAGCGGGATGAAGTCGTCGGGCGCGACGATCCCGCGCAGCGGGTGCCGCCAGCGCAGCAGCGCCTCCGCGCCTTCGACCCGCCCGCTGCTCACGTCGAAGATCGGCTGGTAGAGCAGGAAGAACTGGTGCGCTGAGAGCGCGCCGGCGAGGTCCACCTCGAGCGCGACGCGGCCTTCCACGTCGGCGTGCATCGAGTCGTCGAACAGCGAGTAGCGGTCGCGCCCCGCCGCCTTCGCGGCGTAGAGCGCGAGGTCGGCGTCGCGCAGCAACGCGTCGGGCGTGGAGTACCGGCCGACCGCGACGCCGACGCTGACCGTCACCGTGACGGTCCGGCCGCCTTGCAGCTCGATCGGGTCGCGCAGCGCCTCGACCAGCCGGTCTGCGAGCACATCGGCGGTCGAATCGTGGGCACTCGATTCGAGCAGCACCACGAACTCGTCGCCGCCGAGGCGCCCGACCGTGTCCTGGCCGCGCACGGTTGCCGACAGACGCTCGGCGACGACCTGCAGCAGCTCGTCACCGGCCGCATGTCCGTGGTTGTCGTTGACGTGCTTGAAGCCGTCCACGTCGATGAAGAGCGCGCCCGTCAGGATGCCCGGCTGTCGTTCCACGCGCGCGAGCATCTGCTCGGCGCGGTCGAGCACGAGCGCGCGGTTCGGCAGCCCGGTGAGACCGTCGTGCAGCGCGCGGTGCGTCAGCTCACGGCTCTTCTCACGTGCCTCCGAGCGCGCGCGCGTGCGGTCCAGGCCGAGCATCGACACGACCAGCGCGAGCAGCACGCTCAGCAGTACGCCGCCGGCCAGCAACGTCAGCGCGTGCGGATCGCCGAGCACGCCCGTGGCCGCGGCGGCGGCTGCCGTGCTCACCGACCAGCCACCGGGCAGCGACATCGTCACGGTCTGCGCTCGCCGCGGCGCGGCGCCGGCATGGAAGACGATATGCGAGCTGCCGTTGTCGTAGCGGAACGTCACGGCGGTCTGCGGGTGCGCCTTCAGCGCGCGGTCGAGCACCAGTCTCGGCTGGAGCAGCTCACCCACCCAGCCGATGAACGCCCGCTGCCGCCCCGCGAAACCGGCGGGCACGAGGCCGCCGGCATAGACCGGCGCCTGGACGCCCAGCATCGTCGTGCCGGCAACCGAGAAGGGTGCGAGGCTGGTGAGACCCGAGTCGCGTCCCGCCGCCAGCAGGTGCGTCATCGCGCAGTAGTCCAGACCGTCGGGCAGGACCGCGGAGAGGTTGCGCAGCAGGGCGGCCACAGCGAAGCAGTAGTAGGGGCGCCGCCCTGCGGGCTGCACCGTGAAGACCTGCCGCGGCGGCGCCGCGAGCGGCACCGCGGGATGACGCACGATCATCCGCTCGAAGGCCGGCAGCCCAGCCGACGGGACCTGCTCGACCAGCCCGATGTACAGCAGCTCGGGGTAGCGGCGCATCGCATGCACCGCCCGCATCCAGCGGTTGAAGCCGGCGGAGTCGGTGTGGCCGCTGCTGGCGACGAAGGCACTGGCGCTTACGACGAGGTCTTCCTCCTGCCGGATCGCCTGCTGCAGCGTCGCGGTGATGTCCGCCGCTGCGAGGTGGAAGGCGAGGCGCTCTTTGGCGCGATCGCTGCTCGCCACCGCGCGCGCGCCCAGCACCGCGCCGGTGCTGCCGGCGAGCGTGAGCAGGCAGCAGGCCGCGATCCAGAGGCCGCGGCGACGGTGGCCGGGTCGAGCCTTGCGGCCGGGCGCGGGTGCGAGCACATCCACTGATCGGGTCGCGCCCCGGCGCGATAACGCAAGGCGCGCCCACGCTGGACGAAATGGCAAAGCCCTGCACTCCTCGGACGACGCCCTCGCCGCCGTCCAGGCGCGCTAAGGCATGCGCGCGTCGCTGCCGATGAGAGGCTCGTGACCATCTCCGCCCGATCGCGCTCATGGCTGGCCGGCGCCCGCTCGCGACACAACCAGGCCGTCCGCGTGGCCGTCCCCCTCGCGGTCCTCCTCGCTTCGATGCTGCTCGCGGCCGCACCCGCCGGCGCGGTCGTGACCGAAAGCGAAGGCGTGCAGGTTGGCGTGCAGCCCCGCACGGAAGAAATTCATTTCGCCGAATCCAACTTCGCCAACAACAACGGCAACGCCGTTGTCGACGGCGCCAGCGTCTACCTGGTCTTCTGGGATCCCGGCGCGTGGTACCACCCCGAATGGGTCACCAAGCTGGACGATTTCGCGCAGCACCTCGGCGCGGCGAGTGGTGAAGACAGCTCGATCTTCGCCGCGCTATCGCAATACCGCGACCGCTCTAACACGCCGGCCGAGTTCAAGTTCGCGTTCAAGGGGTCCTACACCGACACGGCGCCGTACCCGGCAGCCGAATGCACGGACCCGGCGCCGCTCGAATTCGGCCAGCTCACGTGTCTGACAGATGCGCAGCTGCGCGAACAGCTGCAGACCTTCATCGCCGGCCAAGGCACCGCGAAGGGCATGCACGCCGTCTACTACCTGATGACGCCGCCCGGCGTCTCCGTGTGCCTGACGGGCGCCTCGACGCACTGCTCGGACTTCAGCGCACCGGCCACCCCGAGCTACGAAAACAGCTTCTGCAGCTACCACGGCGCCATCAACCCGAGCAAAGCGCCCGAGGGGGACGAACAGACGATCCTCTACGGCGCGATCCCGTGGACCGCGGGCTACGAGGGGCAGCCGCGCTACTTCGAACCGTCGGCCGCGATGAGCGGCCAGGCTGCCGACTGTCAGGACGGCGGCTGGAATCCCGAAAAGCACGGAGAGAAGCATGAGGCGGCCAAAATCCTGACCAAAGAAGAAGAAGAAAAACTGGCAAAAGAGACGCCCGAAGAAAAAGCGAAAGCTGCACGCGCGAGAGAACTGGAAAACCCGCACATCGAGGAGCCGAACCAGGAACCGCTGCCGGGCCTCAGCGAAGGAGGCGACTACGCGGCGGGCCTCTCCGACGTGCTCGTCAACCAGATCGCGGTCGAGCAGGCGAACATCGTGACGAACCCGCTGCTCGCCTCCTGGCAGAACCAGGGCACCGGCGCCGAGGCGACGGATGAATGCCGCAACGTGTTCGCCAGCACCGCCGGCTCGAGCACGATCGCCGGCAGCGTCGAAGCGGGGGACAAGACCGAAGCGGGAACCCTTTACAACTCTTCGATCGCCGGCGGCACCTTCTACGTCAACAACGTCATCAACAACGGCACGCTGCACTATCCCGGCGAATGCGTCGGCGGCTACGGGCTCGTCCCGCGCTTCACCTCACCCAACCCGGTCAACTCGGGCGAAGTCGTCGACTTCAACGGCATGGGCTCGACGGTGAGCGAGTTCCAGCGCGCGCTGTTCGGCGCGAGCGGCCCGCCGACCACGACCTGGGCAAACTACACCTGGGACTTCGGCGACGGGACCACCGTGACCGGGTACGCGCCCGGAGCGAACCCGAACTGCCAGGCGCCGTGGCTCGCGCCGTGCGCAGGCTCGGCCTTCCACGCCTACACCTACGGCGGCACCTACAACGTCAGCCTCACGATCACCGACGTGGGCGGCCACGTGGCGAAGGTCGAACACACGGTCGCCGTGAACGGCCCGGCCCCGCCGTCGCCCCCCGGTGGCGGCTCCGGCGGCTCCGGCTCCGGGAGCGGCACCGGCAGCGGCAGCGGCACCGGCACCTCCAGCTCAGGCGGTTCCAACTCGACAGGCAGCGGCGCGGGCACGGCGAAACCGACCGCGATCCCGCTGGCCGCCGCCGCGGGGATCGTCTCGCGCAGCCTGAAGCGTGCGGTGCGCAGGGGACTCTCGGTCCGCTACACCGTCAACCAGCAGGCCGCGGGCCACTTCGAACTGATGATCAGCCAGGCGCTCGCGCACCGTCTGAAGATCGCCGGAACGCCGGCTACGGGGCTTGCCCCGGGCACCGCTCCACAGGTTGTGATCGGCCGCGCCGTGCTCGTCGCGTCGAAGGCCGGCGCAGGTGCGGTCACGATCAAGCTGTCCGGGGCGGCCGCCGCGCGCCTCCGCAAAGCTCACTCGCTCGCGATCCTGCTGCGGCTGGTCGTGCGCAACGCGCCCAGCGCGGGCGGCACCACCAAGACCGTCCTCAGCTCGGCGACGCTCGGCTGAGCGGCACCGCCCGGCCTGGCAGCGCTCAGCGTTCGGAGGAGTCGTTCTTGCGCCGTGTCCGCGCCCGCTCGCGGAACACGAAGTGCCAGAGGCAGAACAGCAGCACGTAGCCGAACACGATCGAGACGAGCGAGATGATCGCGATGCCGGTGCTGTTGCCGGCGGCCGATTCGCCGTCGAGCGCGAGCGGCATCGACGCAATCGCCGAGACGAGCAGAGCAGCCGTCATCTAGAGGCCGGGCCAGTGGCGCACGACGAAGCCGCTGTTGTCGACCGCCGAGACCTGCCAGCGCGAGGCGTAGACGCCGCTGCGGCCGGCCGTGTTGTACATGATCCCGTCCACGTACATGTATGTGTGCCCCGCGTTCGCGTACACGGTGATGTACTTGCCCGGTCCCGGCGCGCCCCAGCTCTCGAGTTCGCCCGAGGTCTGCGGGGCGCTCAGCAGCCCGCCCGCAGCGAGCGCGTAGCTGACCGAGCCCGAGCAGTCGTAGGCGTTGTCGACGAACGAGGCGTGACCGCCGCCGAACACGTACGGGAAATCCGCGATCGCGTTGGCGCCGGCGACCACCTTCTGCACCACTTCCGGCACCCCGGTCGGAATCGGGATCGTGCCGTTGCCGCCGATCGACTGGCCGCCGGGGACCGGCGTGAGAGGCGTGCTGCGCGCCTTCTTCGCGTTGCGTTCGACCGCCTGCATCTGCTGCAGCTCGGCCTTCACTTCGGCGTCGGAGGGAGCGCCGGCGGCGACCACCGCTTCGCCCGCCTTCGCGGGGCTCGCCGCTGACACGTGGTGCGCGGAGGCCGGCGCGGGATAGCTGCTCGCTTCCTGCGGGTCCGCGACGAGCTTCGTGCTCGCGCTCGCGCGCTGCGGAGCCGCCGAGCTGATCGCCGGAGCCGACGAGAGCCCTGAGCCGCTTGCCGAGCCGCGGGTCGTGCCCGTGCCCACCTTCGCGCCGCCGCAGCCCGCCAGCAGCGCCATCGCCGGCAGCGCGGCGAGCAGCGTTCGCGCCTGCCTTGACCGTCGCATCACTCGCAGGCTAGCGATCGTGTCCCAGGGCGGGTGCCGCTACCCTGATGCGATGCATGAGGAAGCAACGGCTGTACCGCTGCGTCCGCACATACGTCTGATCCACGGCATGCGGCGGCCGGCGAACTGGCTGCAGCTCGTCCGCTTCGGCCTCGTCGGGGGTATCGGCTTCGTCGTCAACCTCGCCGTCTACACCGTGGTCGTGCACGCCGTCGGCGTCGACTACCGCGTTGCGTCGGTCATCGCCTGGATCGTCGCGGTCGCGAACAACTTCGTGCTCAACCGCCACTGGACGTTCGACGCGCGCGACGGGCTCGCGCACCGCCAGGCGATGCGCTTCCTGCTCGTCAGCCTCGCCGCCGAGGCGATCAGCCTGCTCGTGCTGACGGGTCTGGTCGAGGGTGCGGCGCTGCCGAAGGTGCCCGCGCAGGCGATCGCGGTGGCTGCCGCAACGCCGCTGAGCTTCCTCGGCAACAAGCTGTGGAGCTTCGGCTCGAGGCACTGATCGCGGCGTCGCATCGGCGTCCCGCGCGGGCCCGGAGGCGCCGAGGGGGCGCCGAGGGCTGGACCTATACTTTGGTTTTCCCCTCCCGGAGGCCCCTGTGCAGGAGATGGTGATCTACGGCGTCAGCTTCGACATGGTTGGCAAGCAGCCGATCGTGCTTCTGAAGACCGTCGACGGCAACAAGTTCCTGCCCATCTGGATCGGCCATCCCGAGGCCGCGTCGATCCTCATGAAGCTGCAGGGTGCGGGCACCCCGCGCCCGATGACGCACGACCTGCTCTGCGACATCCTCGGCGAGCTCGACGTGAAATGCACGCAGGTCTCCGTCACAGAGCTGCGCGAGAACACCTTCTTCGCCTCGATCACGCTCAGCGTCGCCGGCCGAGAGCTCGAGATCGACTCGCGTCCGAGCGACGCGATCGCGCTCGCCGTGCGCTCCGGCGCGCCGATCTACGCCGCCGAGGAGGTCATCTCCGAGTCCGCGATCGAGTTCGAGCACGACGTCGAGGAGTCCGAGGACGTGGTCGAGAAGTTCAAGGAGTTCCTCGACCAGGTCTCGCCCGAGGACTTCGCCGCCGGCGACTCCTAGCGCGCGAACGCGCTGTCGAGGATCCGCTCGACGAGCGCGCCGAACTCGATGCCCGCCGCGTCGGCCGCCTGCGGGAGCAGGCTGGTCTCGGTCAGGCCGGGCACGACGTTGGTCTCGAGCACCCACAGCTCCGCGCTGTCGCGGTCCAGCATCTGATCGACGCGCGCGACGCCGTGGCAGCCGAGCAGCTGGTAGACGTCGACTGCAAGCTGCTGCGCGCGCGCCGTCGTCTCGGGCTCGAGCTCGGCCGGGCAGACGAACGTCGTGCGGCCGATCTCGTAGCGGGACTCGTAGTCGTAGAAGCTCTCCTCTCGCGGCACCGCCTCGACCACCGGCAGCGCCACCGGCGCGCCGCCGTGCTCGCCTTCGAGCACCGACACCGCGAGGTCGCGCCCGTCGACGTGGCGCTCCAGCAGGATCGTCTCGTCGTAGGAGAACGCGCCGACCATCGCGCCCGGCAGCTCGCCGCTGTCGCTCGCGAACTTCACTCCCAGCGCAGAGCCGCCGCGAGCCGGCTTGACGACGAGCGGGAAGCCGAGGTCGCGCTCGAGTGAGGCGAGCGCCGCGCCGCCGCCCAGCTCATTGACCACGACCTCGCGCAGCGAGTGGAAGTGCGGAGTGGGGATGCCCGCCTCGCGCATCAGGTGCTTTGCGAGCACCTTGTCCGTGGCCCTGATGCACGCGGCCGGCCCTGAGCCCGTATACGGCAGCCCGAGCGCTTCCAGCAGAGCCTGCACCGTCCCGTCCTCGCCGTCGCGGCCGTGCAGGGCGACGAACGCCGCGTCCGGCGCGGCCGACAGAAGCTGCGGCACGAGCTCGGCGCCGACGTCGATCGGCACGACCTCGTGACCGAGGCGCTCGAGTCCATCCTGCACCTGCGCGCCCGAGCGAAGCGACACCGATCGCTCCAGCGAGCGGCCGCCCTTCAGGACGGCTACGCGGCGGCCGTCGCTCATCGATCCTGCAGACGGCGCGCGTCGTCGGCGCGCTCGCGCAGCGGCAATGGCAGCACGTCCGCCATCGGCCCGCCCGCGCCGCCGGCGCTGCTATCGGGCGCCCCCGCGACCCGCGGCGGCGGCGATCCTGTCAGCGAGCCCAGCAGTCCGAGCTGCGTGCGGATCGTCCTGCCGATCCGGCGGATGCCCTCGTGGATGTTCTCCTCCGGCACGCCGGCGAAGTTGAGCCGCATCGAGGACGACCCGCTGCGCCCGTCCATGTAGGCGGCTCTGCCGGGCACGAATGCGACCCCCGCCTTCGTGGCCAGCGCGAGCAGGTCGGTCGTGTCGATCCGCTCGTCGAGCGTCGCCCAGACGAACAGGCCGCCCTCCGGGCGCGTCCAGGCGGCATCCTCGCCGAACTCCCGTTCCAGCGCTTCGAACATCGCGTCGCGGCGGGTGCGGTAGAGCTCGCGCAGGCGCTCGACGTATTCCCGCCAACCGGTGCCGCTGCCCGCGGCCTGGTGGAAGTACGCGGCGACGAACATCTGCGTGACCGGCGAGGAGCACAGGTCGGCGCCCTGTTTGCCGAGGTTGAGCTTTTCGAGCACCGGGCGCGGCGCGACCGCCCAGCCCAGGCGCAGCCCGGGAGAAAGGATCTTCGAGAAGGTGCCGAGGTAGATGACCAGATCCGAGGTGCCCTGCACGCCGACGGCGCGCGCGTCGAGCGAGTGCAGCGTCGGCAGCGCCTCGCCCTCGTAGCGCAGCAGCCCGTACGGGTTGTCCTCGAGCACCAGCAGCTCGCGCTCGCGCGCCACCTCGATCAGGCGCCTGCGCCTGGCCAGCGACATCGTGACGCCGCCCGGGTTCTGGAAGTTGGGGATCGTGTAGATGAACTTGGGGCGGCGCCCTTCCGCGTGCAGGCGCTCGAGCGTCTGCTCGAGCGCGTCGATCGGCATGCCGTCGCCGTCGATCTCGATCTGCTCGACCTGCGCCTGGTAGGCGCTGAACGTCGGCACCGCTCCCGGGTAGGTGGGCGCCTCGGCGACGATCACGTCACCGGGATCGATCAGCGTCTTGCAGACGAGGTCGATCACCTGCTGGCCGCCGGTCGTGATGATCACCTCGGAGCGATCGATGATCGTTCCCTCGGCGGCCATCACCTCCACGACGCAGTCGACGGTCGCGGACATGCCCTCGGTCGGGCCGTACTGCAGCGCGCGCGCCGTCGACTCTCGCGCGACGTCTGCCATCAACCCCGCGTACAGCGACGGCGGGAACGTCGAGGTGTCGGGCAGCCCGCCCGCGAGCGAGATCACGTCCGGCCGCTCGGTCAGCGCCATCATCTCGCGCATCGCCGAGCTCTTCATCCCGCGTGTGCGCGCCGCGAACAGCGCCTCGTACCGGGCGAGCTCGTGAGCGGTCGGCCTCGCCGCCCGTCCGCCGCTTCCAGTCGTGCTCTTCGGTGGGTCCATGTCGCTGTTCTGGTAGTTCGCGCGCTGCGCCCGCGGACCTCGCCGCGCAACCGGCCGCCCGCGGCGAGTCGTCTATCGTCCTGCGCGTCCGGTGCTCGCGTGTGAAGGTAGCGCACCGCCGGGCAGCGATCTCCGTGCACGGCACCTTCTTCTACATAGGGCTCGGCGCTGGGCTGGCGGCCGCTTGCGGGCTGCGGCCGTTCCTGCCGCTGCTGTTGGCCGGCGCGCTCGGCTCGGCCCATGCGCTCGGCGTCGGCTTCGGCCATGACTCATTCGACTTCCTGCAGTCGGCTTGGTGGCTGGTGACGGTGGCTGTGCTGCTGGTGCTGTCCTACCTGGCGCAGCTGCGCGCCGGCCTCTCGCCGCTGGCGGCGCCGGGGCGGCCCACGCCGCTGTCCTCGGCACTGACCGGAATCGCCTGTGGCGCCGGAGCGCTGCTGTTCGCCGGGACGCTCTCCGCCCACCACGACGCGTGGTGGCCGGGGATCGTGGGCGGCTTGGCGGCGGCGCTGCTCGCACAGGCCGCCGCCGGACCGGTGATCGCCGGTGCCCGCACGCGCCTCACGGACCGCGCTTCGCGAGAGGCGCTGACCGTGTACCTCGACGCGGCGGCGGTGGTGGTCGCGCTGCTGGTGGCACTCCTTCATCCGCTCGGCTACGTCGCGCTGGCAGTGCTCGCGTGGTTCCTGCTGCGCCGCCGCCGGCGCGCCGGCGAGCGCTACGCCGGCCTGCGCATCCTCGGCAGATAGAAGATGGGCGAAGCGCCGCCCAAGCTGGTGCTGTGCGTGATCGACGCGATGGCACCCGAGATGATGGAGCGCACGATCGAGGCCGGCCGCGCGCCCGTGCTCGCGCGCCTCGTCGCCGACGGCATGTATGTGCCGGAGTGCGTCGCCGCGTTCCCCTCGGTCACCCCTGTGTGCGCCGCATCGATCGTCACCGGCGTCGGCCAGGACCGTCACGGGATCCCTGCGATGAACTGGTACCACCGCGAGGAGGCGCGCTACGTCGAGTACGGCTCGAGCTTCAGGGCGGCACAGCGCTTCGGGATCGCGCGCCAGCTCACCGACACCGTCTACAACATGAACCGCGCCCATCTCTCCTCAGAGACGCTGACGGTGTTCGAGCGGCTCGACGACGCGGCGGTGCGGACGGCGGGAACGACGTACCTGATGTACCGCGGCCGCCACCGTCACGAGCCGCAGCGCGACACCGCCCTGACCCGGGTTGCGACGGCGCTGATGCGCTACCCGGTGATGGGACCGCGCGAGCTGTTCTACGCCGACATCTTCGCCTCGCGGCGCACCGGCTGCCGCTCGGCGCTCGGCATGCCCGGCGTGCGCGACCGGCACTCGGGCTGCGTGTCGGCGTACCTGGTCGAGCACGACCTGTTCGACTTCCTGCTGCTGTCGCTGCCCGACAACGACTGGCACTCGCACAAGAAGGGGCCCGAGGCGCAGGTCGACTCGATCGCGCTGGCCGACCAGCAGCTGGCGCGGGTCGCCGAGGCCGCCGGCGGCATCGACGCGTTTCTCGCCGAGCACGCCGTCGTGGTGATGGCCGACCACTCCCAAGCGCCGGTCACCGCCGCGATCTCGCTGCAGGACGAGCTGGGTGAGCTGGGGGTGCTGGCACCGCCGCGAGCGGCTGCCGGGCGCGCACAGCGACAGCCGAGGAACCCGCTCGCGGCGGCCCGCTCGGAGGACGTGGAAGCGCGCATCGCCGTCTGCCCGTCGCAGCGTGCGGCGATGGTGTACGCGCTGCACGAGGCCGAGCGCGACGCGATGCGCGCGTCGGTGGCCACGATGTCGCTCGCGCTCGAGGGCGTCGATCTGGTGATGTGGCTCGAGCGCGACGCGCACGAGGTGCCGAGGGAGGCGGTGATCGCAGGGACGCCGGGCGAGCTGCGCTTCGCGCCGGGTGGGCCGCTGCGCGACGCGCGCGGCATCAGCTGGAGCGTGGAGGGCGAGCTGGACGTGCTCGGCGCGAGCGTCTCCGCCGGCCAGCTCGAGAGCCCCGCCTACCCCGACGCGCTCGCGCGTGTGTGGGCGGCGCTGCTGTGCGCCAACTCCGGCGAGGTGCTGCTGTCGGCGACGCCGGGCTACGAGTTCGTCGACTGGGGGCGCCAGGCGCACGTCGGCGGCGGCAGCCACGGCTCGCTGCACCGCAGCGACTCGCTGGGCGCGCTCGTGCTGAGCGGGCTCGAGCTGCCCGCCGAGGCGCCGGCGCAGTGGGCGATACGCGACGTGGCGTCACTGATCCTCGCCCACTTCGGCGTCGCCGTGGAGCAGCAGGTCACGTACTCTCGCTAGATGCGCCATTTTCCGGTCGTGCTCGCGGCCGCGGCCGTGGTCGTGCTGGCATTCGGTGCCGCGCCGGCCGCGGCTGCGCCGGCGTCCGGCGCCGCGCCGGCGTCCGGAGTTCTGAGCGGCACGCCGAGGAGCGCCGTGCCGGGCAGTCAGGGCGCGCCGCCGCAGGCCGCTGCAGCCAGCCCGCAGGCCTCGGCGGTGGCGGAAGCGAGCATCGCGAGCGCGCGCGCGAAGGATCCCGAAGCCCCGATCCCCGTCGCGGCCACCGACAACGCGCCCGCCGGACGAAGGCTCTCGCCCAACCAGGTGCTCGCGATCGCAGCGCGTCTGGCGAAGGTCAGGCGGGCGCGCGCCGAATATCCCGGCTCATACGGCGGCGCGTACCTGAAGGCGGCCTTCCACTGGCAGGTCTCCTACTTCTCGAAGGGGGGCAAGAAGGAGATCGCGCAGGTGATCATCGACGACACCAGCGGAGCCGTGCTGGAACAGTGGACCGGCTTCCAGGTCGCGTGGACGATGGCACGGGGCTACAAGGGCGCGTTCGGCCGCCACGTCAACTCGCTGTACGTGTGGATCCCGATGTGCGTGCTGTTCTTCGCGCCGTTCTTCGATTTCCGCCGTCCCTTGCGGCTGCTGCATCTCGACCTGCTCGTGCTGCTGTCGTTCTCGGTGTCGCTCGCGCTGTTCAACCAGGCGCACATCTACGGCTCGGTGCCGGCCGTCTACCCGCCGCTGCTGTACCTGCTGGCGCGCATGCTCGCGCTGATGCGACGACCGAAGCCGCAGCGCAAGCCCGCTCGGCCGCTGCGGCTGCTGGTGTCGCCGCTGTGGCTGGCGCTCGGCGTCGTGTTCCTGCTGGGCTTCCGCATCGCGCTGAATGTTGTCGACTCGAACGTCGTCGACGTCGGCTACGCGGGGGTGATCGGCGCCGAGCGGATCGTCGACGGGCGGGCGCTGTACGGCCACTACCCCCACGACAACGAACACGGCGATACGTACGGGCCCGTCAACTACGAGGCCTACGTGCCCTTCCAGCAGGTCTTCGGCTGGAGCGGCACGTGGGATGACCTACCCGCCGCGCACGCCGCCGCGATCTTCTTCGACCTGCTTGCCACCGCGCTGCTGTTCCTGATCGGACGGCGCATGCGCGGACCGACGCTCGGCGTCGCGCTGGCCTACGCCTGGGTGTCCTTCCCGTTCACGCTGTTCGCGCTGGAGAGCAACTCCAACGACACGCTCGTGGCGGTGCTCGTACTCGCAGCGCTGCTGGCCGCCAGCTACCGCTCGAGCGCGGCGACGCTCGCGCGCGGCGCCGCCTCGGCGCTCGCGGGGCTGACGAAGTTCGCGCCGCTCGCGCTTGCGCCGCTGCTCGCGACGGACGCGTTGCGCGCGAGCAGCCCGCGGCGCAGGCCGCTCACGTTCGCGCTGTTCCTGGCCGGCTTCGTGATCGCGGGAGCGCTGGCCCTCACGCCGGCGCTGCTACACGACTCGCTGCACACGATCTACTCGCGCACGATCGACTACCAGTCCAACCGTGGCTCGCCGTTCTCGCTCTGGGGCCTGTACGGGCTGCACGGGCTGGAGCACGTTGTGGAGGGCGTCGCGTTCGCGCTCGCGATCGTGCTCGCGCTGGTGCCGCGCCGGCAGGACATGGTCGGCCTCGCGGCGGGCTGCGCGGCGATCCTGATCGGCACGCAGCTCGGCATCGAACACTGGTTCTATCTGTACATCCCCTGGTTCTTCCCGCTCGTGATGCTGGCGCTGCTGGGAAGCTACGAGCAGCCGCTCACGCCGCCCGCGGTCTTGGCATCAGCACCTGCTCGATCGAGTCGGCCCGAAGCCGTGCTGAGCAGCTGACGAGCACGCCCATCAGCCACGGGTCCTCCTGGGAGGTTTCGAAGCGAACGGGCATCTGCGTGAGCAGCGACTCGATCGCCTGCTCGCGTTTCACGCCGATCACGCCGCCGCGCGGGCCGGTCATGCCCACGTCGGTGATGTACGCGGTGCCACCGGGCAGCACGCGCGCGTCGGCGGTCGGCACGTGGGTGTGCGTGCCGACGACTGCCGTCACGCGCCCGTCGAGGTGCCACCCCATGCCGACCTTCTCGGAGGTCGCCTCGGCGTGCATGTCGACGAGCACGTGATCGACGCCGTCGAGGTCTGAGAGCGCGACCTCGATCTCGGTGAACGCCGAGCGGCCGGCGCGCAGGTAGAGGTTGCCGCTCACGTTGATCACTCCCAGCCGCAGACCGTCGCGCTCGACGACGCAGGTCCCGTGGCCCGGTTGGCTGCGCAGGAAGTTGACCGGACGCAGGATGCGTGGCTCGCTGTCGAGATACGGGTAGATCTCACGGCGATGATAGGTGTGGTTGCCGAGCGTGATCGCGTCGACCCCCGCGGCGAACATCTGGTCGGCGATCTTCGGCGTTATCCCGAGGCCGCCTGCCGCGTTCTCACCGTTGACCACGACGAACGTCGGCGCGTAGCGCTCGCGCAGCGCCGGCAGGCACTCCAGCAGCGTGCGCCGGCCGATGCCGCCGACGACGTCCCCGACGAACAGGATGCGCGCCGCGGCCCCCTCGTCCGCCGCCTCGGACTCAGCCATACTCTGGCCATGGTGGGAGGCAGTTGACAGAGGGCGCCGGGAAAGTTCCGCCAGCCG
>DASWSH010000016.1:0-14323 GCA_036402735.1 Solirubrobacteraceae bacterium | reverse complement strand
CTCGCAGAACCGCCGGATGCCCTCGTGCCCCCGGTAGGTGTCGGGGTTGAACACCCGCTCGGACATATCCATCACGATGCCCTCGTCGCAGAGGTCGATCAGAGCCTCGGCATTGCCTCGATTCAGATGCCCGTACGCCGTCCTGACGATCTCCACGTTCTCCTGCGACATCGCCTGACCAGTATCCCGCCTACCGGGTCGCCTGGAAGGCTCCGAGGCGGCACAGGTTGACGACGAGCTGCTCCTCGGCGCGGGGCGGCACGCGGCGAGATCCACGTTTGCCTGGGACATCGCCTACTCCGCCAGCCCTAGGTCGGCGAGGGCGAGCCGGTCCTGGCCGAACTCAAGGGCAGGCGTCGCACGCCTATTCGGCGAGGCCGACGGCTCGGCGGGCGTCTCCCTCGTCGTAGAACTCCTGATACCTGGCGATCTTGCCGGCACGGATCGTCCAGACGGAATGCTGGCGCACGTCCACGTCCGCGCCGCTGGCCATCCCGCGAGCGCGTTCGCGACCTATGACGAGCACGTCGTCCCCGCAGTCGATGAACTCCTCGCTCTGATAGCCGTACTCGTCCCACTGCTCCAGCCAACGCTCGAAGGATTGCTTGACTCCCTCGTGCCCGCGGAAAACCTGCGCGTCGAAGCGCTTCGGGTCCTCGACCCATTCGATGTCTGGGTCCGCGCCTTGCGCGAGCATCTCGGGCAGCGCCGCGATCAACGTGGCCTTGTCCATCGCCTCGGCTCCCGCGAGGAGGGCTTCGACGATCTTCACGTTCTCCCGCGACATCGCCTAGTCCGCCAGACCTGCGACTCGCAGCGCCTCCTCGTGAGCGAGAACGACGCGCACGCGTGAGAGCTTTCCGCCTCGGAAATCGTAGATCGTTCCCACCGGTCTATCCACCGTGACACCGCTGGCTCGACCACGTCCCTCCATTCGGCCGAGGCTCACCACACGGTCACCGAGATCGCGGAACTCCACCACGAACACCAGCAAGTCCGCCCACGTCTGCTCGAGCTCGCGAACGTAGCGTGCAAACCCCTCGCGGCCGTGGTATCCATGGCCCTCGAGAACCCCCGCCAAGGCAGGAAACCATTCGAAGTCGAAGGTCATCAGCGTATCGATGGCAGCCCAGTCGTAGCGCGTGAAGGCCTCCTCCCATCGCTTCGCAAGCTCTACGTTCTCCTGCGACATCGCCTCGTCAGTATCCCGCCTGCCCCATCGCGGGACGGCACGCGGCCCATGCGTGACCGCAGTGACTTCGAAGCCCCAGGCCGCTGCTCGTCGGCTCGGAGGCCGGACAGCGCGACCGAGGGGCTAGCTGCGCGGTACCTGGATCTCGGTACCCGCGATGCCGGTGCCCGGAGCTTCGTTCAACACGGGTGTCGAGGCCTTGCCTGGGGCGGTGGTCGTCATCGCCGCGGCGCCCGCATCACCGTACTTCCAAGTGAAGGTTGAGGTCGGCCCCAGTCGAGTCATAGGCCTCCGCAAGGAAGGGCACGCTTTCGGTCTTGGGGCAGGTGGACAGGCTGGCCCCCTTGTTGAGCTTCGCCTTGGTCGTGCCTTCGGCAAACGGCGCTTCGTTGACCCATTTGCCCTCGAGCTTTGCCGTTTCATACACGCAGGATCCGCCCGCGACCGGCTGGGTGAGAGCGATCTTCGGCGAGGCCTTCAGCGATGCGCTGCCACTGGCGGCGAATTGGACGGATATGACCTGTCCGCTGATCGCATAGCCCGGGGGTTCTTCGCTGCAGCTCTGGAGCTGTGGTTCTGGGAACCTCATCGAGTCCTTCGCCTTGCCGTTCGTCAGGAGCGAGCCATAGGCCGGCGACTGGAGTGAGCAGGATGCGCCGTTCTCCAGGAAGACCTGGATGCCCAATTGTTCGCTCGTCACCACAGGTTGCCCGGCATCGAGGATGTAGAGGCGAGCGGCCGCCGCGGCCTGCCCAACGCAAGTCGCCATCGTCGCCCCGAGAACCAGAACCCCCAACGCGAGCAGTCTCAACGCCTTCATCTCAGTCCCCCCTTGTTGGCGACGAAGCATAGTCCTCGGCGTCTGCGCCGAGACACTGAGCGGGGACCGGCCGAGGACTATCGACTGGATGGTCGGCTATTCCGCCGAGCCCGACGGCCCTGACTGCTCGGGCCCGAGGTCGCCAACTCGCGCAGCGTCCAGCGCATCGCTGAAGGTCGCGTACGTGTCGATCCGCAAGACCTTGCGATCCTGGATCGTCCACACGGCTCCGTTGCGCTGTTCGACCGGGATCTTCGTCATCTTCGCCGTGGCGGTCAGCCGGATGGCGACCACCACCGCGCCTCGCTCATCCGAGTATCGCTCGGCGTCGAAACGGATGTGGTCGAACGCCTCCTGGAAGGACTCGACGTAGCGCCGGATCCCGTCCACCCCGCGATAGGTGTCCGGTTCCGGCGACAGCTCGGGCGCGACGTGCCCTTCGAAGTCAGGGTGCATCACCGCCACGAAACGTCCCGTGTCGCCGCTGTTGAGCGCGTCGACCGCCTCACGCACGATCTCGACGTTCTCCTGGGAATCCCCCGGCACCGGCTACTCCACGAGTCCCAGCTCATCTAGCGCGTTGCGGTAGTTGAAGTAGATCGCCAGCCTCCTCACGGTCCCCTCGTGGATGTGGAAGATGTTCGCGCCCTGCTCGAGCCCGATCTGCGCGCCGCTCGCTTTCCCGCGTCCGCTCGCGCGCAGTCGCACGTAGACACGGTCACCGTCGAGCTCGCGAATCTCCTCGGCGGTGATCGCATAGTCGGTCCATGCCGTGAGGAACCCGCGCCACGTCCTCGCCATCGCGTCGGTGCCCGTGATGCTCCTCTGATCGGGGCCGTCGGCGATCACGAACTCGATCTCCGGGTCCGCCCACGCGCTCTCCTGCCAGTCGCCCTGCTCCCAGCGCGCGAAGATCGAGCGTACGACGTCGAGGTTCGCCGTCATCTGCAGAGCAGTATCACGCTCACGCAATCGAGCCCGGTGTAAGCCCCCCGGCCCACGTGATGTCCGCCGGCGCGCCAAAATCTTCATTGATGGGGGACACGGTCACGTGCATCGCCTGCGAGGCGGCCAATCCGGCGGATGCCGCCTTCTGCATGGCCTGCGGCTCGACGTTGCGTCGCAGCTGCCCGCATTGCGGCGCAGAAGCGCCGGCTGGAGCGCGGTTCTGCCCCGACTGCGGGTCCGCGCTCGCCGACGATGCAACGGCGGGCGCCGGTCCGGACGAGGCGGCCGATGCCGAGCAGCGGCGCACCGTCACCGTGCTGTTCGCCGACCTGTCGGGGTACACCGCGATCTCCGAGCGCCTCGACCACGAGACCGTGAAGGCGCTCGTCGAGCGCTGCCTGACGCGACTGAGCGAGGAGGTGGATCGGTACGGGGGACGCGTCGACAAGTACATCGGCGACAACGTGATGGCGGTGTTCGGCGCGCCGCTCGCGCACGAGGACGATCCGGCGCGGGCGGTGCGCGCGGCGCTCGCGATGCAGGCGGCGATGGGCGAGCTGGCCGAGGAGCTCGAGGCGAAGCTCGGCCTGGAGCTTGCGCTGCGCGTCGGTGTCAACACGGGCGAGGTCCTGGCCGGCACGATCGGCGGCTCCTACACGGTCGTCGGCGACGCCGTCAACGTAGCCGCGCGCCTGCAGGCCTCCGCGCCGGTCGGCGGCGTGCTCGTCGGCGAGCGCACGCGCCGGCTCAGCGCCGTGGACATCGTCTACCGCGCGGTCGAGCCGCTCACCGTGAAGGGGAAGGCCGAGCCGGTACGCGCGTGGGAGGCGCTCAGTGTGACCGAGTCCCAGGCGCAGCCCGGACGGCAGCCCTCGACTCCGCTGATCGGGCGCGAGGAGGAGCTCGCGCGGCTGGAGGCGACGCTCGACCGCGTCGTTCGCGACGGAAGCTCGCATCTCGTCACGGTGATCGCGCAGGCGGGTGTCGGCAAGTCGCGGCTGCTCACCGAGTTCGAGAGCCGGCTGGCGCGCGGTGCGAGCACGCTCGTGCTGCACGGTCGCTGTTCTGCGTTCGGCGAGGGCGGCCTCTATCGGCCGCTCGCGGAGATGCTGCGCGAGGCCTGCGGCGTCGGTGCCGCGGAGGACGCGGCGAACGCGCGCGAGTTGCTGGCCGCGAGGCTGCTCGCGCTTCTCTCCGAGCGCGAAGGCGCCGAGCAGGCCCAGCGCCGGCTCGCGCCGCTGATGCGCCTGTTCGGCTCGCCCGCGCGCGGCGAGGAGTCCTCCGAGGAGGAGGCGGAGGACCAGCAGAGCGCGCGCGAGGGGTTCTTCGGTGCCGTCCGCGCCGCGGTCGAGTCGCTCGCCGGGGAGCGGACGCTGGTGCTCGCCTGGGAGGACATCCACTGGGCCGACGAGGGAACACTCGACGTGATCGAGTACCTGGCGCGGTGGCTGCGAGCTCCCGTCATGCAGCTCTGCCTCGCGCGCGACGCGCTGCTCGAGCGCCGCCCCGAGTGGAGCGTGGTGCGCCGAACCGTCTCCACCACGTTCCTCGAACCGCTGCCGCCGGGCGACGCGCAGCGCCTCGTGGAGTCGCTGCTCGTGTCGGCCGGCGCGCGCGCGGAGCATCCCGGACAGCTCGCCGAGCGCTCCGGCGGCAACCCGCTGTTCGCCGAGGCGATGGTGCAGCGCATCGCCGAGGACGGCGACGGCGCCGAGGCGCAGCTGCCGGACACCGTCCACGGCCTGCTCGCCGCGCGCCTGGATTCGCTGGATCCCCACGAGCGCGCGCTCGTCGCCGACGCGGCGGTGCTCGGACGCACGTTCACCGAGGACGCGCTGCAGCCGCCTGCGGGCCAGTCGCGCGAGCAGCTCGACGCGACGCTCGCGGCGCTGCTCGAGCGCGGCATCCTCGTCCCGGGCGAGGGTCCCGGGCAGGGAGCGCAGCGCCGCCTGTCCTTCAAGCACGTGCTGATCAGGGATGTCGCCTATGAGATGCTCCCGAAGGCCGCGCGCGCGCGCAGGCACGCCGAGGTGGCTGACCTGATCCTCGAGCGGGCCACTGGAGCGGGGGAGGACTCGGCCGCGCTCGTCGCCGAGCACTACGTGCGCGCCGTCGCCTACGCGGCGGAGGCGCACCTGCCGGCTGAGCAGCAGCAACAGCTGCGCGCCGGCGCGCTGCGCCACGGCGAGGCGGCCGGCGACGCCGCCGCGGCGCTGCACTCCAACCACGAGGCCCTGCGCCACTACCAGGCGGCGGCCGAGCTGGCCGGCGAGGACGAGGAGGCCGCAGCGCAGATCGCCGAGAAGGTGGGGGAGATGGCGCTTCGGCTCGGCCGCGTCGACACCGCGATCGAGGCATGGGAGCGTTGCCTGGCCCATCACGACGGCCGCGGAGACATCGAGCACGTCGCCGAGCTGCATCGCAAGATCGGCGCGGCGCTTGCGCACAAAGGAGACCGCAAACGCGCGATCGAGCATCATCAGCAGGGCATCAACCTGATCAAGGACGCGGAGCCGTCGTTGACGCTCGTGCGGCTCTACGAGGACGCGGCCTGGCTGTACGTTCACGTCGGCGACAACATGCTCGCCATCTACGCCGCGGAGAAGGCGCTGCGGCTGGCCGAGACGCTCGGCGAGGCGCGTGCCGCCAGCCGCGCACACGGCATCTTCGGGCGCGTCTTCGGCCGCATCGGCGACGCCGCCAAGGCGCGCGAGAACCTCGAGCGCGCGGTGTCGCTGGCGCGCGAATCCGATGCAGCCGAGACGATCCTCGCGCTGCAGGCGCTGGGCCATCACTTCGAGCAGGCCGAGGGCGAGCTCGCCGCGGCCGGCGAGCGCTACGCCGAGGCGCTGGCGCTGGCGGAGCGCATCGGCGAAGTGCCTGCGCAGATCGAGCTGCAGGCTGCGCTCGGCCAGCTCGCGCTGCACACCGATGACTGGGACGAGGTCGCGCGCGCCGCCGACGCGAGCGCCGGGCTCGCAGAAGCCGAGGGCCTGGTCGGCAAGCTGTGTCTCGCCAACGTGCTGCGCGGCCGGCTCCGTCGCCACGAAGACAGGCTCGAGGATGCCCGCGGGCTGTTCGAGACCGCGCACGAGCAGGCGACGCAGATCGGCTGGTCGGAGGTCTCGCTGACCGCGCTGATGGGGCTGGCGAGCGTGCTCGCAGACGCCGGAGACCTCGTTGGGGCCCGTCGCACGCTGCTCGAGGCGTGTGCCGTCTGCGACCGCGCGGGTCTGCTGCCGCAGTCGATTCAGGCCAACGCCGAGCTTGCGGCCGTGTGCCTGCGCGCCGGCGAGGCCGACGCCGCCCGCGAGGCCGCCTCACGCGCGGTCGAGGACGCCGGCCGTGTACGCGACCCGGCGTCGGTCGCGGCCGCGCGAGAGGCCGAGGCGGTGCTGGGCGAGCTGGCGCAGGCCTGAGCGGCCGGGGCGTCCGGACGATGTCCGAGGGCTGACCAGTGGCGTTTCGTGTTGCCAACCGGTCTGCGCGCTCCGGTACGGTGAGCGGGTAGGAGGGGACAGCACCGTGAAGAGCGAGGACGGCGATGACGGGGAAGGTCCTTGGCAGGTAGCGATCGCCGGGGCGGGCCGGCGAGGAGACCGTTCAAAATCGAGGAGAGCGAGCAGGGCGGACGCGCCAGGCTCGTGCTCGCAGGTCAGCTGGACCTCGCGACCGCGCCCGAGCTGGAATCGGCGCTCACGCGCCTGTGCGAATCCGGCATAGACCAGATCGAGATCGACCTGGGCGAGATCGATTTCATCGACTCGATGGGGCTGCGCGCGATCCTGCTCGCGAAAGACTCCTGCGCGAAAGCCGGAATCGAGTTCTTCCTCGTGCCCTCGCGCGCCGAGCGCCACCGGGGCCTGTTCGAGGCGACGGGGCTGCGCGGGCTGCTCTCGCGGCGGCTCCACCGCGACCAGCAGGTGGAGCGTGCGCCGGCCACCGACGTGCAGCACCCGCAGTGACCTCGGCGCCGCAGCGGGGTAATTGTCCGTGATGACACCGAGAATCACTTCTTCCACGCGCCGCGGCGATGCCGAGGGTATGCAGCAGGTATTGCTGCACGGCAACTGCGTTGCCTACCGGCAGATCGGCGAGGGACCCGTGGTGATGCTGGTGCACGGCATCACCTCGGACTCCTCGACCTGGGAGCGCGTGATACCGGGACTCGCCCGCCGCTTCACCGTGCTCGCCCCGGATCTGCCCGGCCACGGCGAGTCCGACAAGCCGAAGGGCGACTACTCCCTCGGCGCGCACGCGAGCATCCTGCGCGACCTGCTCGCCGCGCTCGGACACGACCGGGCCACGGTCGTCGGGCACTCGCTGGGCGGCGGCATCGCGATGCAGTTCGCCTACCAGTTCCCGGAGGCGTGCGAGCGGCTCGTGCTGGTCGACAGCGGCGGGCTCGGCCGCGAGGTGAGCCTGCTGCTGCGCGCGGCGACCTTGCCCGGCTCCGAGCTCGTGCTGCCGCTGCTGGCGGCCTCACGCCTGCTCGACGCCGGCGCGAAGGCGGGCGGCCTGCTGGGGCGGCTGGGGCTGCACCTCGGCACCGACCTCGAACAGGTCGCGCGCGGTCACTCGACGCTGCGCGACGCCGGCAGCCGTGCTGCGTTCGTGCACACGCTCCGCTCGGTCGTCGACTTCGGCGGGCAGCGCGTCGATGCGACCAACCGGCTGTATCTCGCAGCGCATCTGCCGTTCCTGCTCGTGTGGGGCGAGCACGACCGCATCATCCCCGTCGAGCACGGCCGCGCAGCCCACGAGCAACTGCCCGGCAGCAGCCTGAAGGTGCTCGGCAGGTCCGGCCACTTCCCCCAGCTCGACGAGCCCGAGGTGTTCCTCGAAGCGGTCATGGACTTCATCCTGCAGACCGAGCCGGGCAGCGACGACGCCGCGCTGTGGCGCCGGCGCCTGGTCGCGGCGGCGCGCCAGGACGCCGCGGCCGAGCCGAGCCGTTAGGGGTCGCGGCGGCGCGCTTGGAGGCTGCGGCCGAGCCGAGCCGATAGGCGCGCGGCGCTCAGCAGCCGCTCGGCCGGCGCGCCTTGCCCTTTGCCTGCGTCGGCACCGGCTGCGGCGCGGGCGGCAGCGGGTAGCCCTGCACAGTCGGGAATTCCGCGTTGCCGGTATCGGGCGCCTGCGTCGGGCAGTCGCTGAGGAGCACGCGCTGGTCGGCCGCCGAGGGCGCGGGCAGCGCCGGCACGGTCGCATCCGGTGCGGCCGCCAGGTTGAAGGCCGCGGTCAGATCGCCGGTGTGCTTGCGCCGCCACTTCGAGAGGTTCGCGACCTCCGGCCCGAAGCGCGTCTCCAGGAAGCGCAGCAGCGAGGTGTGGTCGAACGTCTTCGAGCACACGAATCCGCCCTTCGAGAACGGGGAGATCACGAGCATCGGCACCCTCGCGCCCAGCCCGATCGGCCCCCTGATGCCACCCGCGATTTCCGGCAGCGGGTCGACCGTCAGCCACTCGCCCGGCGTGCCCGGCGCCGGGACCGGCGGCGGCACGTGGTCGAAGAAGCCGCCGTTCTCGTCGTAGGTCGCGAACAGCGCGGTCTTCGACCAGAGTTCGCTGTTGGAGGTGAGCGCGTCGAGCACCTGTGCCAGCGCCACCTCGCCGTAGGTGACGGGCGCCGGCGGATGCTCGCTCTGCACGAGCGAGGCCAGCACCCATGAGACCTGTGGCAGCGTGCCGGCGGCGCAGTCGGCGAGGAAGTCGGAGGGGAACTGCGGGCCGAACGCGTTCGCCGCCAGCTGCGCGTTTTCGTGGTAGGCCTTGAAGTACGGCAGCACGTCGTCGCCGTAGTCGCCGTCCGGCGTCGAGTAGATCTTCCAGCTGACGCCGGCGCTCTGCAGCTGCTCGGGATAGGTGGTCCAGGTGAACTTGCCGAACTGCTGCTCGCGGTTGCTGACCAGCGTCTCCAGCGACGGGCCGCCGTGCTTGCCTTCCGGGTCGATCGTCGCGCTCATCGTGTACAGCCGGTTCGGGTCGGTCGGCCCGAGCACCGAGCAGTGGTAGTGGTCGCAGATCGTGAAGGCGTCGGCCAGTGCGTGGAAGAACGGCAGGTCTTCGCGGGTGTAGTAGCCCATCGTGTTGATGCCGTCGCGCAGGCCGTTGGTCTGCAGGTGGGTCGAGACCCAGGCGTCCATCGCGCCGCCGTTCCAGCATTCGTGCATCGCCGCCCACTCGTGGGAGATGTCGTTGACGCACTCGCCGCCGTTGTTCGTGTCGAAGCGGAACGGAAGCAGATGCCCGCCGTACGGTTCGCCCGCCGTGCCCGGGAAGGGCTGGTGGAGGATGCTTTTGCCGCTGCCGTCTTTCAGCATCGGCGCGCGCTTGTCGCCGTAGCCGCGTACTCCCTTGTACGTGCCGTAGTAGCTGTCGAACGAGCGGTTCTCGTTGATGAAGATGACGACGTGCTCGATCGAGGAGAGCGGCCCGCACGCAGCGGGCGCCGCCAGCACCTTCTGCAGCACGCGCGCCGGCGCAGCCAACGACTCGAGGCTCGCGAGTGCGCCCGCGGCAGCACCCACACGAAGCACGTCACGGCGTGTCAGCCCCCCGGCCACGCAACCTGTGTACCCGCTGCGGGCGCGTTCTAAGCGGATGCTCAGGCGGCGGCCTGGGTGGCCCAGGCCCGGTACAGCTCGAAGTAGCGCCCTTCTGCGGCGATCAGCTCGTCGTGCGTGCCCTGCTCGGCGACGTGGCCGTGCTCCAGTACGACGATGCGGCCCGCCTGGCGGATCGTGGAGAGGCGGTGCGCGATCACGATCGCGGTGCGTCCCGCCAGCAGCCGCCGCAGGCCCTGCTCGATGCGCGTCTCCGAGTGCAGGTCGACGTTCGAGGTCGCCTCGTCGAGCACGAGGATGCGCGGGTCCGCGATCAGCGCGCGCGCGAACGCGATCAGCTGGCGCTGACCCGCCGAGAGCTGCGCGCCGCGCTCTCCCACGTCGGTGTCGTATCCGTGCGAGAGCTCGGAGATGAACTCCTCCGCGCCCACCGCCGCGGCCGCTGCGGCGATCTGCTCGTCGCTCGCGCCGGGACGGCCGAACGCGATGTTCTCGCGCACGCTTCCGGCGAACAGGAACGCCTCCTGCGGCACGATCCCCATCTGCGAGCGCAGCGAGTGCCCCGCCACGTCGCGCAGGTCGTGACCATCGATCAGCACGCGCCCCTCTGTCGGGTCGTAGAAGCGTGCGACGAGCTTGGCCATCGTCGACTTGCCGGCGCCGGTGGCGCCGACCAGCGCGACCGTCTGGCCGGGAGGGATCGTGAGGTCGATGTGCTCGAGCGCGAGCGCCGCCGGCGCCTGGTCCTCTTCGCCGCGGCGGCGCGCGTACGCGAACGAGACGTCCTCGAAGCGCACTTCGCCGCGCAGCGTGTCCAGCTCCAGGGCGCCGCGGCGGTCCTCGAGGTCGGGCCGCACGTCCAGCAGCTGGAAGATCTTCTCGAGCGCAGCCATGCCCGACTGATACGTCGCGTACAGCTGCGAGAGCTGCTGGATCGGTTCGAACAGGTTCGACAGCGCCGCCACGAACGCCACGACCGTGCCGACCGTGATGTGGCCTTCGATCGCCTGCAGCCCGCCGTAGAGCACGATCGCTCCCACGGCGAGCCCGGACAGCAGTTCGACGCTCGGGAAGTACGCGGCGTTCAGCCGCACCGTCGTCATGTTCGCGTCCTGGTTGTCCGCGTTGAGCTCGGAGAAGCGCCGTTCGTGCGCGGACTCCTGCGCGAAGCTGCGCACCACGCGCACCCCCGACAGGCTCTCCTGCAGGTCCGCGGTGATCGCGCCGATCGTCTCGCGTGTGCGCCGGAAAGCGCCCGCCGAGACGATCCGGAACCACAGCGACCCCGCGAGCAGCAGCGGCAGCACCAGGAACGTGATCAGCGCCAGCCTCACATCGAGGTAGAGCAGGATCCCGACCGTGCCTATCAGCGTCAGCCCGGATTGGAACAGCGTCACGACCGAGTCCGTGACCAGCGAGTCGAGCGCCTCCACGTCGTTGGTCATGCGCGAGATCAGCACACCGGCGGGGCGCGTCTCGTAGAAGCCGATCGGCAGCCGCTGCAGGTGCGTGAAGATGCGGATGCGCAGATCGGCGAGCGCGCGCTGGCCGACCCAGCCGACGAGATAGGTCTGCACGTAGGTCATCGCCCACACGAGCAGCGCCGAGACGAAGAAGCCGATCACGACCGCGATCAGCGTGCCGCTGTCGCCGCGGTCGATGCCGCTGTCGATCGCGAGTTTCGCGAGCAGCGGCGGCGCCAGCGAGGCGGCGGTGCCGATCAGCAGCGCGAGCAGCGTCAACGCGGCACGCAGCCGGTAGGGGCGGATCAGCGAGAGCAGCCCGCGCAGGCTGCGCAGCCGTGAGCCGCGCGCTGCGCGCGCGCCGTCCCACTGCGGCCCCGGGCCTCGTCCGACCATCGGGCTCACAGGCCGCTCACCTCCGGCTCGCGCGGCTTGCGCGTCAGGAACACCTGATCGGGCAGCCCCTTCTCGACGATCTCGCGGTACAGCTCCGAGAGCTCCAGCAGTTCCTCGTGGTTGCCCTGCGCCACGATTCGGCCGTGGTCGAGCACGACGATCTCGTCCGCCAGCGAGATCGTCGAGAGGCGGTGCGCGATCACGAACGTCGTGCGGCCCGCCATCGCCTCGTCGAGCGCGAGCTTGATCGACTGCTCGGTCGTGGCGTCGACCGAGGAGGTCGCGTCGTCGAGTATCAGCACGCGCGGGTCGGCGAGCAGAGCGCGCGCGATCGCGAGCCGCTGGCGCTGCCCGCCCGACAGCGACAGCCCGCGCTCGCCCACGCGCGTGTCGAAGCCCTGCGGCAGCTTCGTCACGAACTCGAGCGCCTGCGCGCGCGCGGCCGCCGCTTCGATCTCCTCGCGCGTCGCGTCGGCACGGCCGTAGGCGATGTTCTCGGCGACCGTCGCGGAGAACAGGAAGGGGTCGTCGCTCACCATCGCCACGGCACGTCGCAGCGAGGCCAGCTCGACCTCGCGCACGTCTGCGCCGTCGAGCAGCACGTGGCCCGCGCTCGCGTCGTACAGACGCGAGATCAGCGACACCAGGCTGGTCTTGCCCGAGCCGGTGCCGCCGACGAGCGCGACCGTCGTGCCGGCCGGCACGTCCAGGTCGATGTCCGTGAGAGCGGCCCGCGTGGAGCGCGCCTCGCCGTTCAGCACGGCGCCCGCGGCCGGGCCGGCGCCGTTCGCCCGCGCGGCCTGCCCGGCACCGTCGGGCGCCACGATGCTGCCCGCCGCCATCTCCGGCTCGCGCCGGTGCGAGTAGGCGGCGCCGAAGTCATCGCTTTCGTCGTAGCGCAGCGTCACACCGATCAGCTGCACGTGGCCGTTGCCGGCGGGCAGCGGCGGCGCGTTCGGCGGCGCGGTGATGCGCGGCGGCCGGTCGAGCACCTGGAAGATGCGCGCGCCCGAGGCGGTCGCGCGCTGGGCGAGGCCGAGCGTCACGCCGAGCGAGCGCATCGGGCCGATCAGCATGTTCAGGTAGAGGTAGAACTGCGTGAACTGGCCGAGGTCGAGGTGGTGGTGGATCACGCTTTCGCCGCCGATGATCAGGATCGCCGCCAGCCCGAGCTGCGGCAGGAAGCCGATCAGCGGGTTGAACCGTGCCTCCAGCCGCGTGGCGACCATCGACTGGTCGAACACGCGAGCCACGGCATGCCGGAAGCGCCCGAGCTGGTGGGACTCGCGCGCGAACGACTTGACCACGCGCACCCCGGAGATGTTCTCCTCGGCCTCAGCGGTCAGCTCGGCGATGCGCTGCTGCGTCTCCTGGATCGCCGGCCGCGCGCTGCGCCCGTAGCGCTGGGAGATCAGCACGACGAACGGCACGGGGATGATCGCGATCAGCCCGAGGCCCGGGTTGATCGCGATCATCGCGACGCCCGCGAGCAGCAGCGTGAGCCCGGCCTGCAGGATGAAGACCAGGCCGTAGCCGAGGAAGAAGCGCACCGCCTGCAGGTCGACGGTCGCGCGCGACATCAGCTGTCCCGTCTGCTGGCGGTCGAAGAAGCCCAGCTCGAGGCGCTGCAGGTGCGAGTAGATGGTCTCGCGCAGGTCGTATTCGATCCCGAGCGAGATGCGCCCCGCGACCAGGCGACGCAGGTATGTGAGCACCCAGCGTGCGAGCACCGCGCCGCAGATCACGAGCGCCAGCACCAGCAGCGTGTGGCGGTCGTGCGCACGCCTGGCGAGTTCGTGCGCGTGCGCATGCGCGACGCCGTGCTTGATCGCTTCGACCGCGAGGCCCGTCAGGTAGGGCAGCAGCACCGTCATGACCATCGCCAGGCACGCCAGCGCCGCCGACGCGAGCACGCCGCGCCGGTATGGGCGCAGGAATCCGAGTAGGCGGTAGAAGGTGGTCATAGTTGTGCAGTCAACGATTATCGCATGGAGTGCGTTCGGCCGCCCGTAAGCTCAGACCGATGTCCGACGACGCGAGCGAGCAGGTCCACAGGCCGGTGGGCGGCGCGGGCCTCTGTGACCGTTGCCTGCACCAGCAGATCGTCCGCAACACGCGTGGCTCGGTCTTCTCCCTGTGCCTGCGCTCGCGCGTGGATCCAGGTTATCCGCGCTACCCGCGTGTGCCGGTGCTGAGCTGCCGCGGCTACGAGCCGCGTGGCGGCGAGGCCTCTCCGTAGACGAAGAACTCGCTGCCCTCGATGCGCGCGCTCCAGCCGAGCTGCTCGATCGAGCGCTGCAGCGAGCGGGCATCGAACCAGTGCTTGACGATCCGGAACTCGCGTCCGTCCTCGAGACGGCGTGCTTCGCGGTGCTCGCCGGGTCGCGGCCTTTGATGATCGCGGGCCGTAGCGCGTTCGCTCACCGCGCTGTCGATCAGGAACGCGCGGCCGCCGGGTGCGAGCGCGCGGGCCACTTTCGCCCAGAAGCGCCCGGCCAGCTCGCCCGGCACGTGCGAGAGCCAGAAGCTGAAGAAGCACACGTCGTAGCGCTGCGCGGGCTCCCATGCGAACACGTCGGCGCGAACCCATTCGACGTTCGCGGCCGGCACTTTTCGCTGTGCGAGCGCGAGCACCTCGGCCGAGGCGTCGACCGCGGTGAGCGTGTCGGCGCGCCCCGCCAGCTTCTCCGTCCACAGCCCGGTGCCGCAGGCCAGCTCCAGCACGCGACCGGTGGGTGCAAATCGCGCCAATGCCTGCTCTGCCCGCGCAACGTCGTCGAACCAGCGCGCGTTCACCGCAACGTCGTGGTCGTAGCGCCCGCGGCGAAACCACCAGTCCTCGTACTCGCCGGCGCGGGCGCTGTAATAGTCGCGCTGCTCGGCGAGGACCCGCTCGGTCGCTGCGTCCACCGCTAGGCCGCTGCGGCCGGCTGCGGCGCGCC
>DASWSH010000015.1:0-20595 GCA_036402735.1 Solirubrobacteraceae bacterium | reverse complement strand
TACGTGTCAGGGCTGGTCGGCACGTCGTAGTTGATCACGTGCGTGACCGTCGAGATGTCAAGGCCACGCGCGGCCACGTCCGTGGCCACCAGTACCGGCACGCGGCCGCCCTTGAACGCCAGCATCACGCCGTCGCGCGAGCCCTGCGACATGTCGCCGTGCAGCGCTCGCACGTTCATGCCGCGGTCCTTCAGCGTGCGGAACAGCTGGTCGGCGCGGATCTTGGTGCGCACGAACACGATCGCCTGGTCCGGTTTCTCGGCGCTCAGCACCTCGACGAGCATCTCCGCCTTGTGGCGAGCGTCCACGGGCAGCTGGAACTGCGCGACGGTGTCGATCGTGAGCGTCGCCGCCTCGACCTTGATCACCTCCGGCTCGTACATGTAGCGGTCGGCCAGCTTGCGTATCGGCGGCGGCATCGTCGCGCTGAACAGCGCCGTCTGCCTGCTCGACGGCGTCAGCGAGAGGATTTTCTCGACGTCCTCGAGGAAGCCCAGATCGAGCATCTCATCGGCCTCGTCGAGCACCACGAAACGGCAGTCGGTGAGCATCAGCGAGTGGCGCGAGATCAGGTCCAGCACGCGCCCGACTGTGCCGACGACGACGTGCCCGCCCGCGCGCAACTGGGCCTGCTGCGTGCGGATCGGCGCGCCGCCGAACACCGCGACCACGTCGATCCCGCTGTGCGAGCCGTACGTCCGCAGCGCCTGCGTGACCTGAATGCACAGCTCGCGCGTGGGCGTCAGCACCAGCGCCTGCACGCTCTGCTCGGAGGGATCGACGTACTGCATGATCGGCAGCCCGAACGCAGCCGTCTTGCCCGTTCCGGTCTGCGCTTGGCCGATCACGTCGCGGCCCTGCAGCAGCGAGGGGATCGCCTGTTCCTGGATCGGGCTCGGCGACTCGTAGCCGACGTCCTGCAGCGCGCGAAGGGGGGACTCGGACAGGCCGAGCTCAGCGAAGGTCTTGGGCATCTCAGGCGCTTACGCCAGCCATCTCAAGCGGTTACGTCCAGCAGCAGCTTGCCCGTCGTGCGGCGCCCGCGCAGCTCGCTCTGCGCCTCGCCCGCGCGCTCCAGCGGATAGGTGGCGCCCAGCACCGCTTTCAGCTCGCCGCGCGCGGCGCGCGCGAACAGGTCCTCGAGCGCCCGCGCGAACATCCCGGGCACCTCGAGGCAGTGGAACAGCCAGAAGCCGATCACCGCGCGCGAGTGACGCAGCAGCGAGCCGGTTCGCACCTCGTTCTGCTCGCCCGTGGCGATGCCGTTGACGACGATGCGCCCGAACGGCGCCAGCGCTTTGATCGAGGCGTCGAACACCGCGCCGCCGGAGGACTCCAGCACCACGTCGATCTCGCTGCCCCCGTTCGCCTCGACCAGCCGCTCCGTCAGCCCCTCGGGCGCCGCCTCGATCGCCACGTCCGCGCCGAGCGACAGCGCCAGCTGGCGCTTCTCCGCGCTCGAGGCCGTCGCGATCACACGTCCCGCGCCGAACGCCGAGGCCAGCTGTGTCGCCAGCGATCCCACGCCGCCGGCCGCCGAGTGCACGACGACGCTCTCGCCACGTGCCAGGCGCGCGGCCGTTCGCAGCAGATGCCACGCAGTCGTGCCCTGGATCACGAGCGCCAGCGCGGTGCCGTCGTCGACGCCCTCGGGGATCGCGAAGATCCGCTCGAGCAGCGCCGTCGCGTATTCGGCGTACCCGCCGCTGCCGACCAGCGCCACCACGCGCTCACCGCTCTCCTGGAGCACCCCCGCCACCTCGCCGCCCGGCACGAGCGGCAGCGTCGCCTTCTGCACGTAGGAGTTCGTGCGCGTGTGCGTGTCGGCGAAGTTCAGCCCCGCCCGCGTGACCCGTATCACGGCCTCTCCGGGTCCCGCCTCGGGGATCGGCAGCTCGGCCAGCCGCAGCACCTCGGGGCCGCCGAACTCGGTCATCTGGATCGCTCGCATCGCTCCGAGGCTATCGGAGAGCCGCTTGCTCTAAGGTGCGCGCCCATGTCGATCACCGTCGTCGGATCGATCGCCTATGACAGCGTCAAGACGCCGTTCGGCGAGCGCGAGCGGATGCTCGGCGGCGCCGCCGTCCATTTCGCGCTCGCTGCCTCGTTCTTCGACGACGTCTGCGTCGTGGGCCCCGTCGGCGAGGACTTCGGCGAGCAGCAGCTCGACGTGATGCGCCGCCGCGGCATCGACGTCTCCTCGGTCGAGCAGGTGCCGGGCGGCAACACCTTCTTCTGGCGCGGCGAGTACGGCTGGGACCTCAACTCGCGCGAGACGCTCGACACGCAGCTCGGCGTGTTCGAGGGCTTCCAGCCGAAGCTGTCCCCCGCCGCGCTCGCAAGCGACGTGCTGTTCCTGGCGAACATCCAGCCCGAGCTGCAGCGTGACGTGCGCGCGCAGCTGCCCGACGCGCGCTTCGTCGCGCTCGACTCGATGAACCTCTGGATCGAAATCGCACGCGATCAGCTCGCAGCCGCGATCGGCGAAGTCGACTGCGTGATCCTCAACGACGCCGAGCTGCGCCAGCTCACCGAGAAGCCCAACCTCGTCTCCGCCGCCCGCGAGATCCTCAGCTGGTCCGCCGGCGGGCACCCCGGGCCGAGCGTGGTCGTCGCCAAGCAGGGCGAGTACGGCGCGGCGCTCATCACCGCCGAGGACTTCTTCGCGCTGCCCGCCTATCCGCTGGAGACCGTCGTGGACCCGACCGGCGCCGGGGACACCTTCGCCGGCGGCCTCGTCGGCTACCTCGCCGCCCACCCGGGCGAGCAGGTCGACTCCGAGCTGCTGCGCCGCGCGATGGCACACGCCACCGTGCTCGCCTCCTTCAACGTCGAGCAGTTCGGCACCGAGCGGGTCGAGCAGCTGCAGGGCAGGGAGATAGCCGCCCGCATCGGCGAGCTGCACGCGATGACGCAGTTCAGCGGCGAGGCGCTCACGCTCAGGGGCTGAGCCGGCGGCGCGACGGCGCGCACGCCACGGCCCGGCCCTCGCGCGCCGCCCGTCGATCGAAAAAACAAGGCGATCGGGGGAGTCATCGCGTGCGACTCGGGTAGTACGATCGGCACAGTGGACGCCTGGACCTTCCTGTGGCTGATGGTCTTCCTGAAGATCCCGATCGTCGGCCTCTTCGTGATCGTGCGCTGGGCGGTCAAGCAGACGCCGGAGACGGCCGACGGTGAGGACGGCGGCATCGGCCCCCGCCCGCACCCGCATCACCCGCACCATCCGCGCAGCCGCCCGCCGCGCCTGCCGCGCCGCGGCCCGCACGCCGAGCGCTCGCCGTCATCGCCGCCGCGCGTGCGCAGCGCCGTGTCGCGGCAGCGCCTGCCGCGCGCCTGAGCGCCCGCCCCACGCCAAGCCGCGCGGACGCTCGCAACCGACTGCCGGGTCGGCGCGGCGATTCGCCCATAATCGGAGCTGCGCAGACAAATCCGGCGGACAGGAGGATCAGATGAGCACAGAGATTCAGCCGGGCATAAGCGGCGAACGCGTCGGCGAGGCCGCCGACGGCGGCGGCACACCGCAGGACACGCTCTCGGTCACCGACAACCGCACCGGTCGCTCCTACGAGCTGCCGATCAGCGAGGGCACCGTGCGCGCCACCGACCTGCGCCAGATCAAGGTCGACGAGAGCGAATTCGGCCTGATGGCCTACGACCCGGCCTTCATGAACACCGCCTCGTGCCGCAGCTCGATCACCTACATCGACGGCGACGCCGGCATCCTGCAGCACCGCGGATACCCGATCGAGCAGCTCTGCGAGCACTCCAGCTACCTCGAGGTCGCCTACCTGCTGATCAACGGCGCGCTGCCCACGCGCGCGCAGCTGGAGGAGTGGGTCGGCGAGATCACGATCCACACGTTCGTGCACGAGAACATCAAGGACTTCATGCAGGGCTTCCGCTACGACGCCAACCCGATGGGCATGCTCGTCGCCTCGGTCGGCGCGCTCTCCACCTTCTATCCCGACGCCAACCGCATCAAAGACGAGGACACGCGCCAGCTGCAGATCATCCGGCTGCTCGCGAAGATGCCCACGCTGGCCGCCTTCTCGTTCCGCCACAACATGGGCCAGCCCTACGTCTACCCGGACAACGACCTCAAGTACGCGGGCAACTTCCTCTCGATGATGTACAAGATGACCGAGCTGAAGTACGAGCCCGATCCTCGCCTCGAACGCGCGCTCGACGTGCTCTTCATCCTGCACGCCGACCACGAACAGAACGCGTCCACGAGCGCCGTGCGCTCGGTCGGCTCGACCCAGGTCGACCCCTACTCGGCCGTCGCCGCCGGCGTGGCCGCGCTGTACGGCCCGCTGCACGGCGGAGCCAACGAGGCCGCGCTGCGCATGCTCGAACGCATCGGGACCGTCGAGAACATCCCCGACTTCCTCGCCGGCGTGAAGGAGGGCAACGAGCGCCTGATGGGCTTCGGCCATCGCGTCTACAAGAACTACGACCCGCGCGCTCGCATCATCCGCAAATACCTCGACGACGTCTTCGAGGTGCGCGGCAAGAGCCCGCTGCTCGAGGTCGCCACCGAGCTCGAGAAGCGCGCGCTGGACGACGACTACTTCACCTCGCGCAAGCTCTACCCCAACGTCGACTTCTACTCGGGCCTGATCTACGAGGCGCTGGGGCTGCCCGTCGCGATGTTCCCCGTGATGTTCGCGATCGGCCGCACCAGCGGCTGGATCGCCCAATGGCTGGAGATGGTGCAGGACTCCGAGCAGAAGATCGCCCGCCCGCGCCAGATCTACACGGGCGAGCGCGATCGGGACTACGTGCCGATCGAGCAGCGCTAGCGCCGCGCTGCTTCGAGCGCCTCGGAGCTCGCCGAGAAGCAGCTGATGCGCCCGTGGCGCACCTCGAAGCTGAGCGTGCCGCGCATCTCCGAGCCGCGGATGATCTCCAGCACCGGAACGACCACGCGCACGACGTGCTCGTGGTCGCCAAGCGCCACCTCCTCGCCCTCCTGTCGCACGAGGTGCAGCTCCGCCTCCTTGGCGGCCGCGATCAGCCTCTCGGCCGCGCTGCGCCCCCGCAGCGAGCGACCGCCTGCCTGGTTTCGGAACTCCACGTCGTCGCTCACCAGCGAGGCGAGCCCCTGCACGTCGCGCGCGTTCAACGACTCGATGAACAGCCGTGTCAGCAGCAGCGCGCGGCTGACCTGCTCGGTCATCGAGAACGTGCGCGTCGTCGAGCTCGACACCTTCTCGGCACTAGACCGCGCGGACGCCCGCGCAAGCAGTCTCAGATCACGAGCGTCGCGCCGTTCGCGCTCAGCCAGGCGCGCTCCTCGCGCCAGCTCGGCCGGTGCCCGCCGAGCAGCGCCCAGAAGCGCGGCGAGTGGTCCAGCACCGCCAGATGGCACACCTCGTGCCACACCACGTACTCCACGATCCGCTCCGGCGCGAGCAGCAGGCGCCAGTTGAAGCTCATGCGCCCGGCCGCCGAGCAGGACGCCCAGCGCGTGCGCTGGCCGCGGATGTCGAGTCCGCTGTAGCGCAGGCCCGCCGCAGCCGTCGCCCGGTCCAGGCGCGGTGCGATCTCGCTGCGGGCGGCGCGGCGGTAGAAGCGCTCGATCGCGGCGCGCGCTTCGCGGTCGGGCACCAGCAGCACGTCCTCACGGCGATGTGCGCGCGTGCGGCCCGGCTGCGCGACCAGCTGAAGCGTCGTGTCCAGGTACGGCAGCGTGCCGGCGCGCGCTGCGATCGCGGCGACCGCCTCGCGCGCCTCGGCCAGCCGCCGCTCGATCCACGGCCGCAGCTCCTCGATCGCCGCCGCCGCCGCGCGCTCGGGCGCGCGCTGCGGCAGCACCACCTCCACGCCCTGGTGCGCGTGCACGTTGACGCGCACCCGCTGCGCCCGTGAAGAGCGTCTGACCGTGTAGGCGATGTCCGCGCCGCGCATCGCCGCAGCGTACCCGCGCCATCGGAGATGACCGCAGCCTGCCGGCGCCTGCCGGCGCCGCGGCCGCAGCCTGCCGGCGCCGCAGCCCCTGAACGCGACCGGCGGCGCTCGCGCGCCCTACGCTAGTCCGCGTGCAGAACCACGACGGCCGCCACCAACCGACGCTCGACGAGGAGCTGCTGCTGTGGCTGGAAGGCCAGGCGCCGGAGGCGCTGGCCGCCGACCGCGACCGCCTGAAGGTGATCGAAGCGGAGTTCGCGCGCGGCTTCCAGGCGCTCGCCGAGGTGGGGCGCGCGGTGACCGTCTTCGGGTCCGCGCGCACGCCCCCGGAGCACCCGCACTACGCACTGGCGCGCGCTGCCGGGGCAGCACTCGGCCGCGCCGGCTTCGCCGTCATCACCGGCGGCGGGCCGGGCCTGATGGAGGCTGCCAACCGCGGCGCGCGCGACGTCAGCGCGCTGTCGATCGGCTGCAACATCGAGCTGCCGCACGAGCAGGACCTGAACCCCTACGTCGACATCGGGCTGCGCTTCGGGCACTTCTTCGCGCGCAAGGTGATGTTCGTGCGCTACTCCAGCGCGTTCGTGGTGTGCCCGGGCGGCTACGGCACGCTCGACGAGCTCTTCGAAGTGCTGACGCTGCTGCAGACCGGAACGATTCGCCACGTGCCGGCGATCCTGCTCGGCGAGGGCTACTGGGACGGGCTGCTCGCGTGGCTGCGCGACCGGCCGCTGGCAAACGGCTACATCGACGCCTCCGACCTCGAGCTGATGCAGATCGTGCACGACCCCGAGGAGGCGTGCCGGATCATCCTCGCCGCCTACGAGCGTCAGCTGGAAGAGGCGCCCGCGATCCAGCGGCGCACGGCAACGCCTGGATAATCCCGACGTGGCCAGATCGAAGGTCAGGCTGCCGCGCGAGGTGCGCGGCGACTACGAGGTCTTCCTCAACGGCGTGCCACAGCAGCCCGGCACCGACTACCGGCTGCGCGAAGGGATGCTCGTGTTCGAGCGGGAGCTGCGCAAGGACAAGATCTCCGGCTGGCGCTGGCTGCTCGGCGCGTGGGGCGTCGGCACCTATCGTCAGGACGACTCGGTCGACGTGCGCTACGAGGCGGCGGACGGCTCGCCGCGCGTCGCCGAGGGCCTCGAGATCGAGCCGGGATAGACGGCCTTCTCCCAGGGCCGCGCCAGCTTCAGCGCGCTGAGGATCGCGCGCGTCGCCGGTGAGCGGTTGAGCGTGTAGAAGTGGACGCCGGGCGCGCCCGCGGCGAGCAGCTCGGCGCATTGCAGCGTCGCGTAGGCCACGCCGAAGTCGAGCACCGCCTCGGCGTCGTCCTCGCGGGCGTGCAGCTCGCCGCTCAGCTCGTCCGGGATCGCCGAGCCGCACATCGCTGCCATTTTCTGGACCTGGCCCACGCGCGTGATCGGCATGATGCCCGGGATGATCGGCGCGTTGATGCCGGCAGCGCGAGCGCGCGCGACGAAGTCGAAGTAGAAGGCGTTGTCGAAGAACACCTGCGTGATCAGGAAGTCGACGCCCGCCTGCACCTTCTCGCCCAGGTAGCGCAGATCGTCCTCCGTGCTGGTCGCGTGGATGTGCGTCTCCGGGAAGCATGCCGCGCCGATCGCGAACGGGTAGTCCCCTGCGATCAGCTCGACCAGCTCGCGTGAGTACTCGAGGCCACCCTCGGTCTTGGTCCACTCGCTCTCGCCCGCCGGCGGATCGCCGCGCAGCGCGAGCACGTTCTCGATCCCCGCGTCGCGCAGCTCGTCGAGCGTCGCGCGCAGCTCCGGCACCGTCGCGCCCACGCAGGTGAAGTGCGCCATCGCCTCCAGGCCCCACTCGTCCCTCAGTCGCTTGACGATCTCGATCGTCTTCTCGCGCGTCGAGCCGCCGGCGCCGTACGTCACCGACACGAAGGCCGGCTCGAGCTCCTTCAGCTCGGACAGCGCCGCGTAGAGGTTCTGCTCGCCCTGCGGCGTCTTCGGCGGGAAGAACTCGAACGAGAACGTCGGTCCGTCGCCGGCGAGGATCTCGTCGATGCGCATCTACCGATTATGCCGACCAGCGCTCGGGATCGCCGTCGATGCGGCGCACGCCGCCGGTGCTCTCGAGGTGAACGAGATACGCGAGCGTCTGCGACAGCAGCCACTGGCCGTTCTGCTGCGAGAGCGCCTCGCCGTACACCTCGCCGACGATCTCGAAGGCGGTCAGCTCGCGGCCCTCGACGGCCTTCAGCACCTTGTACAGGTGCTCCTCGACGAGCGCGCGGTTGCCGTGGATGTGCGCGTGCACATCGGTGAAGGTGCGCCCGTGGCCGGCCAGGCACAGGCGCGCGCCCAGCCGCTCGACCACGTCCAGCGAATTCAGGAACTCACCGACCGGGTCCGGCGAGTAGCCGTACTCGAAGTACAGCGAGATGCGGCCCAGCAGGTGGTCGCCGGAGATCAGCAGGCGCCGCTCGGGCTGGAACAGGCAGACGTGCGATGGCGCGTGACCGGGCGTCTCGTATGTGACCCATTCGCCCAGGTCGCTGTGGACGGTGACGCCGTCGAGCAGGTCGCGATCGGCGCGCAGCGGCCCGACGATGCCCGGGCCGGAGTTGCCGCGCTGCTCGGCGTAGCGGCGCAGCGGCTCCGCGGGCACGCCGCTCTGGCGCGCCACCTCCAGGCGCCGCGCGAGCACCGCGTCGGGGTCCTCCACGAGCCGGTTCATCAGCTCGTGGCTGGGATGCATCCACAGCTCGCAGCCCGCCGCCTCGGTGATCGGCACGGCCTGGCCGCAGTGATCGGAGTGGGCGTGCGTGCATACGACCAGCGTCGCGTCCTCGATGCGCAGGCCGACCATCGCCAGCGCCCGCTCCAGGTTCTCCATCGAGCCGGGACCGTGCCAGCCGGTGTCGAACAGCACGAACCCCTCCCCCGCTCTCACCGCCCACGCGTTGCCGTGCGGCACCCCCGGCCACGGCAGCGGCAGCCGAAGGCGGTAGACGCCGGGCAGCACGCGTTCGCCCCGGCCCAGCTCACGCCGGCTTGTCACGTCGGGCACGCGGCGCAGACTAGACTACGGCCCTCGAGCAGCGTCAAAGGAGGCGGGATGGACGGGCGTGAGAGTGCAAGCGACGCGAGCACCAAGGTGCAGGAGGCAGCGGCGAGCGTGCAGCAGGTTGCCGCCTCGCGCAAACGCATCACCGGCTCCAAGGCGGAGGCGGTCGCGCGCCGCTACTTCGCGGCGATCGACGAGCACGATCTCGAGAGCGCGGTGGCGTGCTGGGCCGAGGGCGGCCGCGACAACGTGCGCGGGCGCGTCGACGTGCTCGCGCCGGAGGGCATCCGAGAGTTCATCGGCGAGCTGATCGCAGCCGTGCCGGACGTTCACATGGAGGTGCTCTCGACCACCACCGAGGGCGATCGCTGCGGCGTGCAGTGGCGACTGCGCGGCACCTTCGCCGGTCCCGGCACCTTCGGCGGCGTCGCGCCCACGGGCAGCCTCCTGGACATCGAAGGCTTCGACCTGATCGCGGTGCAGGACGGGCTGATCGTCAACAACGACGCCTACACCGACAGCATGACGTTCGCGCGACAGGTCGGCATGATGCCGGCGCAGTTCTCGCCCGCCGAACAGCGCATGACGGGCGCCTTCAACGCGAAGACGCGCCTGACGGCGCCGCTCGCGGGCAGCGAGGCGCAGCTGGTCGCCGAGGACGTGTGGGTCGTGCAGGGCCAGCCGGCCCGCTGCAACGTGTACCTGATCCAGCACGACGGCGGCGTGACGCTGTTCGACGCCGGCGCGCGCACGATGAGGCGCGCAGTCGCGAGCGCCGGCGCAAAGCTGGGCGGGATCCGCCAGATCGTGCTCGGTCACGGCCACACCGACCATCGCGGCACAGCGCCGTCGCTGGGAGTGCCGGTGCTGTGTCACGCCGAGGAGGTACTCGACGCGGAGGGCAGCGGCGGCTTCCGCTATTGGCCGAGCGATCTGTCCGGCATTCCCTTCGGGCACCGCCAGCTACAGAAACTGATGCACCGCTTCGCATGGGACGGCGGCCCCGTGAAGATCACGGGCACGCTCGCCGAGGGCGATGAGGTGGCGGGCTTCAAGGTGATCGACCTGCCCGGACACGCGCCGGGGCAGATCGGCCTGTGGCGCGAGTCGGACCGGCTCGCGCTGAGCAGCGACTGCTTCTACACGATCGACGTGTGGGGCCGCGACAGCGAGCCGCACGTGCCGTTCGCGACCTACAACTACGACACCGAGCAGGCCCGCGCGAGCATCCGAAAGCTCGCCGAGCTCGAGCCCGCGGCCGCCTGGCCGGGACACGCCAAGCCGCTCACGGGCGACGTGCGCGGGCAGCTGCTGAAGGCCGCCGAAACAGCCTGAGGTGGGCCGCCGCTCGCGCCGCCAGGGCCGCCGCGAGGCGCTGCCGAAGGCTCCCGAGCGCGACTACGCCGACGCGCAGGGCAACGTGCTCGCGCTGCGCGGCTCGCTCAGCCCGGGCTCGCGGCGGCAGTACGCCGCGGCGCTGGCCGGCAGCCCGCTGTCGCGTGAGGACGCCGAGCAGCGCGCCTTCGAGCTGCTGTTCGAGCGCCTGGCGGTGCGCTGGACGATCTCGGGCGTGCCCACGCAGGGGCAGAAGGAGTTGCTGGCGCGGCTGCGGATCGCCAGCCCGGCGGAGCGCGTGTGGGTGCGCGAGACGCTGCGCAGTCACTGCGCGGAGCTGTTCCCGGACGTTCAGGCGCCCTGAGCCGGCGGCGCCTCGGCAGGTGCAGGTGCGGGCGCGCCTGGGCCGTCGTGGTCGCCGTCGCCGCCGCCGCCGCCGTCGCCGAGCAGTTCCAAGCGCGCGCCGTGCCCGCTGCCGGCGGCCAGGAAGCGGGCGGTGGCAGGGTTGAGCACGAACTCGTGCAACTCGCTGCTCTCGCCGCGCACCTGCAGCCGCCTGCCCTCCTCCAGCACGGCCACGACGACGCCCGGCTCGAACTCGCCGCCGAAGTGGCAGATGCGGGCGCCTGCGCCAACACGGGGCATCGGCCGGGTCGGTCTCAGCACTCGCACGATGTTAGATGGAGCAAGGTCGCTACCTTCTTCCAACCATGAGCCGCCGCCGTACGAAGATCGTCGCCACGATCGGCCCCGCCTCGCGCGATCCGGAGACGCTCGTGCGCCTGGTCGACGCGGGCATGGACGTGGCGCGGCTGAACTACTCGCACGGCACGCTCGAGGAGCACGCGGAAACGGTGCACCGCGTGCGCGATGCCGCCGGGCGCGCCGGCCGGCCTGTGGCGATCCTGCAGGACCTGCCCGGCCCGAAGCTGCGGATCGGGCCGCTCAGCGAGGACGTCGTCGAGCTGCGCGCGGGCGAGCGCCTGACGATCGTGTGCGGCCAGGAGAGCGTCGGCGACGCGAGGCGGATGTCGCTCAGCTGGGGCGGCCTGGCCGAGGCGGTCGAACCCGATTCGGTGCTGTACCTGGCCGACGGCTCGGTGCGGCTGCGCGTGGTGGCGGTGCGCGTCGGCGAGTGCGAGGTCGAAACCGAGATCGAGGTCGGCGGCGCGGTCGCTTCGCGGCAGGGGCTGAACATCCCGGGTCCTGTCGACGCGCTGCCCGCGGTGCCCGAGGAGGACCTGCACCTGCTCAGCCACGGCGAGTCGATCGGCGTCGACATGGTCGCGCTGTCGTTCGTGCGCACTCCGGAGGACGTCCAGTCGGTGCGCGCGCACACGCGACTTCCGCTGATCGCGAAGATCGAGAAGCCGCAGGCGATGGAACACGCCGAAGAGATCATCCAGGCGGCCGACTGCGTGATGGTCGCGCGTGGGGACCTCGGCATCGAGCTGCCGATCGCGCAGGTGCCGCTCGCGCAGAAGAAGCTGCTCGAGCTCGCCGGGCTGTTCGCACGACCCTCGATCACGGCGACGCAGATGCTCGACTCGATGGTCAGCTCCTCGCGCCCCACGCGCGCGGAGGTCGCCGATGTCGCCAACGCGATCCTCGACGGCACCGACGCGGTGATGCTCTCGCAGGAGACCGCGATCGGCCTGTATCCGGTCGAGGCGGTGGCGATGATGGCCGAGGTCGCCGAGCAGGCCGAGTCGATCGCGCCGTATGAAGAGTGGAACGACACGCGCGTGCGCCGCACGCTCTCCGACCCCGCCTACACGATCGCGCACAACCTCTGCGACGCCGCTCGCGAGCTGATGCTCGACGCGCTCGTGGTGCCGACGCTGTCCGGCCGCTCGGCGCGGCTCGTCTCCGCGCACCGCCCGACCGTGCCGATCTACGCGCTCTCACCCGGCCGTGAGACGGTGCGCCGCTGCGGACTGATGTGGGGCGTGCAGGGCGCTTCGATCAAGCGCCACGAGACAACCGAGGCCCTGATCGCGGACGCGGCGCGGCGCGTGGTCGAGCTGGGCTGGTGCAAGCGCGGCCAGCGCGTCGGCATCACCGCCGGCCTGCCGTCGGGCCGGCCGGGCACGACCAGCCTTTTCCAGATCCAGGTTCTGTAGGCGCGCGACGCGCTAGGAGCGCTCGAGCTCGAACCACACGGTGGTGCCGGCCGAGGCGTCGATCCCCCAGCTGGTGGCGGCTTTCTCGAGCAGGTACAGCCCGTAGCCGTCGCCCAGCTGCTCGGGGTCGCGCGGGCGCGGCGTGAAGCCGACGCCGCCGTCGTTCACGGCCACGCGCACTGCGGCCGGCGTGACCGTCGCAGCGAGCACGATCGGCGTACCGGCGGCGCCCTCGGAATGACGCACGGCGTTGCTCACGACCTCCGAGACGAGCAGCACGATCGTCTGGCCGTAGGAGCCGTCGATGCCCAGCTCGATCAGGCGCTCGGAGACCGCTGAGCGGGCGACGGAGGGCGCGTTGACGGTCCGCTCCAGCTCCAGCTCGAGGCTGCTCGTGGCACTCACGAGGCGTCCTCCACGAACGGCAGGTTCTCCTCCGCGCGGGTGATCTGGAAGATCGTGAGCGCCGGGGACAGCGGCCGGATCAGCTCGAGCGTCCAGCCGTCTGCGCGGGCGCGGTCACACAGCACGATGAACAGCCGAAGGCCCGAGGAGTCCATGAAGGACATCGGGCGCAGATCGATCACGAGCCGCTTGACGCCGGCGCCGACCATCGCCGTGACCGCCTCCTCCAGCCGCGGCGCCGTTGCGATGTCGAGCTCGCCGGTCAGCGTCAGGCGGCCGCGCTCGCCGTCGCGCGATTCGTCGATCTCGAGCGGCTTCGCGATCGCCACGGCGTCCTTATACCCTCGCGACCGGCCGCGAGACACGAGCTGCGGCGGCCTGGGCGGCCGCCGCCGGCAGCATCCGCATCACGACCATCGCCGTATCGTCGACCTGAGCGCCCACCTGGAAGTCCTCGAGCGCGGCGACCAGCCGTTCGCGGATCGCCGTCGGAGACTCTTTTCGCACATCGGCGAGAAGCTCCTGCAAGCGCTGCGTGCCGAAACGCCGGTCGTTCGGCCCGACGGTGTCGGTGACGCCGTCGGTGATCGCGAGCAGCGTCTCGCCGGGCGCGATCGCGAAGCTGTCTTCGGGCCAGTTGACGGTGTCGAAGGCGCCGAGCAGTGTTCCCGGCCGGCCGATCTCCTCGGCGCCGCTCCCGTCCAGACGCCACAGCAGGGGATGGCCGCCTGATGCGACCGTGGCGCTGTTGCCGTGGATGCGCAGGCACAGCGCGGTGCACACCGACAGCGAGGGCCGCCTGCGCAGAGCGGCGTTGATCCTGCCCAGCACCTGGGCCGGGCGCGGGTCGAATTCCGACGCGGTCTGGGCGGTGTGGCGCACGAGCGAGGTGACGGTCGCGGCGCGCACGCCCTTGCCCGTGACGTCTCCGATCATCATCAGCCAGTCCTCGCCGACCTCCCAGAAGTCGTAGAAGTCGCCGCCGACGTCGCTGGTGATCCCGGCGGGGCGATACAGCGCCGCGATCTCCCAGCCGGGCAGCTGCGGCAGCGCCTCGGGCAGCAGGCTGTTCTGCAGCGTGCGCGCGATCTCGGAGCGCTCGCTGTACAGGCGCGCGTTCTCGACCGCGATCGACGCGCGCGCGGCGATCTGCGCGGCGAACTCGAGATCGCCGGAGTTGAAGCTGCGTCCGGATTCGGCGCTGACGAGCGTGAGCGTGCCGATCGTTCGGTTGCGCACGATCAGCGGCACGATCAGCGCGGCGCGCATCTGGATCTCGCGCAGCAGCGCGAGATGCTCCTCGTCGACGGCCGCCGCGGCCAGCAGCTCGTCGGCGATGTCGTTGTACAGCACCGGCTCGCCGGTGCGTCGCACGAGCCCCACGCCACTGTCGGGATCGAGCTGCTCGGGCTGGTAGACGCGCAGCCGCTCGGCCAGCACGAGCTTGGCGGGATCGACGTGGGCGACGGCGACCGGCTCGCGATTGCCGTCCTCGTCGAACAGGTCGACGGCGCACCAGTCGGCGATCTGCGGCACGGCGAGCCCGGCGACGTTGCGCAGCGTCTCCTGGTAGTCGAGCGAGGAGGCGAGCACCTCGCTGACGCGCGCGAGGAACTCGCTGCGAAGCTGCAGCCGCTTCGGCACGGTGACGTCCTCGATGATCGTCACAGCAGCCTCGATGTGGCCGTCGGGCGCGCGCACGGCGGTGGCGTTCAAGCGCGCCCAGCTCTCCTCGCCGGTGCGCGGGTTGAGCGAGCGCAGCGTGAGCGGCTGCGGCTCCTCGCCGCGCAGCAGCCGCACCGAGGGCAGGTCGTCCATCGTCAGCTCGCGGCCCTGCTCGTCGGCGGGCACGTACTCGCCCATCAGGGCACGCGGATCGGCCGCGCGGAGCTCCTCGACGGTCTTCATGTCGAGCCGCTCGAGCGCCGCCCGGTTGGCGAAGATCAGATGGTCGTCGGTGCCGCGGATCGTGACGGCCTCGGGAAGCGCGTTGACGACGGCCTCCAGCGTGCGCTCGCTGCCACGCAGAGCCTGTTCGAGCCCATCGAGGCGATCACCGTCCATGCGGGTGATTATCCACGCCGGAGCAGCAACAGGCGGGTTGCTGTACGCGGCGGGCCGCCCGCGGCGAGCCGTGCCCTCAGGCCCGGCCCGCGCGTCGCGCCCGCCCGCGCGTCAGCCCGGCGCGCCGCGACCGGCGCGTCAGGCCGCGCCGACGCCGGCGCGACCGTAGAACTCGGCCTCCTGGCGGCCCAGCTCGGTGACGGGCTCGTCGCCGTACATCCACTCGCGCGCGACGCGATGCCAGTTGCCGCGAGCGCGCAGCTGCGAGAGCACGGCGAGCGTGAGCATCTCCATGCGGCGGCCGAAGAGATGCTCCGGGCGCAGGTCCTGGTGGCGCATCTCGCGGAAGTGGCTGGAGCGCGGGTCGGAGCTCTCGATCATCACCTGCGTGGCGATCTCCGGCGTCAGCTGCACGGTTTCGTCGGCGGTGGTGTACCACCAGATCGCGTCGCGGATGAACGCCAGCAGGTGCTCGGGGTCGACGCGCTCGGGCTCGGGCAGGAAGCCCGACTCCGCGAGCAGGCGGTGCAGCTCTGCGGCATCGCTCTCGACGACGGCGCGCTGGCAGGCGAGCTCCAGCTCCACGGCCGCCGCGTCCATGCGCTTGAACAGCCCGAAGTCCAGGAAGGCGACGCGGCCGTCCTCGAGCAGCAGGAAGTTGCCGGGGTGCGGATCGCCGGAGAACTGTCGGTGGCGATAGAGGCAGCCGAGGAAGAAGCGGAAGACGATCTCGCCGAGGCGGTCGCGCTCGGCCTGCGAGCGCGTCTTGAGCTGCTCGAAGCCGACGCCGTGGACGAACTCGCTGACCAGCACGCGCTCGCGCGAGAGCGAGCCGATCACCTCGGGCACGGAGATGAACGGGTGCCCTTTGAAGATGCGCGCGAGCGAGCGCTGGTTCTGCGCCTCGAGCTCGTAGTCGAGCTCCTCCTCCATGCGCTCGCGGATCTCGGCGGTGACGGCCTTCACATCGAGGCCAGGTGTCATGCGCCTGAGCAGGCGCATGATCATGTCGAGGTTCTGCATGTCGGCGCGCACCGCGCCGGCGACGCCGGGGTACTGCACCTTGACAGCTACCTCGCGTCCGTCATCGGCGAGCCGCGCGCGGTAGACCTGGCCGATCGACGCGGCGGCGATCGGCTCCTGTTCGAACTCCGCGAAGACCTCGTCGATCGGCGCTTCGAGGTCGTCCTCGATCACGGCGCGCATCTGCTTGAAGGAGACGGTCGGCGCGGCGTCGCGCAGCTTCGCGAGCTCGGCCTGGAACTCGTCGCGATGCTCCTCGGCGACGAGGCCGACGTCGAGGAACGACATCACCTGGCCGAGCTTCATGGCCGCGCCCTTCATCGTGCCGAGCACGGCGACGATCTGCTTGGCCGTCTCGAGCTGGCGCCGCGCCATCGCCTCCTCGGATGCCTCCTCGTCGCGCGTCACGTTCGCGGCTCTGGTGCCGAACTGCTTGACCGCCTCACTGGCGGCCAGGGTCGCGACCGTGGCCGTACGGCGCACACGCGAGGTGGGGATCTTCTCGTTCTCGCGCGCCATGTCTCAATCCTAGGATGGCGCGGCGCGCGCCGAAACGCGGCGACGGCGCCGACCGCTGCTTGCGGGCACCTACCGGCCGCGCTCGACTTTGGAGCCGGGCACGATGTCGTCCGAGCCGTCGGGCCAGCGGATCCAGGCCTTGGTGCCGCCGTCGTAGTCGGCGCCGAGCAGGATCAGCGTGGCGGGCTCCCCCAGCGCGGTGCAGGGCTCCTCGCCCTCGGCGTCGAGCCCGCGCCAGACGCGGATGAAGGCGTTCTGCTCCCACTCGCGTGCGACGGTCGTATCGTCGGCGTGGCCGGGATGGATGACGGTCTCGGGCGGCAGTTCCATCAGCGTGCCCATGATCGCGTCGCGCAGGTCCGAATAGCTCGTATGGCCGGGCGCTTTGACGCCGCCGACGGAGTCCTTGAACAGCGTGTCGCCGGTGAAGACGGCTCCCGGGCCCCCCGCGGCGTCTGAGACGAGCAGCGAGAGCATGCCGCCGGTGTGGCCCGGCGTGCGCAGCGCACGCACCGTCAGCTCGCCGAAGCTGCGCGTCTCGCCGGCCTCGAACGCATAGGACGCGAACGGCGGCTCACCCGCCGCCTCCAGCAGCTCGCGCTCGCGCACGCTCATCAGCACCTCGAGCGCGGGCCAGCGCTCGAGCAGCTTGCCCACCTCGCTGACGTGGTCCCAGTGGTGGTGGGTGAGCAGCACGTGCGTCGGCTCGAGCCCGAGCCGCTCGGCCGCGTCGATCAGCGGGCCGACCGGCCCGCCGGCATCGACGAAGAACGCGGGTCCGCCGCGACCATCTGCGACCAGGTAGGTGTTGGAGATGAACTGAGGGTGTGTGCTGCGCTCGACGATCATCGCGCCATCCTAGATCCCGGCGGGCGCGACGATCAGCTCCGAGAGGCCCTCGAGGTAGGCGCTGTCGCCGACGTCGTGGCGCCACTCGAGCACCGGCACCTGCTGCGCCCAGCCGGCGACGCGCGCGCGTGCCTGCTCGAGCGAGGGCGCGGTCGCGCTCAGCGCGACGGCGCGCGAGGTGCCGACCGTGCGGTAGCGGCCCGCGCCGAGCTGGACGGCCGAGGAGAAGAACACGTGTCCGCCCTGCCCCTCGATCGAATCCGGCTGGAGCGCGAACTCGTACGGCCCGCCGGCGCGCAGGGCGTAGTCGGGCGAGACGAGGTAGAGCACGACGGAGGCCTGCTCGCGCAGCGGAACGTGGGCGGGCGCCAGCGCGCGGTCGGCGATCTGCGCCATCACCTCGGTCCAGTCGCCGTCGAACAGGCTCATGATGTTCATGCACTCGGGGTCGCCGAAGCGCGCGTTGAACTCGATCACCTTCACGCCCTCGGCGGTGGCGAAGAAGCCCGAGTTCATGACGCCGCTGAAGTGGCGGCCGATCGCGCCGAGCCGTTCGATCACGGCAGCGATGATCGTGCAGGCATCGCGGTAGTGCTGCTCGGTCATGAACGGCAGCGTGGGCTGCGGCAGCGAGAGCGAGCCCATGCCGCCGGTGCCCGGCCCTCGGTCGCCGTCGAAGCGGTAGGGATAGTCGTAGGTGGAGTTGGGGAAGACGACGGTGCGCCCGTCGCTGATCGCCTGGATCGTGAACTCGGCGCCGTCGACTCGCTCCTCGATCAGCACGCTGGCGCCGGCGCCGCCCTGCTCGAGCAGCTGCGAGGCGTACTCGGCGGCGGCGCGGTGGTCGACGAGGTGCGGGCCCATCACCTTCACGCCCTTGCCGCCGGTCAGTCCCGCGGGCTTCACGACCACCGGGACCTCGCCGAACGAGGCGATCGCCTCGTCCAGCTCGGCGCGCTCGCGCACGATGCGCAGCCGCGGCACGGCGTGCGGAGCGACCTCCATCAGCAGCTCGCGCGCGAAAACCTTGTTCCACTCGATCTCGGCGCCCGCACGTGTGGGACCGACGGCGCGCGTGCCCTGCGCCTGCAGGGCGTCGACGACGCCGGCCGCGAGCGGCTCGTCGGAGCTGACCATCGCGATGTCGATCTCGTGCGCGCGGGCGTAAGCGGCGATGGCCTCGGCGTCGCAGACGTCGCCGAGCAGGTGAGAGCCACCGGAGCGGGCGACATGGCCGAGGATCGTGGGGTTCTCGTGGCCGACGATCGCGTGCAGCTCGCTGTGCTCGGCCATGCGCATGGCCAGCGCGCTCTCGCGTCCTCCGTGGCCGACGATCAGCGTTCGCACGAGCCGCAGTCTAGATGCGCCGGGAACCCGCTCGCCGGCGAGCCTCTACGCTTGCTGCGCGATGGCCGAGGAGCAGCTCACGCCCGAGGCGGCGATCAACAGGCAGCGCTGGGACGAGCAGTCCGACGAGTACCAGGCGCGGCACGGCGAGCAGCTGGAGGAGTCCGGGGGCACCGCTTGGGGCGTCTGGCAGATACCGGAGTCGCAGCTGCGCGTGCTGGGCGAGGTATCGGGGCTCGAGGTGCTGGAGCTGGGTTGCGGCGCCGCGCAGTGGTCGATCGCGCTGGCCCGGCAGGGAGCGAAGATGACGGGCCTGGACAACTCCTCGCGCCAGCTCGGGCACGCGCGCAGAGCGCTGGAGCAGGCCGGGCTCGACTTCCCGCTCGTGCACGCGAGCGCGGAGGCGACGGGACTGGCGGATTCGAGCTTCGATGTCGTGTTCTGCGACTTCGGCGCGATGACGTTCACGGACCCTCACGAGACCGTGCCGGAGGTGGCGCGCGTGCTGCGGCCGGGCGGTCTGTTCGCGTTCTCGGTGCTCACGCCGATTGCGGAGATCGCGTGGCCGCTCGGCGGGGACGGCCCGGACGAGCAGCTGCTGGTCGACTACTTCGAGGGCATCAGGCGCCTGGAGGAGCCGGGCGAGCCGATCAACTTCAACCTCCCCTACGGCGAGTGGATCGCGCTGTTCCGCAAGAACGGGTTCGCGATCGAGGACCTGATCGAGCTGCGCCCGGCGGCGGACGCGACCAGCAGCTACCGCACCGAAGCGGACCGCGAATGGGCGCGGCGCTGGCCGCTGGAGCACATCTGGCGCCTGCGGCTGGAGCGCTAGCTGCGATGCCGCGTAAACTCGCGCGATGGCACTGATCCACACCTGCTACCGCATCACCGACATCGACCGCTCGGTCGCCTTCTACGAGGCGCTCGGCTTCCAGGAGGTCGGCCGGCTGCCGATCCGCGACGAGGCGATCAACGTGTTCATGAACCAGCCCGGCGACGGCGACATGCCGCGCCTGGAGCTGACCTACAACCTCGGCGTCGACTCCTACGAGATCGGCACCGGCTACGGCCACATCGCGATCACCTCGGACAACCTCGACGGCACACTCGAACGTCTGGCCGGGCAGGGCATCGAGCCGGAGAAGCCGCCCTACTCCGTGCGCGAGGGCGGCTCGCGGCTGTGCTTCGTGAGGGATCCGGACGGCTATCGAATTGAGATAATCGAGCAGCCGTAGGGCTTGGGTCACGAACCGAGGGGAATCCATGAATGGGCAGAGCGTAGAGTTCGTCAAGAGCGTCTATGACGCGTTCGGGCGAGGCGATGTGCCCGCCGTGCTCGGCGCATTCGCTGAGGACATCGAATGGCACGAGGCCGAGGGCATGCCGTACGGCGGCGTTCACCGCGGCGGCGAGGCCGTCGCGCAGAAGGTCTTTGGCCCGATCTCCGAGGACGTCGAAGGCTTCGCGTTGGTGACCGAGGAGTTCATGGGATCAGATGGAACCGTCGCCGCGGTCGTCCGCTATACGGGGACGGGCAAAGCGACTGGGAAGACGCTCAACTTGCCCGCCGTCCATGTCTGGGACATCCGCGACGGCAAGGCTGCGCGTTTCCGGCAGTTCATCGACACGGCGACGTTCGCCGAGGTCGTCCTCGGGACCTAGCGGCTGCGTAGGGCGCGGGCCGCGCGGGCGTGGCGAGCCGCCGGCGCCGATGCGTGGCATCATCGGCTTGCAGCAAACGCTACAATCCAGTCATGCTCGGGGATGTGGTCAGCCTCGAAGACGGGGACGGGAGAGGTGTCGAGCGCGCACTACGGCGTGCCGCGGAACTGGTCGAGTCAGAGCCGCTCAGCGGCGGCGCAGAGGATCTGCGCCTAGCCCGATTCGTCGAAGCAGATCACGTCGGTGACCTCTCCATCCTGTCGCTCTACCTGCTGCGCCCTCGCAGTCTCTGAGCACCTCTTTT
>DASWSH010000014.1:0-2372 GCA_036402735.1 Solirubrobacteraceae bacterium | reverse complement strand
GCGGTAGCAATGCCGCTCAACGTCCTGACGCCGACGATGTACATGCCGGCCATCGCGATCGCGACCGTCGCACCGGAGACGACGACAGTGCGCCCGGAGGTCTGCAGCGTCGTCTCCAGCGCCGCCTCCGTGCTGGCGCCGCGCCGTCGTTCTGCGCACGAGCGGACGACAAAGAAGAGCGCGTAGTCCACGCCGACTGCCATCCCGATCAACAGCACGACCGTCTTGGCGCTGTCTTCGACCGGGGACAGCTGACTCAGCGGTCCCAGCAAGCCAAGGCCTGCGGCGACGGCGCTCAGCGCAAGCATGACCGGAACCAGCGCCGCGACCGGCGACCCGAACGCGAGTAGCAGCACCAGCAGGGTGACCGGGATCGAGAGTAGCTCCGCGCGGTGTAGATCGCGACCGACCGTTCGGCTTCGAGCCTGGTCGGCAGAGACGTCGCCGGTCTCCTCGACTGCGAGCTGTGGGTGTGCGTTCGCGGCGGCCGCCACTGCCGCGCGGATTCGTCCGACGTCGCCTTCCCGCGTGAGCTCTACGGCGATGACGGTCGACCGTCGGTCGTCGGAAGCCTGGGAGTGGAGTGGTAGGCCGAGCGCGCGGAAGCGCCGTTCGACGTCGCGGATCGCGCTGCGTGGCACGGGCGCTCGGGATGAGTGGAGGTAGGCGAGCTCGTGCGCCGGACCCCAGAGCCGATACGTGTTCATGATCGCGTATCCGCGTGCTGATTCTCCGACGGCGCCGTTGTCGAGCGTTTTGGTGCTGCTGAGGGCGCCCAGCGCGATGCAGGCAAGGACGAACACGATCCATGCTGCGACGGCTTGTCGAGGGTGGCTGATGCTCCAGCGTCCGATGCTCATGTGAGTGATCCTTGGCATGTGCTGACGGTCGCACGCGCGACCCCGCGTGCCTAGCCGGGCAGCCGGACACCTGCGCGGTAAGGCTGGCCGGTACTACACCGCGTTGAGGAACGTGACGACGGCCAGCACGCGCCGGTGGTCGTCGTGTGACGGCGACAATCGCAGCGTCGCGAAGATGTTCTTCACGTGCTTTTCGACTGTGTGCTCGGTGATGAACAGGCGCTCGGCGATCGCCTTGTTCGAGCGGCCCTCCGCCATCAACGCGAGCACCTCGAGCTCGCGCTCGGTCAGATCCTGGAGCGGCGTGGTTCCCTTGCGGCGTTGGCCGACGAGCTGCGCCACGACTGCGGGGTCGAGCACCGACCGACCCTCGCCGACCCGCCGCACGCTGGTCGCCAACTCATCTAGATCGGAGACGCGATCCTTGAGCAGGTAGCCAACGCCTTCTGTCCCCTGAGTGAGTAGCTCGACCGCGTAGCGTGCCTGAACATACTGCGAGAGCACCAGCACGCCAGTGCGCGGCCAGCGTGTCCGGATTAGCGTCGCTGCACGCAATCCTTCGTCGGTGTGGGTTGGCGGCATTCGAATGTCGACGATTGCGACGTCCGGACCTGTGTTCTCGACCAGTGTGCACAGCTCATCGGCATCCGCGGCAAGTCCGACGACATCGAATCCGGCCTCTTTCAGCAGCCGCGCGAGCCCCTCGCGGAGAATGACGGCGTCGTCGGCGACGACTACCCGCATGGGATCTCCGCTCGCAGCGTCGTGCCGCGCCCGGGTGGGCTCGACACCGTCAGCTGCCCGCCGAGCGCCTCGACGCGGTCGGCGAGGCCGCGCAAGCCCGAGCCGCCGCCGGGCGTTGCGCCGCCGATCCCATCGTCGGCAGCCTCGAGCACAAGCGCGCCATCCTTTTGGAAGGCAGCGAGTCGCACCTCGCTGGCGTGCGAGTGCTTAGCGGCGTTCGCCAGCGCCTCGCTGGCGACAAAGTAGGCGGCGCCTTCAATCTGCTCGGGCAGTCGGCCGCTGATGGCGATGTCGACTCGTACCGGCAGCGCGGCTCGCCGCGAGAGATCATCGAGCGCTGCCGGGAGCCCGCGCTCGACCAGGATCGCCGGCCGGATCCCCTGCGTCAGCTCACGCAGCTCCGCGAGTGCAACCCTGAGCGCATCGCGCGCCTCGCGCAGCACCGGCTCCACCGCGGGTCGGTCGGCCGCGAGCTTCGACTCGGCCAGGCCGAGCGTCATCGCAATCGAGACGAGCCGCTGCTGCGTGCCGTCGTGCAGGTCACGCTCGATTCGCCGCCGCTCCGTCTCCGTCGCCTCGACCAGGCGCGCACGCGACGCCTGCAGCTCGGCCAACCGCGCGCGCAGCTCAGCCTGCAGTCGCGCGTTCTCGAGCGTCAACGCGGCGGCAGCGCACACTGACTGCACAAGCTCCTCGTGCTCAGCGAGCACCGGGTCGTGGATCAGGGCCGCGATCGGCTCTCCGTCGCGCTCGACGACCGTGGCTGCC
>DASWSH010000013.1:0-15162 GCA_036402735.1 Solirubrobacteraceae bacterium | reverse complement strand
CGCCTCTCCGAGCGCGTCGGGCGCCCGGTGTACCTGAAGCGCGAGGACCTCAACCACACCGGCTCGCACAAGATCAACAACGCGCTGGGACAGGCGCTGCTGGCGCGCCGCATGGGCAAGCGGCGCATCATCGCCGAGACCGGCGCCGGGCAGCACGGCGTCGCGACCGCCACCGTCTGCGCGCTGCTGGACCTCGAGTGCATCGTGTACATGGGCGTCGAGGACACCCGGCGCCAGCGCCCCAACGTGGAGCGCATGGAACTGCTCGGCGCGACCGTCGAGCCCGTCGACGCCGGCGCGAAAACGCTCAAGGAGGCCACCTCGGCCGCGATCCGCGACTGGGTGACCAACGTCGAGAGCACGCACTACGTGATCGGCTCGGTGGTAGGCCCGGCGCCCTACCCCGCGCTCGTGCGCGACCTGCAACGGGTGATCGGCGACGAGGCGCGCGCGCAGCTGCTCGAGCGCGAGGGGCGCCTGCCGGCGCGCGTGATCGCGTGCGTCGGCGGCGGCTCGAACGCGCTCGGCATCTTCGCCGCGTTCATCCCCGACGAGCAGGTCGAGCTGGTCGGTGTGGAGGCAGCGGGTGACGGCATCGACACGCCCCGTCACGGCGCACCGCTCACCGTCGGCGGGCGCGCCGGCATCCTGCACGGCGCCCGTTCGGCGGTGATGCAGGACGAGGAGGGGCAGATCGTCGAAGCGCACTCGATCTCGGCCGGGCTCGACTATCCCGGCACCGGCCCGCAGCACGCCCAGCTGCGCGACAGCGGCCGCGCCCGATACGTCGCGGTGACAGATGCCGAGGCGCTCGCCGCCTTCAAGCTGCTCTCGCGCCTGGAGGGCATCATCCCGGCGCTGGAGACCTCGCACGCCCTTGCCTGGACGCTCGCGCAGGCCGACGGCGAGCTGGACCTCATATGCCTGTCCGGCCGTGGCGACAAGGATCTGGCAGAGGTGCTGGCGAGGGGAGACGTTTGAGCGTCGCCGAGCGCGAGGGCGCCGCGCGCATCGCGGCCGCGTTCGACACCGCCCGGCAGGGAGCGGCGGGCGCCTCTCCCAAGCGCGCGGCGTTGATGCCGTACGTGATGGCGGGCTACCCGACGCTCCCGGAGTCGGCGCGCATCGGCGAAGCGTGCATCGCCGCCGGCGCAGACGTGATCGAGCTGGGCATGCCCTACTCCGATCCGCTCGCCGACGGCCCGGTGATCCATGCCGCCGGCACCGCGGCCCTCGCGGCCGGCGCCAACGTCGCGGGCGTGCTGGAGGTCGCGCGCACGCTGTCCGCGGGCGTCCCGGTGGTGCTGATGTGTTACGCCAACATGGTCTTCGCGCCGGGCGTCGAGGCGTTCGTGGAGCGGCTCGCGCGCAGCGGCGCGAGCGGCCTGATCGTGCCGGACCTGCCGCGGGGCGAGGCGCCGGAGCTGCTGCAGGCATGCGACGCGCTGGGTCTCGCGCTCGTGCCGCTGGTCGCTCCCACGACGACCGACCGGCGCATGGCCGAGATCGGGGCGGACGCGCGCGGCTTCCTGTACACGGTCTCCGTGGTGGGCACGACCGGCGAGCGAGGCGCGCTCAGCGAGCGCTTCGAGGAGGTCGTGCGCCGTGCCAAGGCCGCCACCGAGGTGCCGGTCGCGCTCGGCTTCGGCATCGGCACGCCCGAGCAGGCCGCGCAGGCCGCGGACGCAGGCGCTGACGGCGTGATCGTCGGCACGCGCCTGGTGCGTGCGGCGGCGGAGTCCGAGCAGCCCGCCGAGGCGGTGGGAGCGGTGCTCGCCGCCCTGGCCGGCGCGCTCGCCGCGACCGGTCGCGGAACGGACAGCTAGGATTCCGCGCGCATGGGTTTGATCCTGACCGTCACAGCGGGGCTCGTCGTCTGGATCGTGCTCTGGGCGCTCGGCGCCAAGGGCTTCGACGCGTTCATGCTCGCCACCGCGATCATTCTCGTCGGCGCGTCGCTGAAGATCCTCTCGGGCTACCTGCCCGGTCGTCGCAGCTAGCTCTCGGTGCTCTCGCGCTGGCCGGGCTGGGTCGCTCTCGCCGCCGGGGGCCTGCTGAGCGCCGCGGCGCTGGCGATCGTGAGCTGCGGCGGCGTCTCGGCCACCGAAGCGGTCGGCAACCAGCTGACGATCTACTCGAGCCTGCCGCTCCAGGGTCCGTCGGCGCAGATCTCCCAGCAGCTGAGCGGCGGCGAGAAGCTCGCGCTCTCGCAGGCCGGTGGGCACGTCGGGCGATTCCAGATCTCCTACGTCTCGCTGGACGACGCCAACCCGACGACAGGCCGGCAGACACCGGGCGAAAGCTCGGCGGCGGCCAAGCAGGCGGCACAGGACCCGACCACGATCGCCTACCTGGGCGATCTCGGCTCGGAGGCCACCGCGGTCACGCTGCCGCTGATGAACGAGGCGGGCATCCTGCAGGTGAGCCCCGACGCGCCCTACGCCGGCCTCACCTCCTCGCTCGACGCCGGGCAGGACGAGCCGGGACGCTTCTACCCCAGCGGCGTGCGCAACTTCGCGCGCCTGCAGCCCGGTGACGGGGTGGAGGCGGCCGCGCAGAGGAGCCTGATGAGCTCGCTGGGCGTGCACCGGCTGTACGTGCTCGACGACCAGAACCAGTTCCAGGTGCCGCTGGCCACGCTGGTCTCGGCTGACGCCGCCGCGGCAGGGCTGACGGTCGTGGGTCACGACAGCCTGCCCACGCCCGAAGGCGCCAACTTCGAAAGCGAGGTCGAAAAGATCTCCGCGGCCAAGCCGGACGCGATCTTCGTGGCCGGCGGGGGCGGCCCGGGCACCGTCCAGCTGTGGCGCAGCCTGCACGCCGCCGACCCCGGACTGCTGCTGCTCGGCTCGAGCTCGATGGCCAACGAGGCCTTCACGTCGCAGCTCGGCTCCGCCGCCGCCAAGACGTTCCTCACGACGCCGATCCTCGACCTCGCCGCGTATCCGCCCGCGGCGAGCAGCGTGCTGCGCGCCTACCGCGCCACGTTCGGCGAAACCGCCGGGCCGTGGGCGCTGTACGGCTACGAGGCGATGAGCGCGGTGCTCGACGCGATCCGGCGCGCACGCTCGCGCGGCAACTTCCGCCCCGATGTGATCAGGAGCTTCATGGCAACCCGCGCGCGCAACTCCGTGATCGGCCGCTACTCCGTGCTGCCCGACGGAGAAACCACGTTCTCCGACTACGGCGTCGATCGCGTCGCGGGCGGCCGGCCGGTGCACTACCGCACGATCCACGTGACGCGGTGACGGCGATGGTCTACACGAGGCCTCAGCCGGCCGAGGTTCGCCGCAGCCCCAGGACCAGCCGGTAGCGCTGCACTTCGCCGCCCAGCGAGTGGCCGCCGCCGGATACGGTCGTCGCGGCCCGCAGGAACGGGAGGACTTCCGCTACAGAGTGGCTTTCGGCGAGGCCGACGCCTTCCAGCAGGCTGACGAGCGTCGGCACGTCCAGCAGGAGGCTGGGCGGCGCACCTTCGCCGAGCGCCCTGCCCGCGGCGCTCACCGCCGCGGAGCCGTTCAGCGTGCTCGCGGGCGCGAGCGCCGCCGCCACCGACTGTTCTCCGAGGCCCAGCACGAAGCGCGGGCGCCCGTCGCTGCCACGGCCGGCCGCGATGTCGAGCACCAGCGGCAGGCCGCTGAGGCGCGTCGCGATCGCCGCTTCGGTTCCAGGCAGCGAGAGCTTCGACACACCGGCTCCCTGCGCGCGCAGAGCGGTGCCCAGCTTCGCCACGGCCGCCCTCGAGCGGGCCGCGTCGGTGGATTCGATCACGACGGCACCCTTCAGTTCGAGCAGGCTCGAGCCTGCTGTGAAGATGCCGGCGGCGCCCATCCAGGAGGAGAAGTCGCGGCGAGCGGCTGCGCTCGGTCCCGCAAGCACCTTCAGCGGCGCCGTCAGGCCGCCCACGATCGAGGGGATGCTGAGCGTCGAGCCGGCTTCGCCGGAGTTGCCGAGCAATGAGCCGAATGCCTGCAGGCCGGCCACGTCGCCCGCAAGGCTGCGGCGGGCATCGCCGATGCCGATCGCCAGCCACGATTCGCCGGGCAGCTTCGCGAGCGCGGCCGCCGCGCGCGGGTCGGCCGACAGCAGCGAGCCTTCGCCGGCGGCGCCGAGCGAGTCGATGTCGAGGGCCAGCGAGCCGTCGGCGAGGATCGCCGAGACGTTCGTCTGGCGTTCGCCGCCGAGCAGCGACAGCACGCCCTTTGCTTCGGCCGACCGCGCTGCCGGGGCGCTCGGCGACCGCGGGTTCGCGTACAGGTGGCCGATCGCACCCGCGGGCGCGGACGCGAGGAGCTTCGCGTAGCCGGCGGCGGCGGACAGCGGTGCGCCACCCTGCGTCGTGTCGATCACGCCGCGCAGCCCCGCCTCGCTGCCGATCACCGCGAAGCGCCGCACGAGCCCGAACGCGAGGCCGCCGGACGTCGCTTCGTAGGAGACGCCGCGGTAGCTGGTGGCGCGTGCACCGGCCCGCTTTGCCTGCGCCGCCAGGAACGAGCGCGCTCGCACCGCGTCGCTCGTGTCCATCACGATCGCGCCGTCCAGCTGCCCGTGACCGAAGGGCGCCCCCGCGATCGAGCCGCCGCCCGTCAACGCCTGCTGCACGACCGTCACCAGCGGGCCCGCCGCTGAGATCGAGCTGACGAACATCGCGGCCCGCGCGCCGAGCCAGGGGGCCACGTCGCGCTTGAAGTCGGGCGCGGCCGAGCCCGGTGCGCTGAGCGCGCCGAGCAGCCGCAGGTAGGGATCTGCCTGTCCCGTCAGCTCCTTGCCGGCGGCCAGCGCGCCGGAACCGAGCGCGCCCTGCGGCCGTACTGTCGCCTCGAGGAGCAGCGGTGCGCCGGCCGGCACCGCGCTCACGGGGTCGGCTTCCGTGCCGCTGCTCGAGGACGAGGAGCCGCATCCGGCGAGCACGAGCACGGCGAGCAGCGGCGCAAGGAGCGGGGGGAGGAGAGTCGGTCTGCGCACGGCGGGAACGCGATCGTATATGCCTGCTGCGGGTGCCCGCGCAAGCAGGAGCCTGCAACTCGCGTCCCAGATGCGCGTTCTGCACGGGCCGTTGCGGATCCGGGGGCGGCCCGGTGCTTGCGCGCTCGCTTGCTCATATCCGCGTCGCCAAGCGAAAAAACGCCCCTCGGGGACCGTGGTGAGGGTCAGGTGGGAGAGAATGTGCAAATAGGGTTGCATTGTGGGAGGAAGTGGGCTATGTTGCGCCGCAGCGAGCCGGGGTGGAGGGGCTCCTCCCACTCCTCCACCTCGGCTCCGAAACAAGCTTGGAGCTCGCATTGGCCCCGTTCCGTGGCACCTTCGACCACACGCTCGACGCAAAGAACCGTCTCACCGTGCCGGCCCGCTACCGGGCCGCGCTCGCGGACGGGGTGGTGCTCGCGATGCCGATAGACCAGATGCCCTGCGTCGGCGTCTGGCGCCCGCAGGACTACGACATCTACACGAGCCGTGCGCTCGAGGCACTGCCGCCGCTCTCGCCGCGGCGCACCCAGCTGGAGCGCTACCTGTACGGCAGCTCGGCCGATCTCGAACTGGACGCGGCCGGGCGCATCATGGTGCCCGGCTTCCTCGGCGATCACGCGAAGCTGCAGAAGGACGTGGTCGTGGTCGGCGTCGGCGATCGCATGGAGCTGTGGAACCGCTCCGCCTGGAACGAACATCGACCGGCGCTGCTGAGCGGCGTCGCGGAGGTCACAGCGCGTGTCGACGACGCTGCTTGACGCGCGAGAGCTGCTCGCGCCGGAGCTGGCGCGCCGCACGCGGCGCTCCGGCGGCGCCTCGCGCCGCGGCCGGATCGCGCCGGAGCGCAACCGCGACGCCGCCGCGGCGGGCTCGCACACGCCGGTGCTGGCCCGCGAGCTGCTCGAGCTGATCGACCCGGATCGGCTCCCGCCCGACCCGACGGCGATCGACTGCACGTTCGGGGACGGCGGGCACGCGCGCCTGGTGGCCGAGCGGCTCGGCCCGAACGGCACGCTGATCGCGATCGACCGCGACCCGCTCGCGGAGGAGCGCTTCGCCGCGCTCGCCGCCGAGAGCCCCTGCCGCCTGCGCTTCATCCGCGCCGGCTACGCGGAGGCGCTGGCGCAGCTCGCCGCCGAGGATCTGCGCGCCGACATCGCCTATTTCGACCTCGGCATGTCCTCGATGCAGGTCGACACGCGCGAGCGCGGCTTCTCCTACTCCTACGACGCGCCGCTCGACATGCGCATGGACCCCTCGCAGGAGCTCACCGCGGCCCGCATCGTCGCCGAGTGGGACGAGCGGCGGCTGGCGCAGACGCTGCGCGAGTTCGGCGAGGAGCGTCACGCGGGCGCGATCGCGCGCGAGATCGTGCGCGTTCGCCGGCAGGCGCCGATCGAGTGCACGCAGCAGCTCGTGGACGCGATCAACTCGGCGATCCCCGCCCCCGCGCGATTCGGCGGGGGCCATCCCGCCAAGCGCACGTTCCAGGCGCTGCGCATCGCCGTCAACGACGAGCTCGGCCAGCTCGACCGGGCGCTGCCGCTCGCATGGCAGCTGTTGCGCGACGGCGGCGTGCTCGCCTCGATCTCGTTCCACTCGCTGGAGGACCGTCGCGTCAAGCGCTTCCTCGGCGACCGCGCGCAGGGCTGCGTGTGCCCGCCCGATCTGCCCGTCTGCGTCTGCGGCCGCGAGCCGGAGGCGGCGCTGCTCGCGCGCCGCTCGATCGTGCCCTCGGCGGCCGAGGTCGCCGAGAACCCGCGTGCGGCGTCCGCGCGCCTGCGCGCCGCACGGAAGCTCCCAGGAGAGGCGTCATGACGACGCCGCCGCACTCGTGACGCCGCCGGCAGCCGCTTCGACGCTGCGCCCGGCGCGCCCGCTCGCGCCCGGTCGTGCCGCTCCGACCCGCCCGGCGCGCCCGGCGCCGGCCCGCCGCCCGCGCCGCGTCTCCGGTCCCGCCCGCCCGGCTCCCCCGGCCGGAGGGCGTGCAGGAAGCGATACCGCGCGCCGCGCCCGGGCGCGGCAGGACAGCGGGCTGCTGCCGTGGATGCTGGGCGCCCTGGAGGCTCTCTCGAGCCACCGCCTGCTCGACCGCCTGATCCGCAGCCGTCTGTGGATCGGCCTGATCGCGTGCGCGCTGCTCGGCATGGTGACGCTGCAGCTGGGCCTGTTGAAAATGAACTCCGGCATCGGGCGCTCGCTGGAGCGATCCACGGTGCTGCAGCGCGAGAACGCGGCGCTCAGCATCGAAAACTCCGAACTGACGAGCGGCGAACGCGTCGAGTCGCAGGCTGCGGGCAGGCTCGGCATGCGGCTCGGCAGCATCAGCGGGCTGCGCGCGCTGAGCTCGCACGGCCACAGCGATGTCAGCCAGGCCGCCGCCGCACTGCAGTCTCGCGCGCAGACGAGCCCCCCCGCCACGAGCGAAAGCACGGAAACCACGGCCGAAAGCGGCCAATCCACGACCGAAAGCGCCGGTAGCGGCTCCTCGACGGCCACGGCCGGCGCGAGCGCGGAAACCGGATCCGAAGCACATGGCGCCGAAGCCGAATCGACCCCTCGCTCCGCGTCCGGCTCGTCCGGCACGAGCGAAAGCGGGGAATCGAGCGCGCACGGAGAAACAGGCGCGACGAGCGAATCGTCCGCGACCCGTTCGGAAACCGCCACGACCGGTGAAACCGGCGGCCCCGGCGGCGGCACCGCGGCTCCAGGGGGCTAGCCGCGATGGCGGACGTGCAGCGCAGGATCGGCCCGCTGTTTGCGATGTTCTTCCTGCTGCTGATGCTGGCCGCGGCGCGAACCGCCTACCTGGGCGTCTTCCGGGCGCCCTCGCTGCAGAAAGCGGCGAGCGCCCAGCAGGTCACGGACGAGACGATCACGGCGCAGCGCGGCACGATCGCCGATCGCAACGGCGTCGACCTGGCGGTGTCCGAGCCGGCGCGCGACCTCGCCGCCGATCCTTACCTGCTGAAGAACCCCCTGGTGAGCGCCGAAAAGCTCTCTTCCGCGCTCGGCATCCCGCAGGCGACGCTGCTGCGCAAGCTCTCCCAGCGCACCGGTTTCGTGTACCTCGCCCGCGCCGTGCCGGCTCGTCAGGCCGAAGCCGCGCTCGCGCTGAAGATCCCGGGCGTGACCGGCACGCCGGTGTCGAGACGCGTGTATCCGCGCAACTCGCTCGCGGCGCAGGTGCTGGGTGCGGTCGGCACCGAAGGACAGGGTTTGTCCGGGCTCGAGTACTCGCGCGAAACAGTGCTGCACGGCGTGGCCGGTGAGCGCAGGGTCGTCAGCGACGCGATCGGCCAGCCCGTCTCGATCACCGAACCGCGGCACGAAATGCCGGGCAAGGGCCTGACGCTGACGCTCGACGCGAACATCCAGCAGCGCGCCGAAGAGGTGCTGAAGGCGATCGCGCAGAACTTCAGCCCCAAAGACGAGACGGCGATCGTGATGGACCCGCGCAGCGGCGCGATCCTCGCGCTGGCGAACTGGCCGGAGGTGAACGCCAACGACCCCGGCGGCGCCACGCCGGCGGCGCTGCAGAACCGAGCGGTCGGCTTCCCCTACGAACCGGGCTCCACGTTCAAGGTCGTCGCGGTATCGGGCGCGCTGCAGGCAGGGCTGATCACGCCCGACAGCGGCTTCAGCGTTCCCGGCGAAATACACGTCGCCGACCGCACGATCCACGACGACGTCGCGCACGGGGTGGAAACGCTCAGCACCTCGCAGATCCTCGCTCGTTCGAGCAACGTCGGCGCGATCGAGATCGGCAAACTCCAGGGTGCCACCCGCTTCAACGAATGGGTTCATCGCTTCGGCTTCGGCACGCGCACCGGGGTCGACCTGCCGGGTGAGGAAAGAGGCCTGACGCTGGCGCTCGACCACTACTCGGGCTCTTCGATGGGCAACCTGCCGATCGGCCAGGGAGAGCTGGTGACGCCGATGCAGATGGCGAGCGCGTACGCGGCGATCGCCAACGGCGGCATCCTGCGCGCGCCCCACATCGTGAGCGGGATCGGCGGCAAGCCCCAGCCGCTGCCCGCCGGGCACAGGATCATCTCCGCCGGCGTCGCCGCGCAGGTGCGACACATGCTGGAAGGCGTGCTGGGGCCTGAAGGCACGGCGAGCCAGGTATCCGTGCCCGGCTACACGCTCGCCGGCAAGACCGGAACGGCGAGCAAGGTCGACCCGCTGACGCACGAATACTCCAAAAGCAAATACGTCGCTTCCTTTCTGGGCTTCGCTCCTGCCAACGCGCCCAAGCTGCTGACGGCGATCGTCGTCGACGAACCTCAGAACGGCTCGATCTTCGGCGGCACCGTCGCCGCGCCGGCGTTCGGCCAGATCATGAGCTTCGCGCTTCCCTACCTGGGCATCTCACCGGAATAGAGCGCTGCGCGCGGCTCCTTCGGGGGCGGAAACTAGACTTGGGCCGCATGCCAGCCCAGAGAACGGACGCGTGAGGCTCGGCGACCTCACGGCCGGCCTGTCAGCCGCGGGGGTGCCCGCGGCCGGCCACGAGGCGGTGGATGTGGAGGTGACGGGCCTCGCCTACGACAGCCGTGCGGTGCACGGCGGCTCGCTGTTCTTCTGCGTGCCGGGCTTCCGCTCCGACGGCCATGACCACGCTCCGCTGGCCGTGCGCGGCGGCGCTGTGGCGCTGGTCGTGGAGCGCCCGCTCGGGCTGGGCGTGCCGGAGCTGCAGGTGGACAGCGTTCGTGCCGCGATGGCGCCGCTGGCGGCACGCTTCTACGGCGACCCCTCGCGCGAGCTCGACGTGCTCGGCGTGACCGGCACGAACGGCAAGACCACCACGGCCTACCTGATGCGCGCGCTGCTCGAGGCGCAGGGCCGCCAGTGCGGCCTGCTCGGCACGGTCAAGTCGGTGATCGGCGGGCGCGAGCGGACGGTCGAGCGCACCACTCCCGAGGCGGTCGAGCTGCAGCGCGACCTGCGCGCGATGCTCGACGACGGCGACAGCGCGTGCGCGATCGAGGTCTCCTCGCATGCGCTCGAGCTGGAGCGCGCGGGAGCGATCGAGTTCGCTGCCGCGGTGTTCACCAACCTCACGCAGGACCACCTCGACTTCCACCCGACGATGGAGCACTACTTCGTGGCCAAGCGCAAGCTGTTCGCGCCCGGCGGCGAGGCGCTCCGCTCGCCCACACCGCCGCCGCGCGTGAGCGTCGTGAACGTCGGGGACGGGTACGGGCGGCGGCTGGCCGGCGAACTCGACGGCGCGCTCACGTTCGCGGTCGAGGCGCAGGCCGACTACAGCGCACACGAGCTGAGCTGCGACTTCGCAGGTTGCAGCTTCCTGCTGCGCACGCCGGAGGGCGAGCGCCGCGTGCGCCTGCCGATGCCGGGCCGCTTCAACGTCGCCAACGCGCTCGGCGCGCTCGCCGCGGCGCACGGCATCGGCGGCGACCTGGAGGTGCTGATCGCGGCGCTGGAGCGCGGCGTGCGCGTCCCCGGCCGCTTCGAGCCGGTCGATCGCGGCCAGGACTTCGCGGTGCTGGTCGACTACGCCCACACGCCGGATTCGCTCGAGAACGTGCTGCGCGCGGCGCGCGAGCTGGTGCACGAGGATCGCGCCGCCGGCGCGGCTGCAAGGCGCGTGCTGTGCGTGTTCGGCGCGGGCGGCGACCGCGACCGCGGCAAGCGGCCGCTGATGGGCGAGATCGCTGCGCGGCTCTCGGACGTGACGCTCGTCACCTCCGACAACCCCCGCTCCGAGCAGCCGGAGGCGATCATCGCCGAGATCATGGCCGGCATCGGAGCGCCGGACGCCGAGGTGCAGGCGATCGCGGACCGCCGCGAGGCGATCGAACGCGCCGTCGCGATCGCAGCGCCCGGCGACGTGCTCGTGATCGCCGGCAAGGGCCACGAGCAGGGACAGGAGTTCGCGGACGGCCGCAAGGTGCCGTTCGACGATGTGACGGTCGCCGCGGAAGCGCTCGATGCGCTGCAGCCGAGGCTCGCCGGCGCGGGCGCGCGATGAGGGACTGGAGCGCCGAGCGCGTGGCCGCGATCGCGGGCGCCGAGTTGCTGCGTGACGCGCCGGCCGGGGCGCAGGGCGCCGCGATCGACACGCGCGGCATGCCCGGTGGCCGCTTGTTCGTCGGGCTGGCGGGCGAGCGCGAGGACGGCGGCGAGCACGCCGAGGCCGCGCTCGCCGCGGGTGCCTGGGGCGTGCTGGTCGCGCCCGAGCACGCGCGGCGCGTGCTCGCCGGAGCCGGGCCGGCAGGCGCGGGCGCGGTACTGGCTCACGAGGACCCGCTGGCGGGGCTGCAGGCGCTGGCGCGGGCATGGCGCGCGGAGCTGGGCCGGCGCGACGCGAAGGTGATCGCGGTCACCGGCTCGAGCGGCAAGACCTCGACCAAGGACATCCTCGCGGCCCTGCTCTCGCAGTTCGTAGCGACCGCGGCGACGCCCGCCAACCTCAACACCGAGATCGGGCTGCCGCTGGCGATCCTGGCGGCGCCGGCGGACACCGGGGCGCTGGTGCTGGAGATGGCGATGCGCGGCGCCGGCCAGATCGCGCAGCTGACACGGATAGCCGACCCCGATGTGGGCGTGATCGTGAACGTGGGGCCGGCGCACCTGGAGCTGCTCGGGACGCTCGAGGCGATCGCGGCTGCCAAGGCGGAGCTGCTGGCGGGCATGCGGCCGGGCACCGTCGCGGTGGTGCCCGCCGGGGAGCCGCTGCTGGCGGGCCATCTGCGCGCCGACCAGCGCACGATCACGTTCGGGCCCGGTGGGGAGGTGTCGCTGCGAGAGCGCAGCGGCGACGGCAGCGTCACGATCGACGCGGGCGGCGCCGAGCTGCGGCTGGAGCCGTCCTTCGCGCAGGCGCACAACCTGCTCAACCTGCTGGCGGCCGTGGCGGTCGCGACAGCGCTGGGACACAAGCCGCAAGGGCCGCTGCAGGTCGAGTTCTCGGCGATGCGCGGCCAGCGCCGCGACCTGCCCGATGGCGTCGCGCTGATCGAGGACTGCTACAACGCCAACCCGATCTCGATGCGCGCCGCGATAGACGATCTGGCCGAGACGGCATCCGGACGGCGGGTGGCGGTGCTCGGCGACATGCTCGAGCTGGGGCCGGAGGGTCCGCGGCTGCACCGCGAGGCGGGCGAGCATGCGCGCGAGCAGGGCATCGACCTGCTGATCGCGGTGGGGCCGCTCGCGGCGGGCATCGCGGACGGCTTCGCCGGCGAATCGGTGCGGCTGCGCGACGCCGACGCTGCGGCTGAGCAGCTGCCGGCGCTGCTGCGGGCGGGGGACACGGTGCTGCTGAAGGCCTCGCGCGGCGTCGGGCTGGAGCGCGTCGCGGACGCGCTGGGGCGTCGCTGAATGGGCCGGATCCTGTTCGGGGGCATGTCGGCGCTGCTGATCTGCATCTTCCTCAGCCCCAAGTTCATCGAGTACCTGCGCCGCCGCGAGTTCGGCCAGCACATCCGCGAGGACGGGCCCGAAGGACACCATCAGAAGGCGGGCACGCCGACGATGGGCGGCGTGCTGATCTTCCTTGCGGTGTCGGTCCCGTTCCTGATCCTGACCGACTACGACTGGCGGGCGATCGGCGTGTTCGGCGCGGCGATCGCGTGCGCGCTGCTGGGCTTCGCAGACGACTACGTGAAGCTCGTGAGGCGCCGCTCGCTGGGGTTGCGCGCTCGCACGAAGCTGATCGTGACGATCGCGATCTCGATCGGGCTGTGGTGGATCGCGCACGAGCAGGCGCATCTGCCGAGCGTGCTGTTCCTGCGCTTCGTCGACTACCACATCGATGTCGGCCCGCTGTATCCCGTGCTGATCTATCTGGTGCTCGCGGGCACGACGAGCGGCGTCAACCTCACGGACGGGCTGGACGGGCTCGCAGCGGGCTGTGCGGCGATCGTGCTGCTCGCGTACATCGGCATCGCGTTCTTCGCCGGCGACTTCGAACTGGCGATGCTGGCCGGCTGCCTGGTTGGCGCGTGCATCGGCTTTCTGTGGTTCAACGCCTTCCCCGCCACGATCTTCATGGGCGATACCGGCTCGCTGGGACTGGGCGGCGCGATCGCAGGTCTCGCGGTGATGACGAAAACGGAGGTGCTGCTGATCCTGCTCGGCGGGATCTTCGTGATCGAGGCGCTGTCGGTGGCGATCCAGGTGATCTCCTTCCAGACGACGCGAAGGCGCGTGTTCCTGATGGCGCCGATCCACCACCACTTCGAGCTGAAGGGATGGTCGGAGACGAAGATCATCCTGCGCTTCTGGATCGTCGCGTCGATCTGCGCGGCGATCGGCTTCACGATCTACCGCCAGAGCCGCGGCGTCTGAGCCGCCGGTCGTGCAAGCCCTGTCTGGCGGCCTACTGGACGGGTAACTGTGCTCGCGGCACCCTAAACAGGAGGACGACCAAATGGGAATCGGCATGGCAGTGCTTCGCTGGATCGTGGGCGGCCTGTTCATGGGGCACGGCCTGCAGAAGCTGGCCGGATGGTTCGGCGGTCACGGACTTCAGGGCACGGGAGAATTCTTCGAGTCCGCGCTGGAGATGAAGCCGGGCAAGGCGCACGCGACGGCGGCCGGCGTCGCGGAGACGGGCGGCGGCGCGCTCGTCGCGGCGGGCTTCGCGACGCCGCTGGGAGCGTCTCTGATCACGGGCGCGATGGTCACGGCGATCCGAAAGGTGCACGCCAGCAAAGGCATCTGGAACTCCGAGGGCGGCTTCGAGTACAACCTCGTGCTGATCGCCGCGCTGTTCGCGCTCAGCGCGGAAGGTCCGGGCGCGCTCTCCGTGGACGGCGCGCTGGGCAAGCGCCGCTGGGGCCTGCCGTGGGCGCTGGGCGAGCTGGCGGCGGCAGCGCTCGGCTCGACCGCGGCGATCGAGCTCGGCAAACGAGCCGGCGCGGGCGGTCAGGCCGCTGACACCACGCCGCCGGTGCCGGCGCAGGCGCCGGCGCAGGCCGATCGAGCGGAGCAGCCCGTTTCGCAGTCCGCCTGAGGCCTCGCCCCGGCGCGGGCGGGACAGCTGAAAAGGCCGCGGCGCCGGCACCAAGCTCGCGCCGCAGAGCGCCGCGGCCGGGCCTCGCAGGCATCCGCTCCGCGGCGTCGAAAGGGGCCTGGATGCCGTCCAGATCCGCCGTGCGCGCAGGGAAGCCGCTGGAGCACCGGATTCTGCTGACGGCGACGATGTGCCTGCTGGCGTTCGGCGCGGTGATGGTCTACAGCGCCTCCTCGGCGACGACGCTGCTGCAGGGCCACGGCAACGGCAGCGGCTACCTCGTGCGCTACGTGCTGTACGGCAGCGTGGGCCTCGTGGTGATGCGGCTGCTGGCGCGTGACGGCGTGTCGCGCGTGCACCAGATCACGGGGCCGCTGCTCGGCGTGTCGTTCGTGCTGGTGGTGGCGGTGCACGTGCCTCACGTGGGCGTGTCGATCAACGGCGCGCGGCGCTGGATCGGGCCGCCGCAGCTGCAGTTCCAGCCATCTGAGCTGATGAAGATCGCGCTGGTGCTCTACTGCGCGGCGCTGCTCGCGAAGAAGCCGGGCCGCGTCTACGACCTGCGCGAGCTGGCGCGGCCGCTGCTGTTCGTGGTGGGCGCGGGCGTGCTGCTGGTGTTCACGCAGCCCGATCTCGGCACGGCGCTGGTGATGGCGTTCACGGTCGCGACGATGCTGATCGCGGCCGGCATCCCGATGCGCAAGCTGGCGCAGATCGGCGCGTGCCTGCTCGGAGTGGTGTTGCTGTACGCGCTCGCGAAACCGTACGCGCGGGCACGGCTGACGTCGTTCTTGGACCCGTGGGCGCACGCGTCCGGCAGCGGCTTCCAGGCGGTGCAGGGCCAGATCGCGATCGGCTCCGGCGGCCTGCTGGGCGTGGGGCCGGGGCAGTCGGTGCAGAAGATCTTCTACCTGCCGGAGGCTCCGACGGACTTCATCCTCGCGGTGATCGCCGAGGAGCTGGGGATGGTGGGTGTGTGGGCGCTGCTGTTCCTGTACGGGCTGATCGCGTACGCCGGCCTGCGCACCGCCAAAGCGGCACGCAGCCTCTACAGCGCGCTGATCGCGGTGGGCGTGACGGCGTTGATCCTCTCGCAGGCGGTGCTCAACGCGTTCGCGGTGCTGGGGCTCGCGCCGCTGACGGGCGTGCCGCTGCCGTTCGTGTCCTACGGGTCGAGCAGCCTGATCGTGATGCTGGCCGGGATGGGG
>DASWSH010000012.1:0-4399 GCA_036402735.1 Solirubrobacteraceae bacterium | reverse complement strand
GTCGTGCTCAACACCGACCCGAGAGCGCACCTGCGCGGCCTGAAGTCCGCGCCGCAGATCGAGCCCGTCGCCAACCAGTGCATCGAGTGCGGCTTCTGCGAGCCGGTGTGCCCGAGCCGCGACCTGACGACGACGCCGCGCCAGCGCATCGTGCTGCGCCGCGAGATGGCGCGCCAGGCGGCCGGCTCGCCGGTGCTGGCGGCGCTGATCGAGCAGTACGACTACGACGCCGTGCAGACGTGCGCGGCGGACGGCAGCTGCAGCATCTCGTGCCCGGTCGGCATCGACACGGGCAAGCTCATAAAGGAGCTGCGCGCGGCACAGCTCGGCGAGCGCGGTCAGCGGATCGGCCGGCTCGCGGCAAGGCGATACCGGCTGCTCGAAGCCGGCGCGCGCGCAGGGCTGCGCGCGGGACGCACGATCGGAGACAGGGCGGCCGTCGCGCTCACCGGCGCCGCGCGCGCGGCGCTCGGCGAGGAGCGCGTGCCCGCATGGAGCGCGGCACTGCCCGGCCCTGCACCGCAGCTGCCGTGGAGCGCCCGCGAGGGCGCCGCCGCGGTGTACTTCCCCGCCTGCGTGAACCGCATCTTCGGCAATCCCCGCGAGGCGCCCGCGCGCCCCTCGCTGCCCGAGGCGCTGCTCAGCGTCTCGGCGCGCGCCGGCTGCCCGCTCTGGATCCCCGAGGACACCGCGGGCCTGTGCTGTGGCACGCCCTTCGCCTCCAAGGGCTACCGCGCCGGACACGAGCTGATGGCGCGGCGCGTGGCCGAGGCGGTGCTGCGCTGGACCGACGGGGGCAGCCTGCCGCTCGTGGTCGACGCGAGCTCCTGCGCCCTCGGGCTGATCGCGGAGGTCCCCGATGCGCTCGAGGAGCACGAGCGCGAGGCGTTCGGCCGCGTGCAGGTGCTCGACTCGATCGCGTGGGCGCACGACGTGCTGCTGGCGCGCCTCGAGGTGCACGGCCGGCTACCCTCGGCGGCGGTGCACCCCCCCTGCGCCGCCGCGCATCTGGGCCTGACCGCGAAGCTGAACGCGATCGCCGCCGCGATTGCCGACGAGGTGGTCGTCCCGGCGAACGCGAGCTGCTGCGGCACCGCCGGCGACCGCGGTCTGCTGCACCCGGAGCTGCCGGCGGCCGCGACGGCCCCGGCGCAGGATGAGCTGGGCGCGGTTGCCGCGCCGGCACCGAGCGCCTGCCTGTGCAGCAACCGCACCTGCGAGATCGGTCTGACGCAGGCGAGCGGGCGCAGCTACGGCTCGTTCGTGCTGCTGCTGGAGGAGCTGACCCGGCCCGGAAATGCGGCGGCGGCGTAGGATCATGCGGGCGCCGAGCGAGCGCATTCACCCGAGCACGAATGGGGATCTTCGATGAGCGACACGAATCGCCGCCTGGTTCTGGCGGAGCGACCGACGGGCATGGTGGACGAGAGCACGGTGCGCATGGAGGAGGTCGAGCCTCCCGCGCCGGGCGAGGGCGAGGCGCTGGCGAAGGTTCGCTACCTCTCGATCGACCCGACGATCCGCACCTGGATGGATGATGCGCCCGGCTACCTGCCGCCGATCGGGATCGACGAGGTGATCCGCAGCGGCGGCATCGCCGAGGTGCTCGACAGCAACGGCGACGACTACAAGCCCGGCGACCTGCTGTTCGGCTTCACCGGCTGGCAGGACTACGTGGTCGCGAGCCCGGCCGGCGGCTACCGCGCGCTGCCGGAGGGCCTGCCGCCGACGCTCGCGCTGTCGCTGTTCGGCACGACCGGCATGACCGCGTACTTCGGGCTGATCGACGTGGGCCGCGTGAAGGAGGGCGACGTGGTGCTCGTCAGCGGCGCGGCGGGCGCAACCGGTTCGACCGTGGGCCAGATCGCGAAGATCAAGGGCGCAGCGAAGGTGATCGGCATCGCCGGCGGTCCGGAGAAGTGCGCGCATGTCCGTGACGAGCTCGGCTTCGACGCGGCGATCGACTACAAGAACGACGATGTGGCGGCGCGGCTGCGCGAAGAGGCGCCGGATGGCGTCGACCTGTACTTCGACAACGTCGGTGGCGAGATCCTCGACATCGCGCTCGCGCAGCTCGCGTTGCGCGGGCGGATCGTGCTGTGCGGCGCGATCTCCGGGTACAACGACCGCAAAGCCGCGAAAGGGCCAGCCAACTACGCGAACCTGATCATCAAGCGCGGGCGTATGGAGGGCTTCTTGATCCTCGACTACCTCGACCGCTTCGGCGAGGGGCAGGCCGAGATGGCGAAATGGCTGGCGGAGGGCAAGATCAAGTCCTGCGAGCACATCGTCGAGGGGCTGGAGAACGCGCCCGATGCCCTGAACCTGCTGTTCACCGGCGGCAACACCGGCAAGGTGATCGTGCAGGTCTGAAACGCAGCATCAGCGACAGGCGCGAGACGGCGAGCGCCGAGCCGGCGGCGCGCTCAGAGCGACGGGGTGGGCGCGCCGGCGAGCAGGAAGAACCACAGCAGGAAGCAAAGGACCGCGAGGTAGACGCTGAGCATCACGATGCGCTCGAGCGCGGTGACGCCGGCGCCGTAGCCGGGCTCCTCGATGCCCTCCTCGCCGCTCATGCCTCGCAGCCAGGGCAGGCGCTGTTCGCCGGGTTGGCGCCCGGTCGTGCGGTCGTACTCGTTGCTCAGCCAGGCGAGCGCCATCGACATCGTGAACACCTCGACGGCGAGCACCACGACGACGACGCCGACTGCAGCCATGCTCAGCACCGTCTGGCCGACGACCTGCGAGCCGACCCACAGCGCGACCAGCGGCGCGCCGGTCCACAGGTTGACTGCGAGGAAGGCGGTCGCGGCCACCATCACTAGGCGCTTCGGCCGGCTGCCCGGCGCGAGCGGCGGCGGCGAGGCGAGCGGATGGGTCTCCGGCGACAGTCCGTGCGACTCGGAGCGCGGCAGGCTCATGGCAGCAGCAGGAACTCGATCGTCGCCCACAGCGGCTCGAAGCCGAGCCGCCTGTAGAGCTCCTGGGGGCGGCCCTCGTCGTCGGCCGCGATCCAGAGGTCCTCGACCTCGCCCGCCGCATGGATCGCGGCTGTGGTGATCGCGGTGCCGATACCGGCGCCGCGGTGGTCGGGCAGCACGTACACCTGGACGATCTCCGCCGAGCCGCCGGAGCGCTCCAGCTGCGCGAACCCGACCGGCTTGCCGCGTTCGCCGCGCACGGCGAGCACCCGCGCATCGTGCCTCAGCGCGACCTCTCTGGCGGCGGCGTAGAACTGCTCGGGCTGGGGGATGTCGAAGTCCTCGGCGTGCCAGCGGTCGCGCAGCGCACGAACCTCGTCGTAGCCGACCTCCTCGAGCGCGACCTGCGCGGCGCGCGGCAGCGGTCCCTCGTGGCGCATCAGGATCGTTCGCATCGAGCGCCAGCCCGCGGCATGGAGCTCGCCGCGCAGCGCCTCGCCGGCGTCCGCGCGATCGAAATCGAGCCGGCGGTGCTCGAGACCGTGCAGCGCCTCGTCGGCGACGTTTGCGAGATCGGCGACGCCGAGCTCCGGCTCACCCGCTATGCGCACGAAGTTGTAGCGATAGTAGGACGGGTAGCGATGCGCTCGCAGGATCGTGCCGTGCTCCCACTCACGCACCTCGTCGCAGATCGCGTCCTCGATGCGATCGCGCCATGCGTAGGCGCGTTGCAGCCGCGCGTCCGTTGTGATGCCGGTTACGGACATGCATAGAGCGTAACCGGCGCGCTCACCTGCGCGGTGCCGACCTCAGAAGCTCATTCGGCGCGCACCGGGTTGACGAGCGGGCCAAGCCCGTCGAGCTCGACTTCGACGACGTCGCCGCTGCGTAGGAACCTTCCCTGAGCGGCGCCGACTCCGGCCGGCGTGCCGGTCGCGATGATGTCGCCCGGCAGCAGCGTGATCGTGCGCGAGAGCCACGCAAGGACCTCCGCGGGTCCGAAGATCAGGTTGGCGGTCGTGCCCTCTTGGAGCAGCTCGCCGTTGACTCTCGTGCGCAAGCCCAGCGCCTCGAGGTCATCGATCTCCTCGAGGCTGACCAGCGCCGGTCCGCACGGCGCGAACGTGTCGATCGCCTTGCCGCTCGTCCACAACGGGTTCTGGAATTGCAGGTCGCGGGCGGTGACATCGTTGAACGGCATCGCGCCGGCGAGGTGGGACAGCGCGTCCCCGACAGCGACGTTGCGGGCCAGGCGACCGATCACCAGCGCCAGCTCTGCCTCGTAGTCGACGTACTCGGGATGAGCCGCGGGCAGCACGATGTCCGCGCCGCTGCCGGTCAGCGAGTTGGCGAACTTCGCAAACCACATCGGCGCTGCAGGTATCTCCTGCCCGGTCTCTTCGGCGTGGTCGCGGTAGTTGAGCCCGAGACAGATCACCTTCTGCGGATCCGGCACGGGAGCATGCAGGCTCACCTCC
>DASWSH010000011.1:0-2762 GCA_036402735.1 Solirubrobacteraceae bacterium | reverse complement strand
CACGGACTGCCAGCGAGGCTCTATCTCGTGCGGGTCGTAGCGTCGCTCGCTCATCGGGAACCGCAGGTTAGCGCCCGCTCTCGCGTGCGCGCACGCGCTCAGGCGGCGGGAGCGCCGGCCGCTTCCTCGGCAAAGCGGCTGGCGGAGCGCAGCATCTCCACAACATGCGCCGGCGCCTTCGCCGGCGAGCCCGCGTCGAATGGAGGCTGAGGGTCGTACTCGATGCCGAGCTGGATCGCCTGCGCGACGTCCTCACCCGCGATCCGGGCGGCGAGCGCGAGTGCCATGTCGATGCCGGCGGACACGCCCGCGCCGGTCACCACCTTGCCGCTGAACACGACCCGCTGGGAGCTGGGCTCGGCGCCGAGCGCTCGCAACGCGTCGAGCGCTAGCCAGTGGCTCGTCGCGGGCAGCCCGTCGAGCACCCCGGCGGCGGCGAGGATCAGCGAGCCGGTGCAGACCGAGGTCGTCCAGGTGCTCGTCCGGTGCGCGCTGCGCACCCACTCGAGCACCTCGCCGCCGGCGCGCTGCGTCACCTCGCCCGGCCCGCCCGGCACGAGCACGATGTCGGGCTCGACCAGCTCGGCGAGAGGCCGCTCGGCGATCACGCTCAGCATGCCGTTGTCGGTGCGCACCGGCCCGGCCTCGCGGGCTGTGAACGTCACGCGCGCGCCGGGCAACCGGCTGAGCACCTCGTAGGGCCCGATCGCGTCGAGCGCCGTGAACCTGTCGTAGAGGACGATCGCTACCTGCATCTCGCGGCTCCTTTTCGTCGATGTGCGATCACGCTGCTGCGCGTCGCTGCGCCTGGAAGCGGCGCCTGTACTCGGCCGGCGCGACGTGCAACAGGCGCAGGAAAGCGCGGCGCATCGTCTCCGAGCTGCCGAAGCCGCACGCGCGCGCGATCGAAGCGACCGGCTCCGCACTCTCCTCGAGGCGCCGTCGCGCCGCCTCGAGCCTGACGCGCTCGACATATCGCGCCGGCGTGATGCCCGTCTCGGCGCGGAAGGCGCGGGCGAAGTGACGCGGGCTCATGTGCGCGCGCGCTGCCATCGCCTCGACGGTGTGCTCGCCGGCGACGTTCTCGAGCACCTCCTGCTGCAGCTGCCGCAGCGGCTCGCGCTGCGGCAGCTGCGCGAGGATCGTGGCGCTGAACTGCGACTGGTTGCCGGGCCTGCGCAGGAACAGCACGAGCTGGCGGGCGATCTGCAGAGCGAGCTCGCGGTCGTGGTCCTCCTCGACCAGCGCCAGCGCGAGGTCCATTCCCGCGGTCACGCCCGCGGATGTCCAGATCGAGCCGTCGCGGATGAAGATCGGGTCGGCGTCGACGTCGAGCTGCGGGTGCAACCGCGCGAGCTTCGCGGCGTAGGCCCAGTGAGTGGTGACGCGGCGGCCGTCGAGCAGGCCCGTCTGCGCGAGCAGGAACGCGCCCGTGCAGACCGAGGCGACGCGGCGCGTGCGGCGCGCCGTGCGAGTCAGCCACGCGCACAACGCGGTGTCGCCGGTCAGCTGCCTGTGGCCGCTGCCCCCCGGCACGATCAGCGTGTCGATCTCGCCCGCCCCGGCGAGCGTGCAGTCGGGCACGATCGACATGCCGCTCGACGTGCGCAGCGGCGCCTCGCTCGCCGCGATCAGACGCACCTCGTATCCGCGCTCACCGCTGCGCGTGCGCTCGATCAGCGTGTGCGCGCCGGCGAACACCTCCAGCGGCCCCGTCACGTCGAGGCTCTGCACGCCCGGATAGACCAGGATCGCTACGCGGCGCGTCCGCGCGGTTGCCATGACGTGATGTTCGCGCACCACGGTTTTGTCCGCAAGGACAGATTTCCCACGTTTCCTGCCACGACGCTCCGGTGGCCACGCAGCCCGGGGCACCGTCCGAGAGCGAGGAATACGATGGCCGCATGGAGGACGCCCAGGAGCAGCCCTTCACCGAGAGCGATGCCGTTTCGCTCGCTTCGACACCTGGTCAGGTCGCATCGATCGTGGGCGCCGCCGAAGCCGCGGCGAATGAGCTGCGCGAGCAGGCCGAGCAGCGCACGCGCGAGCGCATCGCCGAGGCCGATCGCGCAGCAGCGCTTCGCGTGCGGGCGGCCGAGGAGGAGGCCGAGGAGATCATCGCCGCGGCGCGCTCGCAGGCCGAGGCAGCGGGTGCGGAGGCCGCGGCGAGCGCCGCCCAGCTGACCACCGAGGCGCAGGTCGCGCGCGAGCAGGCTACGCAGACGCTGGCGGATGCCCGGCAGGAGGCCGAGCGCCTGCTCGGCGAAGCTCACGGCGAGGCCGAGCGGCTGCGAAGCGAGGCGGCCGCGGGGGGCGAGCAAGCGCGCACCGAGGCAAGCGCCGAGGCGGAGCGGATACGCGCAAGCGCGGCGAGAGAGTCTGCAACGCTGCTCGAGACGGCGCGCAGCGAGGCAGCGCGAATCGGCCAGGAGACAAACGAGCAGACCGAGCATCTGCTGCTCGCGCGACGCGAGGAGCTGGTGCGGGTGCACAAGGAGGCCGAGGACCAGAGCCGCGAGATCAAGGCGAGGGCGCGCGCCGAAGCGCGCGAGATCACCGGCGACGCGCACGCAGTCGCGCACGAAGTCCTCAACGAGGGCTCAGAGCTGTCGCGCAACATTCGCGACCTCTCCGCGTCGCTGCGCAACAACGCAGAGCGCCTGCTCCGCGACATCCGCCTCGCCCACGGCGGCATGACGGCGCGGCTGGATCAGGTCGCGCCGGCCGAGCGGGCTTCGCGGGGCCCGTCCGGTGGCAGCGCG
>DASWSH010000010.1:0-30175 GCA_036402735.1 Solirubrobacteraceae bacterium | reverse complement strand
GGGCGCGCGGGCTGCGGGTCGCCGCGCACAAGCCTGTCGTCACCGGCAGCGACGAGCCGCCGGATCCCGGCTGGCCACCCGATCACGAGCTGCTGGCACGGGCCGCGGGCATGGCGCCGGACGACGTCGCGCCGGTTCGCTTCGGGCCGCCGGTGTCGCCGCACCTGGCCGCCGAGCTCGCCGGGACGGCGCTGGACCCGGTCGCCGTCACGGCGCGTGCCCGGTCGGCGGGCGACGGCGCCGACGCGCTCGTGGTCGAGGGCGTCGGCGGGCTGCTCGTCCCGCTCGGCCCGGGCGCGAGCGTCCGCGACCTCGCGCGGCGGATCGGCCTGCCCGTCGTCGTCGCGGCGCGGCCCGCGCTGGGCACGATCAACCACACGCTGCTCACGCTCGAGGCGGCGGCTGCCGCCGGCCTCGACGTGCGCGCCGTCGTGCTCGGGCCGTGGCCGGCCGTGCCGGACACGGTCGAACGCTCCAACCACGAGACGATCGAACGGCTCGCGGGCGTGGCGGTGGCAACACTGCCGCTGCTCTCAGGACCCGATCCCGCGGCGCTCGCGACGGCCGGCGCGACGCTGCCCTGGAGATCCTGGCTGTAGAGCGGGGCGCGTGAGAGCTCACGCTCGCGCCGCGGCGGCGAGCATCGCGCCGGTGACGCGCGCCAGATCCTCCTCTGCGATCACGTAGGGGGGCATCGCGTAGATCAGCTCGCGGAACGGGCGCAGCCAGACTCCCTCCTCGACCGCGGCCGCCGTCGCCGCCGCGACATCGACCTCCCGCTCGAGCTCGATCACGCCGATCGCGCCCAGCACGCGCACGTCGCGAACCACGCCGAGCTCGCGCGCAGGCTCGAGCCCTTCGCGCAGCCCGCGCTCGATCGCTGCCACCCGTCCCCGCCAGTCCTCCTGCTCCAGCAGCGCGATCGACGCCAGCGCGACGGCGCAGGCGAGCGGGTTGGCCATGAAGGTCGGTCCGTGCATCAGCCCGCCGCCCTCGCCGCGCGACACGGCGGCGGCGACAGCGGGGGTGCACAGCGTCGCTGCGAGCGTCATGTAGCCGCCCGTGAGCGCCTTGCCCACGCACATCACATCGGGCGAGACGCCTGCGTGCTCGGCCGCGAACAGCGCGCCCGAGCGCCCGAAGCCGGTGGCGATCTCGTCGAGTATCAGCAGCAGGCCGTGCTCGTCGCAGACCTCGCGCAGCAACCGCACGCACTCCGGGGAGTGGAAGCGCATCCCTCCCGCGCCCTGCACGACCGGCTCGACGATCACCGCGGCGAGCTCCTCTGAGTGCTCGTCCGCCAGCGCGCGGAGCTCGCGCGTCCACTCGTCGCTCAGCCCGGCCGAGAACCCGTCCGGAGGCCGCGGCGCGAACACGTGCTGCGCGAGCAGCCCGGCGAACATGCTGTGCATGCCGCCGACCGGATCGCACACCGCCATCGCGCCCGCCGTATCGCCGTGGTATCCGCCGCGCACCGTCAGCAGCCGCGTGCGGCGCGGGTCGCCCAGCGCGCGCTGATACTGGAGCGCGAGCTTGATCGCCACCTCGACGGCGACCGAGCCCGAGTCGGCGAAGAACACGCGCTCGAGCCCCGCGGGAGCGAGCTCGGTCAGGCGCGCCGCGAGCCTGATCGCGGGCTCGTGCGTGAGCCCGCCGAACATCACATGCGCCATCCGCCCCAGCTGCGCCGCGATCGCGGCGTCGAGCGCGGGATGACGGTAGCCGTGGATCGCGCACCACCACGAGGCCATCCCGTCGATCAGCTCGCGACCGTCGGCGAGTGTCAGCCGCACGCCCTGCGCCGCCACGACCGGCAGCGGCGGCTGCGCGGCGGGCAGCGCGCCATAGGGATGCCACACGCGCTCACGGTCGAGCGCCAGCAGACGATCCCACTCGTCCGCCGGGCCGGCGCCGCGCAACTGCCCCCTAGTCCTCGTAGCGGGTGAAGTCGCGCTTCCTCGCGCCGCACACCGGGCAGAACCAGGTGTCCGGAATCTCCTCGAATGGGGTGCCCGGCGGGATGCCGCCGTCCGGGTCGCCTTCCTCCGGGTCGTAGATGAACCCGCAGGACTCGCAGATCCAGCGCTGCAGGGTCTCGGTGGCGCTCATCGCGTTCCCGTCTCGCCGATGTCCATACGTTGAAGATTACCGCGAGATAGGGTCATCGAATGACCCCGCGCGAGGACCGCCGGAGCACGCCTCCCGGCGTCGAGCCGGGTACGCAGTTCAACGCCGGCCCGCCGACGCCGCCGCGCCAGGCAGCCAGCGTGATCCTGCTGCGCGGCGGCGAGCAGCAGCTCGAGCTGCTGCTCGTCAAGCGCACGCCGAAGGCCCGCTTCATGGGCGGCGTGTGGGTGTTTCCGGGCGGCGCGGTTGATGCCGGCGAGGGAGACGGCGACGAGGCGCACCGGCTCGCGGCGATCCGCGAGCTGCAGGAGGAGGCGGCGGTGACGATCGCAGATTCCGACTCGCTCGTGAAGTTCTCGCGCTGGATCACGCCGGCCGCGGTGAAGACCCGCTTCGACACCCATTTCTTCCTCGCCGAGCTGACCGGCGAACAGACGGCGAGGGTCGACGGCGAGGAGTGCGTCGACCTGGGCTGGTTCACCCCGCAGGGGGCGCTCGACGCTCATGCCGCAGGCGAGATCGTGCTGGTCTTCCCCACGATCAAGCACCTCGAGCAGCTGAGCGGCTTCGACACGGTCGCGCAGCTGCTCGACCACGCGCGCGGCAGGACGGTGGATCCGATCGAGCCGCATGTCGTGATGGAGGGCGAGGTCGCGCGCATCCTGCTGCCCGGCGAGCCCGGCTACTGACGCCTGCCCGCCGGCCGCGGCGTGCCGCCGGCCGCGCCCGGGGCGGCGTGCCGCCGGCCGTGGCGCCGCGCCGGGATCAGCGCGCCTGCTGGGCGGCGATCACGTGTGTCACGGCGTTGATCAGAGCGAGGTGCGTGAACGCCTGGGGGTAGTTGCCGAGGTGCCGCCCGGAGGAGGCCTCGAGCTCCTCCGCGTAGAGCTCCAGCGGCGATGAGTAGGAGAGCAGCCGCTCGCACAGATGCTCGGCTTCGCGATGCTCGCCGATCTCCGAGAGCGCCGAGACCAGCCAGAAGGAGCAGATCAGGAACGTGCCCTCCTTGCCGCGCAGCCCGTCGTCGGTCGCCTCGGTGCGATACCGCAGGACCAGCCCGCCCTCGGTCAGCTCCTCGCGAACCGCCTTGACGGTCTTGCGTACGCGCTCATCGTCGGCCGGCAGGAAGCGCACCAGCGGCACCAGCAGCGTCGAAGCGTCGAGCGCGTCGGTTTCGTAGTGCTGGCGGAAGACCCCGCGCTCGTCGATGCCGCGATCGAGGATCTCGTTTCGTATCTCGTCTGCGACCTGCTGCCAGCGCTGCGTGTCGGCTTCCTCACCGCGACGTTCGGCCAGCCGCGCGCCGCGGTCCATCGCGACCCAGCACATCAGCTTCGAGGAGACGTAGTGACGCGGCTCGCCGCGCGCCTCCCAGATGCCCTGGTCGGGCTCGCGCCACACGCGGCACGCGCATTCGACCTGATCCTTCAGCACCGGCCACAGCCGCTCGGGTATGTGGTCGCGCTTCTTGGAATGCAGGTACACCGAGTCGAGCACCGCTCCGTACACGTCGTTCTGGCGCTGCTTGAAGGCTCCGTTGCCGAGCCGCACCGGACGTGCCCCCTCGTAGCCGGTGAGATGGTCGAGCGTGCGCTCCTCGAGCTTCTTCTCGCCCCTGACGCCGTACATGATCTGCAGCGACCCGTCCTCGTTGCGCTCCAGGTCGGCGACGTACTGGACGAAGTCGTCGGCCTCCCAGTCGAGCCCCAGCGCGTGCAGCCCCCACAGCGTGAACGACGCGTCTCGCATCCAGCAGTAGCGGTAGTCCCAGTTGCGTTCCCCCTGCGGCGTCTCGGGCAGGGACGTGGTCGGCGCGGCGACCAGCGCGCCCGTCGGCATGAACGTGAGGCCCTTCAGCACCAGCGCCGAGCGCTGCAGGTGAAAGCGCCACGGATGGTCCGGATATGTGCCGTCGGCCAGCCACGTGCGCCAGAAGTGCGCCGTTCGCTCCATGTGGCCCTCGGCCTGCTCGACCGTGCGCGGCCCGCCCAGCCCCTCCGTCCACGACAGCGCGCAGAAGCGCTTCTCGCCTTCGGCCATCGTGTGGCGGCCGTGCGAGCGGTTGCCCTCGATGCCGAGACGGATGTCGCTGAAGATCCTGAAGGCCGTCCCGTCGTTGCCGGCATCCAGCGCGCAATGGCCCTCCTGCTCGCCGCCCTCCACGAAGGACCAGCTGGCGGGCTTCGCGCCGTAGTCGAGCACCGGCTCGCAGACGATCTCCACCTGCACCTGGCCCTGGATGCACTCGATCATCCTCACCACGAGATGGTCGGCGTCGTAGTCGGTCGGCGGGCGCGTGTGGCTGGAGCCGTGCTTGTTGTCGTGCCAGGGCCCGATCGTGAGCGCGTCGACGACCCGCAGCCACCCCTGCGGCGTCATCCACGTCGTCTCGATCATGTTCGTGCCCGGGATGTAGCGGCGGCCGGCCGGCACGTAGACGCCATAGGGCCCCACGCGCCAGCTGCCGGCGCCACGGTCGAGCATCGCGCCGAACACGGCCGGCGAGTCGAAGTACGGCAGGCACATCCACTCGATCGAGCCGTCTGAGGCCACCAGCGCGCCGGTGTGGCAATCGGACAGGTAGCCGTAGTCGGCGATCGGCGGAAACGGCGAGTCCAGCGAGGTCGCCGCGGAGCCCGTGCCGAGCGTCGTGGCGCTCTGGGCGCCGCTCACCATTCGACCCTCTCGAAACGGGGACGCTCGACGCCGCCGGGAAGCGCCTGCTCTTCCTCGAGCTTGTCGAGGTGCGCCGCGAGCGTCGCCGTCGCCACCGGGCGCAGCTGCGGGGGCACGTCGGACCAAACGTCGTCGAGCAGCGCCTGCACGGAGCGACGGCCTTCGGCGAGGGACATGATCAGCCGGTTCTCACGATCGATTCGGTGTGCGACGTACTCTTCGAGCTTGGCCTGCGCGTCCCACACGGGCGAGCCGTGACCGGGACACAGCACGTTGAAGTCTTCCCGAAGCCGCAGACGCGTCAGCGCGAGCAGGTAGCCGGCCATCGCGCCGCGGTACGGGCTGATGAAGACGCTGCCGGTGCCGAGCACGGCATCGCCGGTGAAGCAGGCGCCGTCCGCGATCAGCGCGAAGTGATCGGGGGCGTGACCCGGCGTGGCCACCGCCGTGAACGGCCCCACGCGGGCGCCTTCGCCGAGCCTCACGTCCACGCGTCCGCGTCCCGCCGCGACAAGCGCGGGATGGCGCTCGATCAGCGCCGCGACCGCGCCCGAGTGATCGGCGTGGTCGTGCGTCAGCACCACGCCGCCCAGCCCTCCGCGCTCCTCGATCGCCGCGGAAAGGCCGTCGAGGTGGGAGTCGATCGGGGGGCCGGGGTCGACCACCCATGCGGGCTGCGCGCCGACGACCCAGCTGTTCGTGCCTGTCAGCGTGAGCGGTCCCGGATTGGGAGCGCGCACGAGCAGGATCCCGTAATGGCGGCGAAGATCGGCCTCTGACTCGGCCTCGTCGGGATCGCGGCGCGCCTCCCGGGGCTCCCCTCCTGCGGGATCGGCCCTGTCCATGCGCGCGACCCTAGCCGACAGAGCGTCCGTCTGGCTGGATCTCCGCCCCGGCGGGCGCACGCGAGTGCTCTGCACGGCGCGCGCGCCCCCGAAGGCCGGCGATCAAGCTCCGGACGGCCGCTGCGCCGAGCGGCGCGAGGACCGTCCCGGCCGGCCGGCTCGGCCGGAGCGGTGGCCGTCGGCCCGCGCGGCGTGCTCGGAGTGCTTGGCGCCGGTGCGACGCGTCCCGCCCGCGCCCGCCTTCGCGCCCGCCGTGCGGGCACGCCCGCTCCGCGGCTTGGCACGCGGCGCCGCATGATGCCCGCCGCCGCCGGCACCCGCCGAGACGCCGGCCAACCCGAGCTCGCGATCGAGCCCGAGCGGCCTCAGCATGCCGGCGAGCTCGCCCGCCTGGTCGTGCGTCAGCAACGTCACGCCGACGCCGCTCGCCCCGGCGCGGGCGGTGCGCCCGATGCGGTGCACGTAGTCCTCGCGCGTGGCGGGGATGTCGTAGTTGATCACGTGTGTGATGCCCGCGACGTCGATCCCCCTGGCCGCGACGTCCGTCGCGACGAGCGTGCCGACGGCGCCGGACTCGAAGCGGGCGAGCGCCCGCTCGCGCTGCCCCTGCGACTTGTCGCCGTGCATCGCGACCGCGTTCACGCTGCTCGCGGAGAGCTTCTTCACGAGCCGGTCGGCGCCGCGCTTGGTGCGCACGAACACGAGTGTGCGCCCGCGCTCTTCCTCGCGCAGCTCCGATACGAGCCGCGCGACCTTGCGCTCATGGGCGACCGTCACGAAGCGGTGCTCGACGTCGCCCTTGCGCTCCTGCGAGTGGGCGTGCTCGTGGCGGCGCGCGTCGGTCGTGTAGGCCTTCGCGATGCGGCCCACCTCGCCCTCGAGCGTCGCCGAGAAGAGCAGCGTCTGGCGCTGCTTCGCGGTCATCGCGACGATCCGGTCGACGACGGGCTTGAAGCCCATGTCGAGCATCCGGTCGGCCTCGTCGAGCACGAGGATGCGGATCTGCGAGAGCGACACGTCGCGGCGCTCGATCAGGTCGAGCAGCCTGCCGGGCGTGGCGACGAGGATGTGGGCGCGTGCGGCGGCGCGGGCCTGCTTGACGATCCCTGCGCCGCCGTAGACCGCGGCGATCGAGACCGCCCGCGCGTGCGCGAGCGGTCGCAGGTCCTCGACGATCTGGATCGCGAGCTCGCGGGTCGGTGCAAGGACCAGCGCCGAGGGCCGCGCGTCGGAGTCGCGCAGCTGCTCGACCAGCGGAATTCCGAAGGCGAGCGTCTTGCCCGATCCGGTCGGCGACTGGGCGAGCACGTCGTGCCCGGCGAGCACGTCCGGGATCACCATCGCCTGCACCGCGAACGGCGCCGTGATTCCGTGCTCGGCGAGTTGCTTTGAGACGACCTCGGATACGCCGAGATCGGCGAATGCTGCATGCTTCATGTGTTGATGCTCCTTCCAGCGGCCGTTCCGGCCGCCGCTGCAGATGGAGATTCGACTGACCCCATCCGCGCTATCGGAGCGCCAACAAAGACAAGAACCTCACGGGCGACGTCGCCGCCCATGAAATGGACCGTAGCAGCCGGCGCGGGCGGTTACTGGATGTTTGCCATCACGTGCTTGACGACCGTGTAGTCCTCGACGCCGTAGACGCTCAGGTCCTTGCCGTAGCCGGACTCCTTGAAGCCGCCGTGCGGCATCTCCGAGACGAGCGGGATGTGGTCGTTGATCCACACGCAGCCGAAGCGCAGCGCCTTGGACACGCGCAGCGCGCGGCCGACGTCGCGGGTCCAGACCGAGGAGGCGAGGCCGTAGCGCGTCGCATTGGCCCACTCGATCGCCTGCTGCTCGTCGGAGAAGCGCTGCACGGTGATCACCGGCCCGAAGATCTCCTTCTGGATCATCTCGTCGTCCTGCTCGAGGCCCGCGACGACCGTGGGTTCGACGAAGAAGCCGGGACGGTCCGCCGCATGGCCTCCCGTGACGATCTCCGCGCGGTCGGGCCGCCGCTCGAGGAAGCCCGTCACACGCTCGCGCTGCCTCGCGGAGTTGACCGGGCCGAGCGTCGTCTCGGGTGCGAGCGTGTCGCCGAGCACGAGGCCGCGCGCCTGCTCGACGAGCCCGTTGACGACGTCGTCGTAGACCCGCTCGGAGGCGAGCACGCGCGTCGCCGCCGTGCAGTCCTGGCCGGCGTTGTAATAGCCGGTGCCGGCGATCGTCTCCATCGCCGTCTCCATGCTCACATCGTCGAACACGACGACGGGCGCCTTGCCACCGAGCTCGAGGTGCACACGCTTGAGCGTGTCCGCAGCGGTACGCGCGAAGTGCTTGCCGGTCTCGACCGAGCCGGTCAGCGCGATCATGTCCACGTCGGGGTGGCTGATCAGCGCCTGCCCGGTCGGGTTGCCGGGGCCGGTCACGATGTTGAGCACGCCCTTGGGCAGCAGCTCGCGCTCGCCGATCAGCTCCGCCAGCCGCACGGTCGTCATAGGCGTCGTCTCGGCGGGCTTCAACACGACCGTGTTGCCGGCCGCGATCGCCGGGCCGAATTTCCAGATCGCCATCATCAGCGGGTAGTTCCAGGGCGTGACCTGGCCGATCACGCCGACAGCTTCGCGGCGCGTGAAGGACGTGTAGCCCTCCATGTACTCCCCCGCCGCGCGTCCCTCGAGGGTGCGTGCGGCGCCGGCGAAGAAGCGCAGGTTGTCGGCCATCACCGGGATCTCGTCAGCGGTCACGGCCTCGATCGGCTTGCCCGCATTGAGCGCCTCCAGCCGGGCGATCTCCTCGCCGTGCTCCTCGATCAGGTCGGCGATCGCCAGCAGCGCGCGCGCGCGCTCGCCGGGCGTGGTGTTCGCCCAGCCCTCGAACGCCGCCCGCGCCGCGCGCACGGCGCGATCGACCTCCTCCGGGCTCGACACGGGCGCCTGCGCGAGCTCCTCGCCGGTGGCGGGGTTCAGCACCGGTTCGGTCTCGCCACCGCCCGCCACGCGCGCGCCGTCGATGAAGTTCGTGAGTGTCTCTGCGGTGCTGGCCATGGGCTCTCCTTCGGCGTTGAGGTCCTTCCTCGATTATGGGGCGCTCGCAAGCTCCAGGCCGAGTGCCTGCGCGACGGCGGGATGGGTGATCTGACCGTCCTTCACGTTCAGCCCCATGCGCAGGCCCTGATTGGACTCGAGCGCCTCCTGCACGCCCCGCTCGGCCAGTTCGACCACGTACGGAAGAGTTGCGTTGGTGAGCGCGTAGGTCGAGGTGATCGGCACCGCGCCCGGCATGTTCGTCACGCAGTAGTGCGTGATCCCGTCGACCTCGTAGGTCGGGTTCGTGTGCGTCGTCGGACGCGAGGTCTCAAAGCAGCCGCCCTGATCGATCGAGACGTCGACGAGCACGGCGTGTGGCTTCATCAGTTTGAGCTGCTCACGCGTCACAACGTGCGGCGCGCGGCCGCCGGTGACGAGCACCGCACCGATCACGAGGTCGGCGGCCGGCAGCATCTCCTCGACCGCCAGCGATGAGGAGTAGACGGTCGAAGCGCGACCGCCGAAGGCGACTTCCAGCTCGCGCAGCCGGTCGATCGAGCGGTCGAACACGAACACGTCGGCTTCCATGCCGATCGCGATGAACGCAGCGTTCATGCCGACCACGCCGCCGCCGATCACGAGCACCGTCGCGGCGGCCACGCCCGGCACGCCGCCGAGCAGGATCCCGCGGCCGCCGAGCGGCTTCTCGAGCATGAACGCGCCCGCCTGCGTCGCGATCTTGCCGGCGACCTCGCTCATCGGCGCGAGCAGCGGCAGCCGCCCGCGCGCGTCCTCGACGGTCTCGTAGGCGATGCAGATCGCCCCCGACTCCATCAGCCCGCGCGCCAGCTCGGGCTCCGCGGCGAGGTGCAGGTAGGTGAACAGCGCCTGCCCCTCGCGCAGCAGCTGCACCTCCTGCGGCTGCGGCTCCTTCACCTTGAGCACCATCTCCGCCTCCGCGAACAGCGTCTCGGCGTCCGCCACGATGTGCGCGCCCTGGGCGGTGAACTGCTCGTCGGTCATCGCGCTGCCCTCACCGGCGCCGGACTGGACCAGCACCTCGTGACCGCGCGTGCTCAGCTCGCGCACGCCGGCAGGCGTGATCGCGACCCGGTACTCGTCGATCTTGATCTCGGTGGGGACCCCGATCTTCATCGCGCCAACTCCCTTCCTCTCAGTGCCAGCCAGAACTCGATCCTGTCGCGGGCGTTGGAGAAGTCGCGGCCCGTCAGCTGCTCGATGCGGCGGATCCGGTAGCGCAGCGTGTGGCGGTGGCAGAACAGCGCCGCCGCCGCCTTCTCCCAGTGCCCGTTGTGCTCGATGAACACGTCCAGCGAGCGCACCAGCTCGTCGCCGTAATCGCCCTCCCCCTGCTCGATCGGCCCGAGCACGCTGCGGCAGTAGGAGTTCAGCGCGTCGTCGTCCTGCAGCGAGAGCAGCAGCTGGAAGGCGCCGAGGTCCTCATAGGAGGCGACCGCGGGCGTGTCGCCGTTGCGCAGCCGCACCGCCTCCAGCGCACAGCGCGCCTCGTGGAAGCTCATGCGCAGGGAATGGGTCGGGCCGACGCGGCTGGCCGCAGCGCGCACCGTGCCGAAGCGCGCGCCCAGCTCCTCGCGCACCTTGCCGGCGAGCGCGATCGGGTCGAGCGGCGCGCCCGAGGGCCCGTCGCCGTCGACGACGGCGCACAGCAGCCCGGCCCGGATCGCGACCAGGCTCGGCGCGCGCTCGGCCTGCAGGATCCGCTCGACCGCCGCGGCGGCGGTGGTCGCGTCCTCGAGCGCGAACGCGATCACCGCGAGGCGCTCGCCGATGCCGAACGGCCGCAGCCGCGCCTGCAGGTCCTCCGGGTAGAGATGGCCGGTGAGCGTCTCGGCCAGCACGTCGCCGACCATGTTGCGCTGAAGCAGCTCGTAGCGTTCGTCGAGCTGACGCGTGAAAGCGCGCTCGGTGATCGCGATGAAGGGCAGCTCGTAGGGAACCTCGAACAGCGGGAAGCCGCGCTTGCGAGCCGCCGCGACGAGCGCGGCCGGCAGCCGTTTGTGGCTGAAGCCCGTGCCGAAGCCGAGCGCCGCGATCTCGTGGTCGGCGAGCCGCTCGATCAGCTCTCGCTGCGCGCCGGGAGTGTCGAGCGAGAGCCCCGTGGTGAGCAGCATCTCGCCACCTTTCAGCCACGGCGTCGGGTCGGGCAGCTCGCTGCTGTGAACCCAGCGAACGGGCGTCTGCGCAGACTCCTGGCCGGAGACGAGCGTGAGGCCGAGCTCGCGGATCAGGCTCTCGACGGTGAGCTCCATCGCTCCATCCGCTCGCCGGCCTCGGTCAGCACCGGTCGCAGGATCGCGAGGATCTCCTCGAACTGCTGCTCGCCCGCGATCAACGGCGGCGAGAGCTGCACGATCGGGTCGCCGCGATCGTCGGTACGGCAGATCAGCCCGCGGCGGTAGAGCTCGCCGGAGAGGTAGCCGCGCAGCAGTTCCTCGGACTCGGCGGAGTCGAACGTCTCCTTCGTCTCCTTGTCCTTCACCAGCTCGATCGCCTGGAAGTAGCCGGCGCCGCGCACGTCGCCGACGATCGGCAGGTCGAGCAGCGACTCGAGCGCCGCGCGGAACGGCGCCTCGTTCGCGAGCACGTTCCCGAGCAGGTCCTCGCGCTCGAGGATCTCGATGTTGGCAAGCGCGACCGCACACGACATCGGGTGCCCGCCAAACGTGAAGCCGTGGTTGAAGATGTGCTTGCCGTGCAGGAACGGCTCGGCGATGTGGTCGCCTGCGATCACGGCTCCGAGGGGCGCGTATGCGGAGCTGATGCCCTTCGCCGTCGTGATGATGTCGGGCATGTAGTCGTAGCGCACACACCCGAACCAGTGGCCCAGCCGCCCCCATGAGCAGATCACCTCGTCGGAGATCAGCAGCACGCCGTGGCGATCGCAGATCTCGCGCACGCGCTGGAAGTAGCCGTCCGGCGGCGTGAAGCAGCCACCGCCGTTCTGAACCGGCTCGAGGATCACGGCGGCGACCGTGTGGGGCCCGGCGAACTCGATCGCCTCCTCGATCGCATCGGCGGCCCACAACGGGTCCTGGCCCGCCTCGGAGTGGTAGGTGTTCGTGTTCGGCACGTGGATGCCGCCCGGTGTGAGCGGTTCGAAGGGCTCGCGGATGGACGGCAGGCCGGTCGCGGTGAGGGCGCCCATCGAGGAGCCGTGGTAGGACAGCTTGCGCGAGACCAGCTTGTGCCGCGTCGGCTCGCCGCGCTCGCGGTGGTAGGCCTTGGCGAGCTTCCACGCCGACTCGACCGCCTCCGAGCCGCCGGAGGTGAAGAACACGCGGTTGAGGTTGCCCGGAGTGAGCTCTGCGATGCGCGCGGCCAGCTCGATTGCGCGCGGGTGCGCGTAGCTCCAGTTCGTGTAGAAGCCGAGCTCCTTCGCCTGCGCAGCCGCCGCCTCGCCGAGCTCCGCTCGGCCGTGGCCGACGTTGACGCAGTACAGCGCGGAGAGCCCGTCCAGATAGCGCCTGCCGTGCTCGTCGTAGACGTAGCAGCCCTCGCCGCGCACGATCACGGGCACGTCCGCGTCGGCGTAGGAGCCGAGCCGCGTGAAGTGCATCCACAGGTGATCCTTCGCCAGCTGCTGCAGCGTGCTCTGGCCGGCGCCCTTGATCGCGGGCGCCGAGGGACCGGGCGCATCGGTCGAGTCGGCAGTGGTGACGGTTCCACTCGCGGGGCTCTCCATGAGTTCTCTCCTCCTCAGGACGCTCGACTGGACACTACGACCAACCATAACCCCTGCAAGACCGTGTCTCAACCGTGTGCTTGTTCAAGTGAGGCGCCATGGCTTGTACAACATGTACATAAGCAGCGGTCTGCATTTGAACAATCGCACCTTGCGCCGCCGCCGCACGCGTGCGTAACTTTCAGCACACGGGGTATCGCCCGCGCGCGCAACCGACAGGAGAGGCTGTAAATGGCATCGGAGACCGTCAGCGGACCACCCGCCCCCGCCGCGATCGGCGTCCCGGACAAGGGACTGAAGAAAAACGCCATCGGCTACATCTCCAACGTCGTCATCTCGACGGCGTCGGTCGCTCCCGCGTACTCGCTGGCGGCGACGCTCGGCTTCATCGCGCTCGATCCCGGCGTCGCCACCCATGCACCCGCGGTGCTGCTGGCGTCGTTCGTCCCGATGCTGCTCGTCTCACTCGGCTACCGCTACCTCAACAAGGCGGACCCGGACGCGGGCACGAGCTTTGCCTGGACGACACGTGCCTTCGGTCCGGGCTTCGGCTGGCTGAACGGCTGGGCGATCTTCCTCGCGGACCTGCTCGTGATGGCGTCGCTCGGCTTTGTGGCTGCGACCTACACCTTCAAGCTCTTCGAATGGCACTGGGCGGAAGCGCACAAGGGCGCGGGGCTGGTCGGGTGCGTGCTGTGGATCCTGCTGATGACCTGGATCTGCCACCGCGGCATCGAGCTCTCGGCGCGCATCCAGCAGCTGCTGCTCTCGTTCGAGGTCGTGATGCTCGGGGTGTTCGCGGTGACCGCGCTGATCACCGTATACACGGGGCACCCCACACACTCCGTGGAACCCGTCGCCGACTGGTTCAACCCGTTTGCGATGAAGTTCAAGGATCTGGTCGTGGCGATGTTGCTCGGGATCTTCATCTACTGGGGGTGGGATTCCGGCGTGGCGGTGAACGAGGAGTCGGAGGATCCCAACGAGGGACCCGGACGCGCGGCGGTCGTCTCGACGGTCCTGCTCGTGTTCATCTACCTGATCGTCGCCGCCGGCGCGCAGGCCTACCACGGTGCCTCCTTCATCGCCAATGAAGAAAACGCCGGCGACGTGCTCAACGCGCTCGGCCACGGCGTGCTCGGCTCGGTCGGCGTGCGATTCCTGATCGTCGCGGTCCTCACCTCGGCCGCCGCATCGACCCAGACGACGATCCTCCCGACCGCGCGCACGACCCTCTCGATGGCGATCTGGCGCGCGATCCCGAGCGCCTTCGGCAAAGTGCACCCGCGCTTCCTCACCCCCACCGTCTCGACCTGGGGCTTCGGGGTCGCCTCGATCCTGGTCGCGGTCCCGCTGATCCTGATCTCGGAAACGGTGCTCGAACTCGCGGTGGTCGCGCTCGGCATCCCCGTCTGCTTCTACTACGGCTCGACCGGCTTCGCCTCGGCCTGGTACTACCGCCGGGAGATCTTCACGAGCGTGCGCAAGTTCGTGCTCGTCGGCCTCGCGCCGCTCGCGGCCGGGGTGATCTTCTACGGGATCGGCATCTATGCGTGCATCTACTACGGCCACGCCGAAAACGCCGAAGGCAAAGAGTATCTGGGCCTGACGCTGCCGCTGTGGTTCGGCGCCGTCGGCATGGGCATCGGCTTCGTGCTCATGTTGGTCTCGCGCCTGTACTTCAAGCAGTTCTTCTCGCGGAAGACCGAAACCGCGCCGCCGGGGATCCTCGACATGCGCGTCGAGCGCGCGCCGGCACACCTGTTCGGCCCCGGCGCGACGCACCACGCCGCGATGGTGCCCCCGCCGGACGGCGGCGAGCCGCCCGGCCCGCGCCCGCCGACGGTCTAGCCTGCCCGGCGCCCGCGGCGGCCGGCGCCGCGGCGCTCAGCGCCGGCTGTCCGGCAGCGGCTTCTCTTGCACCCCGTGCGGCGAGCCGTGCTCGGCGAGCAGGTCGAGGAACGGCTGCGCGGGAAACGCCTCCGGCCCGAGCACGCCGCTGCCCTTCCACGCGCCGCGGTCGAGCAGCTCGAGAGCGACGGCCGGGTTCACGGCGGTCTGCCAGACGACGGCTTGGCTGCCGTACTCGCGCATCGTCGTCTCGTTGTCGACGACGTGGTACAGGTAGGTGGAGCGCGGCTGCCCGTCCTTGCCGTTGCCCGTGACCCAGGTGCCGGCGCAGGTGCGCCCGCTCATGCGCTCGCCGAGCGTCGCCGGGTCCGGGAGCACGGCCGCGACGACATCGCGCGGCGCCACCTGCGCACCACCCACCCTCACCGGCTCGGTCGAATCGAGGCCGAGTTTGTGCAGAGTGCTGAGCACGTCGATGAACTCCTGCCCGAGGCCGTACTTGAAGGTGACGCGCTCGCAGGAGACCCAGCGCGGTACCAGCACGACCTCCTCGTGCTCGACGTTCACGCATTCCACCGGGCCGATGCCCTCGGGGAACTCGAAGATCTCGGGCTCGGAGAACGCAGGCGTGGTGTAGAAGCCGCGCTCGCGCTCCCAGATCAGCGGCGGGTTCAGGCACTCCTCGATCGTCGTCCAGATCGAGAAGGTCGGCGCGAAGTCGTAGCCCTCGACAACCAGATCGGCGCCGTCGCGCACACCCACTTCGTGCAGCTCCGAGAACAGCTCGTCGGCGGCGTGGCGCGCGAACACGTCGGAGAGCCCCGGCTCGACGCCGATCCCGACCAGCGCGAGCAGGCCCGCCTGCTCCCAGTCGGAGTGACGCGCGAGCTGCTTCTCGCCGAGCATCTCGCCGGGCACCTCAAAGGGGCGCTCCGGGTGCGGATGGGAGAGCGTCATCGCCATGTCCAGGTACGTGACGCGCGCCTGGAAGCAGGCGTCGAAGATCTGCTCGTTGAAGCGCGGGTCCGTCGCGTTCAACACGGCGTCCGGCGCGACCCGGCGGATCAGCTCGAGCAGCGCGACCTGGTCGGAGGCGTCGACCTGCGCGGCACCGAAGCGATCCGGCTCGCCCAGCGGCTCGATCGCCGCCCGCGCGCGCGCCTCGTCGATGTCGGCCAGCACGACCTGCACGAACGCGTCGCGGCGCTGGGCGATGCCGGCAAACGCCGCGCCCACGCCCCCGGCTCCCACGACGAGCACCTTCATCGGCACGCATCTTGCCGCAAAGAGGCGCGTCGCACCGTCACAAGCAGGCACCGGCCGTTCGCCGCAATGCACAAGCGCCTGATCTCAGGCGCCTCCCGTATGCTGCGCCGATCCCCACGGCCCCGAACACCACTCGACCGTGAGCACCGGCCTGCCCAGCCTCCCGAGCACGCCACCAGGATCACACCCGCCGCAGGCGCCGGCAGCCGCAGGCGGCGCCCCCGCCGGCGCCGGGACCGATGCCGCGCCCGCGCGGGCGCGCGCGGTGCGTTCGCGCCGGCGCCTGCTGCCGCCCGCGAGAGGGTGGGCTGCCTCGCCGGAGCTCGGCGCGCGCGAGCTGATCGTGGTGGCCGCGGCGGGAGTGCTGCTGGCGTTGCTGACGACGTGGCCGCTGATCCTGCACATGAGCAGCCGCATCGCGCCGGACCTCGGCGATCCGATCCGCACGGCGTGGGAGATCGCGTGGGTGGGTCACGCGATGCTGCACGACCCGCTGAACCTGTTCGACGCGAATGTGTTCTACCCGCATCCGCTGAGCGCGGCGTTCTCGGACTCGCTGCTGGGCTACGGGCCGAGCGCGTTCTTCGGGTCGGGAACGGTGGCCGCGCTGGTGCGTTACAACCTGCTGTTCCTGTTCGCCTACGCGCTCTGCTTCGTGGGCGCGTACCTGCTGGCGCGCGAGCTCGGGCTCGGACGGCTGGGCGCGGCTGCGGCCGGGATCGCGTTCGCGTACGCGCCCTACCGCGTCACCGAGGCCGGTCATCTGCACGTGATCTCCTCCGGCGGCATCGCGCTGTCGCTGTTCCTGCTGCTGCGCGGCTATCGCCGCGAGTCGCGCGCGCTGGTGCTGGCCGGCTGGCTGGTGGCGGCCTGGCAGATCAGCCTCGGCTTCACGCTGGGCTTGCAGTTCGCCTACCTGATGGCGGTGCTGGCGCTGCTCGCCGGCGTGTACTGGTGGCGCGGCGGCCGGCGCGCGCTCATCAGCCGCAGGCTGCTCGCCGTGACGCTGGCCGGGCTGGCGGTGGTGGGCGCCATCACCGTCTACCAGGCGCGTCCATATCTGAAGGTCTCGCACGACTACCCGACGGCGAAGCGCACGATCAGGGAAGTCGAGAACTACTCCTCGGGCCCTGCCGCACTGCTCTCCGCATCCTCGGAGAACCGCGTGTGGGGCGGGATCACGTCGGGCATGCGCGCGCACGTGCACTCCAAGAACGAGGACGTGTTCTTCCCGGGCGGGCTGATCCTTGCGCTCGCGCTGCTGGGCGCCGCCGGCCTCGGCGGATCGGCGCTTTCGGGGCGATTGCGCCTGGGACTGGTGGCGGGGGCGGTGGTGTGCTCGGTGCTCGCGATGGGGCTCGGGCTGACCGGCGCGGGCTATCCGTACCGGCTGCTGTTCGACTACGCGCCCGGCTGGAACGGCGTGCGCGTGCCCGGCAGGGTGTTCACGCTGGGCACGCTGTTCTATGCGCTGCTCGCCGGCGCGGGCGCGGCGTGGCTGGCCGCGCGGGCGGTGCGCTTCGCGCGACGGCCCACGCCGATCGTGCCGGCGGCCGTGGGGGCGGTGCTGCTGATCGGGCTGCTGGGGGAAGGATCGGGGCACCTCGGGCATCCGCTCGTGCCGCAGCCGGCGCGCGCGGAACAGGCGCTGCCCGGACCGCGCCTGGACCTGCCCACGGACGGCGCGTATGACCGCGTGTGGCAGTACTTCTCGATCGACGGCTTCTATGAGATCCCGATCGGCAACAGCACGTTCGACATACCGGCGGTCGACGACCTGCGCGGCGGCATGCAGGGCTTCCCCGACAGGGCGAGCGTCGAGAAGCTGCGCTTCTACGGGATTCGCACGGTGGTGCTGCATACCAAGCCGCTGCGCGAACTGCCGCCGGTGAACAGCTCGGCGACGCCCGAGCCGCCGGACCCTGCAGCCGCGGCCGCAAAGCCGATCGCCGGGCTCGGCGTCACCAAGCGTCGCGCCGGGGACAGCGTGATCTATGAGATCGGGGCGGGTCCGGCGGCGCTGCACGGGCACGACTGATGCGGCGCTTGCTGCCGGCATCCCGGCGCGGGCGCGCGGCGCTCGGCGCGATCCTGCTGGCCGGGCTCGCGTCGTTCGTGATGCTGCAGAACTGGTCGGACAACCAGAGCTCGCACTACGACCTGATACGCGCGCTCGACGCGGGGCGCACGACGATCGACGCGGGCCCCTACCAGACCAAAGACAAGGCGGAGTACCACGGGCACTTCTACTCCGCGCGCGCGCCCGGGCTGGCGATGTACTCGCTGCCCTTCTACGAGCTGCTGAAGGCGGTGGACGCCCCGAAGGTCGCGCGCTCCTCGCCGGCGCTGCGCGGCGAAGACGAGGTGATCGACTTCATCGGCTGGTGGGGGAACGTGCTTCCGGCGCTGATCCTGATGCTGCTCGTGTGGCGTGTCGCCGAGCGCTTCGAGCCGGGCTACGGAGCCGCCGCGGCGGTCGTCACGGGCCTCGGCACGCTCGTGCTGCCCTTCTCGACGCTGCTGTTCTCGCACGTGTTCTCCGCGATGCTCGGCTTCGCCGCCTTCGCGATCATGGTGCGTGAGCGCGCGGGCCCGCCACGGCCGCTGCTCCTGGCCGCCGCCGGACTGGCCGTCGGCTATGCGATCACCTCCGAGTACCCGCTCGCGTTCGTCGCGCTCGTGCTCGGGCTGTACCTGCTCTCGCGCCGCGACACGCTCACAGCGCGGGGCGTGGCGACCCGCGCGGGCGCGTACGTGCTGGGGGGCCTCGTAGGGATCGTTCCGCTGCTGCTCTACAACCACGCCGCGTTCGGCTCGTGGACGCACCTGGCGTACTCGAACATCCCGCAGCAGCAGAAGGGCTTCTTCGGCATCTCAGCGCCGAGCCTGCCGGTGCTCGGCACGCTGCTGTTCGACTCGCGCGGGCTGCTGACGCTCTCGCCCGTGCTGGCGATGGGAGCGGCGGGAATCGTGCTGCTCTACCGCCGCGGCCTGCGCGCGGAGGCGCTGACGATCGCGGGCGTGTGCGCGTGCTACGGGATCTACAACTCGGGCTACTACCTGCCTTTCGGCGGCGGCGCGCCGGGGCCGAGGTTCCTGATCACGATGATTCCCTTCCTGTCCTGCCCGCTCGCGCTCGCGCTCAGACGCTGGCCGGGTCCGACCGTGGCGCTCGCCGGCGTGTCGGTCGCGGCGGCGGCGATCGCGACGATCACGCACCCGCTGGTCGGCTACGAGAACGAGACGGTGGTGTGGACGCGACTGCTCTCGAAGGGCGAATTCCAGCCGACGCTGGCCTCCGCGCTCGGCGCGGGGCGCGGCTGGGGCGCGATCTGGCCGTTCCTGCTGCTCGCGGCCGCGGCGCTGATCGCGGTGGCGGGCGCCACGCCACGGCTGCGGCTGGGCCCGCGCGAGCTCGGCTGGGCGCTGCTCACGCTCGCGGGCTGGGCGCTGTTCGCGACGCTGGCCCCGACGCTGCTGGGGATCGACCACCGCGGGCTGCTCGACATCAGATCCGCCGGGGACGCCACGGCGCTGAACCTGACACTCCACGACGGCGTTCGCTACCCGCTCACGAAACTGGTTCTCTACGCCGGTGTCGCGGGAGCGCTGGCGGTGGCCGCGATGTGGGCGCTGCGGCGCGGGGCCGCTCGCGAGGACCGGGTGGGCAGTGGCCCGGCGGGCCCGGAGCCACAGGCCGAGCCCGCGCTCAGCGGGTGACGCGGCGACGCCGGCGCCGGCAGCCGGATCCGCCCGCGACCGCCAGGGCCATCGGCCGCCCGCGACGGCGATCGCGATCGTTCAGGGATGCGCGTCGGCTAGTTCTTCGCCGTCTTCACGGAGCATTTCGCTCCGTGAAGCGCTTTGCAGAGCGTGACGTAGGCCGGACGCGGCTGGTGGCGTGAGTTGGTGAGGCCCGCGTCGAAGCGCGTCCTGCTGTTGCCGCCGGTCCAGTCGTAGACGTAGAGGCGCTTGATCTGCGGGTACTTCTGCGCGACCGCGAACATGTACTGGGTGACCTTCGCGGCGCGCGTCAAGCCGGCGCCGTGCTTGTTCGGGAAGTACGGCTGGAACTGCACGATGCCGCCGGTCTCGGTCAGCCACACTTCGCCGCCCAGCGCGTGGATCAGTTCGCGCGTGCGCCAGCTTTCATAGCGGTTGATGTCCGAGTAGTTGTGCAGGCCCCAGACCCTCGGCATCACGGTCCGCAGGTGCGAGATTTCGCGCTTGAATTCGGAGATGTATCGCAGCGTGGGCTTGATGTTCGCTGCGTCCAGCACGTCGAGGCCGAGCACGGTGCAGCCGGAGCAGACGCGGATCAGCGCCTGGTAGTAGCGCGCGGCGGCGCCTCCGGAGGGGCTCGCGAGGGTGTGCGCGATGTTGCCGCGGTTGGACTCGTCCCAGGACTGGTACTGGCGGACCTTGGGGAAGAGCTTGATGAACTTCGCGACGTCCTTCTGATAGGTGCTCACGCTCGGCAGCTTCGTGGGCGTGTGCTGGGAGTGGTAGAAGGACAGCAGGACCTGCTGGTGGTTCGCTTCGGCCAGGCCGATCCACTGCCGCGCCCTGGCCAGGTCGTCGGCGTGCACGGCTGCGTCATACGGCGCGATGTAACGCGCGATTTTCGTGTGCAGCTGCTGCCACAGCTTGTTCGTGAACATCTCCGACTGCTCGTCGCCGATGCCGGTCAGGTGGAACGAGGCAGCGTGCGCGCGCGGCGTGGCGTGGCCGCCGGCGGCAGGCGCCGCGAGCGCCACGGCGGCGAGCAGCGCGCAGAGGAGCGCTGCGGAGAGCCTGCGGGGGGAACGGGCTCGCTTCACGATGTCGGTTGGAACAAGGCTCACGGGGGGAAGGTTGCGGCGATGCTAGACGGTTTTAGAAAGCTCGCCCGTCAGCGTTCAGACCTTCGCCGGCCCCGATGACGCCCCTGCCGTCTTTATCAAGACTTATCGGGTGGCTCCGAGCGGCGCAGCGCCGGGTCGGCGACCACGCGCAGGTCGACGCCCGGCAGGCCGTCGATCAACTTTCCCACGAGCGCATCGGCTCCGCCGAGCAGCCGTCCGAGTCCGCGGCGCTGCAGCGGTGTGCCGATCAGCACGTATGTGCTGCCGAGCGCCCGTGCCGTCGCGATCGTGGCCGCGGCGGGGTCCTCCGTCTCCTCGACGCGCAGTTGCGCGCCGAGCATCGAGGCGAGCCGGCGCAGCGCCTCCAGGCGCGCGCGGTCGCGGGCGCTGGGCTCGCGGCCGGGCGGGCGCACGACCAGCACGTCGAGCGGCGCGTCGAGCCGCTGCGCGGAGCGCCACGCGCGGCGCACCACATGCTCGGACTCTCTGTCGAGCGTCGCCAGCACGAGCAGACGCTCGCTGATCGTCTGCGCGGCGCCGGGCTCGGCGGCGGCGAGGCCATCCGCGTCGCGACGCAGCAGCGGCGAGGGCTCGCGCACCAACCGCTTGACCTCGACGTCCTCGGCGACCTGGCGCAGCGCTGTCTCGCGCAGCGCGGCGAGGTTCTCGATCTTGAAGAAGTTGTTGAGCGCCGCGGGCACGCGCTCGTGCCCGTAGACCTTTCCGGCGCGCAGGCGCCCGATCAACGCCTCGGGCGTGAGGTCGATGAGCACGACCTCGTCCGCCGCCGAGAGGATCTCGTCCGGGATCGTCTCGCGCACCTGCGCCCCGGTGAGACGTTCGACCTGGTCGTTGAGGCTCTCGAGGTGCTGCACGTTGACCGTGGAGAACACGTCGATGCCCGCATCGAGCACGTCACGGACGTCCTCGTAGCGCTTCTCGTGCTCGAGACCCGGCGCGTCGGTGTGGGCCAGCTCGTCGATCAGGCACAGCTCGGGGGCGCGCGCGATCACCGCCGGTGTGTCCATCTCCTCCAGGCGCGTGCCGCGATAGGTGACGGCGCGGCGAGGGATCACCTCCAGCCCCTCAGCCTGCGCGAGCGTGTCGGCCCTTCCGTGCGGCTCGATGTAGCCGATCACGGTGTCGCGGCCGTTGTCGGACTCGGCGCGTCCCTCCTGAAGCATGCGGTAGGTCTTCCCCACTCCTGGAGCCATGCCGATGAAGACCTTCAGATGCCCGCGCCCGTCTGCCATTGAGAACGTGTGGGACGCTACCTCAGTGACCTCGGTGCAGCCCGGCGCAGCGGTTCTCGGCGCCCTCGACGAGGAGCTCGTGCTGCCCGCCACGGCGGCGCAGGCGGAGGCAGCGGCCGGTGTCTGATCCGGTGCTCGCCATCGTGTTCCTCGCCGGGATGCTTGTCAGCCTGACCGCGAGCTGGAGCCTGGTCACGGCGCTCGAGCGCGTCGGCACGCGGCTCGGGCTGTCCGAGTCGCTGCTGGGCATGCTCGCCGCGCTGGCCGCCGACGGCCCCGAGATCACCGCCGCCGTGACAGCGCTGGTGCGCGGAGAGAGCCGCATCGGCGCCGGCGTGATCCTCGGCTCGAACGTCTTCAACGTCGCAGCGCTGATCGGCCTGGCGGGCATCGTCGCCGGTCACATCGCCCTGCATCCGCGCGTGGTCGAGCTCGGCGGCGCGGTCGCTGTGTGGGTGGCCGCGGTGGCGCTGCTGCTGGTGCTGGGCGTGCTGCCTGCGGCGGCCGCGCTGCCGGCCGCGCTGGTCGTGTTCGCCCCGTACCTCGCGCTGCTCGGCGCGCGCCACAGCAGGATCGCCGCGCTGCCGCTCCCGGCGCGCTGGACGCGCTGGCTGGTGGCAGCGATCGTCGAGGAGGAGCAGGATCTGCAGAGCGCCATCCACCCCCGCCGGGGCGGCGCGCGCGATGGGCTGGTCGCGCTCGTCGCGACCGCCGTCGTGATCGGCGCCTCGATCGCGATGGAGCGCTCCGCCTCCAAGCTCGGCGCGCACTGGGGGGTGCCGGCGATCGTCGTCGGCGCGATCGTGCTGGCGGTGGTGACGAGCCTGCCGAACGCGGTCGCAGGGGTCTACCTGGCTTCGCGCGGCCGCGGTGCCGCCGTGCTCAGCACTTCGCTGAACAGCAACGCGATCAACATAATCGCGGGGCTGCTCGTGCCGAGCATCTTCCTCGGCGTCGCCTCACCGTCCGCGCAGACGACGCTGGTGGCCGGCTCGGCGCTCGCGATCACGCTGCTCGCGCTGCTGTTCGCGCGCGCCGGTCGCGGCGTGGGCCGCGGCCAGGGCCTGACGATCGTCGCGGTCTACCTCGCGGTCGCGGCCACGCTGATCGCCACCTCGAGCTGACGCGATACGCGACCGCGGAACGGTTCGCCGTGCGCTGCGCGGGTAGGAGTTCCACTGGGGAGAGGCGAAGAAGGCAGGAGCACGATGAAAGCGAACGACCCAAGACGCACCGCCCCGGTCACCCCGAGCTGGTCGCTGACGCTGCCCTCATGGGCCCAGCAACGGCCGCTTCGCAGCCGCGCGCCCGCGCGCCGCGGGCTCTCGCTGCCGCGCCTCGGCCGCAGGCGTGCGGTGGAGGCGGGCACAGCCGAGGGCGGATCGGGCGCCCCGCACGCGCGCAGCTGAACGGCGGCTGAGCCGGACGCGGAGCCGCGCCGCACGGCTCGAGTGCCTAGATCCAGCCACGGCGCTTGAAGAAGCGCACCAGCACCAGGCAGGTCACGACCATGCTGCCGAGACCGAGTACGAAGAAGGTCCACGTCGGGGCGATCCCCTTGGTGATGAGCCAGCCGAAGTTCATGCCGAAGAAGCCGGTGATGAACGACAACGGCAGGAACACGGTGCCGACGATCGCCAGCTGCTTCATCACCTCGTTCTGGCGGTTGCTGACCGTCGAGAGATAGAGGTCGGTCGTGCTGCTGAGCAGGTCGCGGTAGGAGTCGATCAGATCGGAGATCCGGATCAGGTGGTCGTAGACGTCGCGGAAGTAGTCGCGCTCGTCCAGCTGCAGCCCCGGCAGCTCCGCCAGCTGGTCGATCGAGCGCGCGAACAGGTCGCGCTGCGGAGTCACGACCTTGCGCATCGCGACCAGCGTCCGCTTCATCGCGAACAGCCGCTGTAGCTGCTCGTCGGTTGGACCGGCCAGCACCTCGTCCTCGAGCTCGTCGATCTGATCGTCCATCCGCGCCAGCGGCGGGAAGAAGCTGTCGGTCAGCGCGTCGAACACGCGGTAGATCAGGAACTGCTCGCTGTGGAGGACGCGGCCGTCGAGCTTGTCGAGCTCTTCGTCGAGCACCGGCAGCTCTTCCCGGTGCACGGTGACCAGGTATTTGCCGGACACGAACATCTGCACCTCCTGCAGCTGCATGCCGCCGTCCTGATTTTCGCGGGCGCCGTAGAAGACCAGGAACGCGTACTCCTGATAGTGGTCGAGCTTCGGCCGCTGGCCGAAGTGCACGGCGTCCTCCAGCGCCAACGGGTGAAAGCCGAAGATCTCGCGCAGCTTCGCGATGTCCTCGGGCGTCGGGTCCGTCAGGTCCAGCCAGAAGAAACGGTCGTGGGCGAGATGGTCGGTGATGGCCGGCTCGTCGATCGAGCGCATGCAGGGCGCCTGGAAGCTGCAGCCGGCCTCCTCCGCCTCGTCAGGGTGATGCGCCCGTGCCTTGCCGACGGCCATCGACGCTGAAACATACGCCCCGATGCGGCCGCCACCGCAGGCACGGGACAGGCGGAAGGACGCCTCACCCGCCGAGCAGGTTGTGCACGACCAGGTCGATCAGCTTGATGCCGATGAAGGGCGCGACGATACCGCCGAGGCCGTAGATCAAGAGGTTGCGGCGCAGCAGCGCGCTGGCGCCGATCGGGCGGTAGCGCACGCCGCGCAGCGAGAGCGGGATCAGCAGCGGGATCACGACAGCGTTGAAGATGATCGCCGAGACGATCGCGGAGCGGGGACTGCCGAGCCCCATGATGTTGAGCACGTGCAGCGGTCCGGTCGCGTGGGTTCCCGATCCGGTCGCCCACGTCGAGACGAAGATCGCAGGCAGGATCGCGAAGTACTTGGCGACGTCGTTGGCGATCGAGAAGGTCGTGAGCGCGCCGCGCGTGATCAGCAGCTGCTTGCCGACCTCGACGATCTCGATCAGCTTCGTCGGGTTCGAGTCGAGGTCGACCATGTTGCCCGCCTCGCGCGCGGCCTGGGTGCCCGTGTTCATCGCCACGCCCACGTCGGCTTGGGCGAGCGCCGGCGCGTCGTTGGTGCCGTCGCCGGTCATCGCCACCAGTCGTCCGTCCTGCTGCTGCTCGCGAATCAGCGCGAGCTTGCGCTCCGGCGTCGCTTCTGCCAGGAAGTCGTCCACCCCTGACTCCTCGGCGATCTTCGCGGCTGTGAGCCGGTTGTCTCCGGTCACCATCACGGTCTTGATGCCCATCGCGCGGAGCTGATCGAAGCGGACCTTCATGCCCTGCTTGATCGTGTCCTTGAGGTAGATGACGCCGAGGATCTGGTTGTCGCGGGAGACCGCCAGCGGGGTCCCTCCCTCGTTGCCGACGCGGTCGAGTTCGATCTGCAGGGCGGCCGGCGGCGAGCCGCCTTCGCGCTGCACCAGGGCGATGATCGCGTCGCCCGCGCCCTTGCGCAGCTGCTGGCCGTCGTAGTCGACCCCGCTCATGCGCGTCTGCGCGGTGAACGGGACGAACTCTGCCTGCATCGAGGTCATGTCGTGCTCGCGGATCCCGTACTTCTTCGCCAGCACCACGATCGAGCGCCCCTCGGGGGTCTCGTCGGCAAGCGAGGAGAGCTGCGCGGCCTCGGCGAGCTCGAGCTCGGGCACGCCAGGCATCGGTATGAACTCGGAGGCCAGGCGGTTGCCGATCGTGATCGTGCCCGTCTTGTCGAGCAGCAGCACGTCGATGTCGCCCGAGGCCTCGACCGCGCGGCCGGAGAGGGCGAGCACGTTGCGGCGGACGAGGCGATCCATGCCGGCGATGCCGATCGCGCTGAGCAGCGCGCCGATCGTGGTCGGGATCAGCGCGACGAGCAGCGCGATCAGCGTGGTCTCCGAGATCGAGGTGCCGGCGAACAGTCCGAAGGGACGCAGCGTCGCGACGACGATCACGAAGATCAGCGTGAGCGCCGCGAGCAGGATGTTGAGCGCAATCTCGTTGGGCGTCTTGCGCCGCGCGGCGCCCTCCACGAGCGCGATCATGCGCTCCAGGAAGGACTGCCCCGGCTCCTGGGTGATTTCGACGACGATCTCGTCGGAGGTCACGCGGGTGCCGCCCGTGACGGCGCTGCGGTCGCCACCGGACTCGCGGATCACCGGCGCCGACTCACCGGTGATCGCGGACTCGTCGACGGTGGCGATGCCCTCGATCACGGTGCCGTCGCCGGGGATCAGCTCGCCGGCGGGGACGACCACGATGTCGCCGCGCACGAGCTCCGAGGCGGCCTTGGTCGAGCCGTCCCGCATCCGCGCGACGGTCTCCTTGCGCATCGTCCTCAGCGTCTCCGCCTGGGCGCGGCCGCGTCCCTCAGCGAACGCCTCGGCCATGTTGGCGAACAGCACCGTCAGCCACAGCCATATCGCGATCACGAACGTGTACCAGGCGGGCTCGGTGCCGCCGCCGAGGGGCTTGCCGCCGAACACCTGGATCAGCCACGTCACCGTCGTGATGACCGAGCCGATCTCCACCACGAACATCACCGGGTTGCGCACCTGCACGCGCGGGTCGAGCTTCTTGAAGCTGTCGAGGAGCGCGCGCCGGACGATGTCCCGCTGGAACAGCGAGACCGCCTGGCGTTCGTGCGCGGCGGGGATCTGCGCGGACATCAGCGTGCTGCTCCGGTGAGGCGGTCGAGGGCGAGGTTGAGCTCGAGCACGTTGACGCCCGGCTCGCCCGAGAAGCCCAGTCCGCGCGAGGACGTGTACCTGGCGATCAGGCCATCGACGACGCTCAGCGCAAGGCCGCGCCTGGCCGCGATCCGGTGCGCCTGGATCCACGCGTTGGCCTGCGAGATTTCAGGGTCGAGGTTCGAGCCGGAGGTGTTGACCGCGTCCACGGGGATCTTCGCGACGGTCAGGCCGGGGTCGTAGGGCCTCTCCAGTTCGAGGTAGGCCTTGATCGCTTCCGCGTCGTCTTCAGCGGTGACCTTCTCGTTCGGGCCGCGGTTGGAGAACGTGCTGGCCGCGGCGTTGTAGGCGCCGCCTTCGGTCGCCGAGGGGCGAGACTGGAAGTAGCTCGGGTCCGGTGCCGTGAGGACTTCGCCTTCCTTTTCCTCGGGCTTGCCGTTCTTGCCGATCACCGGCTTCTGGAAGCTCTGGCCGATGATCCTGGAGCCCACGAGCCTGCCGTTGACGTAGACCTTCTGGCCGTTCGCGTTGCCCGGGAAGGCGACCTGGCTGACCCCGGTGATGAACAGCGGGTAGGCGAGGCCCAGCAGCACCGTGAAGACGATCACCGCGATCAGGGATGTGACGATCTCGCGGCGCATCTCAGTAGAGGTGTCCCGTCAGGCCCTGCACGATCGGCCCGAGCAGCAGGGCCGGGAAGAAGGTCAACGCGCCGACGATGATCACGACGCCGATCAGCAGCACGACGAAGGTCGGGTTGTCGGTTCGCATCGTGCCGAGGCCGGCTGGCGTGACACGCTTGCCGGCGAGAGCGCCGGCGACCGCCAGCACGAACACGATCGGCCCGAAGCGCGCGAACAGCATTACGAGGCCGCCGAGCACGTCGGCGAAGGTCACGCCGTGGGAGCCGACGTTGCCGGCGTTGGGCTGGATGAAGCCCGTATAGCCGGCCAGAGCCGAGCCGTTGTTGTTGGATTGCGAGAGGTAGGCGTAGAAGCTCTCCGAGAAGCCCTGCGGGCCCTTGCCGAGTTCGGAGATCGAGGAGCGGCCGGCTTTCGTCGCGACGGCCAGCGCGGTCGCGAACAGCGCCGCCAACGGCGTGATCAGGATCCCGAGCCCCGCGAGCTTGATCTCCTTGGCCTCGAGCTTCTTGCCGAGCCACTCCGGCGTCCGTCCGACCATCAGACCGCCGATGAACACCGCCAGCAGCACGTACAGCAGGATCGAGTACAGGCCCGTGCCGACGCCGCCGAAGATCACCTCGCTGGCTGAGAGGTTGGCGAAGGGGACGGCTCCGCCGATCCCGGTGAAGGACTCGATCGCGCTGTTCACCGCGCCGGTCGAGGTGACGGTCGTGACGACGTCGAACAGCGCAGAGCCGGCGATGCCGAAGCGCTGCTCCTTGCCTTCCAGGTTGCCGCCCGCGGATCCCGCGATCGCGTGGGTGTGCAGGCCCGCCGCGTGCTGTGCCGGCGAGCCGTGCGCCTCGGCGATGTAGGCGACCACGACGGCGCCAAGGAACATCACCATCACCGCCCCGTAGATCGCATGGCCCTGGCGCCGGTTGCCGGTCATGCGCCCGTACATGAAGACGAGCGCCGCAGGAATCACCAGCACCAGCAGCATCTCGAAGAAGTTGGTGAACGCCGTGGGGTTCTCGAACGGGTGCGCCGAGTTGACATTGAAGAAGCCACCGCCGTTCGTGCCGAGCATCTTGATCGCCTCCTGCGAGGCGACCGGGCCCATCGCGATGTGCTGCGTCAAGCCGGTGACGGTGTGCACCGTCAGGTAGTTGCCGAGGTTCGCGATCACGCCCTGGGAGACGAGCACGATCGCGCCGAGGACCGAGATCGGCGCGAGCACGTACAGGATCGTGCGCACGATGTCCTGCCAGAAGTTGCCGAGGCTGCTGCCGCTGCGAGACACGATGCCGCGCACCAGCGCCACCGCCACCACGATGCCCGCGCCGGCGGAGAGGAAGTTCTGCACCGTCAGCCCCATCATCTGGCTGAGGTAGCTCATCGTTGTCTCGCCGCTGTAGTACTGCCAGTTGGTGTTCGTGACGAACGATGAGACGGTGTTGAAGGTCACGTTCCACGGCGCCGCCTCGTAGCCGAGCGGGTTCACCGAATGGGGCGCGATGTCCTGCGCGCGCAGGATCAGGTACAGCAACAGCCAGCCGGCGGCGGAGAAGAGCAGCAGGCTTCTGGCGTACGCCTTCCAGTCCTGCTCGCGTCCGGGATCCACCCGCATCACGCGGTAGATCAGTCGCTCCGGGCCGCCGACGATCCGCGACAGGAAGACGCGCTCGCCGGCGTAGACCTTTGCCAGATAGCGGCCGAGCGCCAGTGCGAGCGCGGTCAGGACCGCGACGAACAGGAAGATCGTCAGCCAGCCCGAGAAGGTCATCTCAGAGCTTCTCCCCGCGGATCAGCGCGTAGAAGAGATAGATGATCACGAGCACCGAGACGACCAGGCCGAACAGGTCGGCGGCGCTCATATCCGATCCACTCCCTCGATCAAACCGAGCAGCAGCGCGAAGACCGCGATGGCGATTATCACTGCGAGAACGTCCATGACAGGACTATTCCTCGGGGCGCCTCACGCTCACATGACGATCGGCGCTTTCGTGATAACGATTTCGTTACGGCGGCTCAGGCCGCGAAGCGGTAGCCGACGCCGGGGTCCGTCACGATCAGGCGCGGTCCGCCGCCGGGCTCGATCTTCGCGCGCAGCCTCGCGATGTGGGTGCGCAGCGGCTGGATGTCCTCGACGTACTCGGGTCCCCATACCTCGACGAGAAGCTTGCGATGCGTCATCAGCCGCCCGCGGTTGCGCGCCAGCACGCGAAGCAGATCGAACTCGATCGGAGTCAGGTGGACCGTCTCGCCGTCGCGCCGCACGATGCGGGCCGCGAGGTCGACCTCCAGACCGTCCGCCACGATCGTCGGCTCATCCTCGACGTGCACCCGCCGCAGCGCTGCCTGCAGCCGCGCGACCAGCTCCCGGGTGCCGAACGGCTTCGTGATGTAGTCGTCGGCGCCGGCCTCCAGCGCACGCACCTTCTCCGTCTCCTCCCCGACCGCGGACAGCACGAGGATCGGCATCTCGCTCCATTCGCGCAGCTGCCGCGTCAGCTCGATGCCATCCATGTCCGGCAGCACGAGATCGACGATCGCCGCCTCGGGCGGTCGTACAGCGGCGGCGTCGAGGGCCTCCGACGCGCTTTCCGCCGGCACCGCCTCGAAGCCCGCCTCGCGAAGCACGACCTTCAAGGCCCTCACGATCTGCGGCTCGTCGTCCACGACCAGCACCCGTCTCGGCACCGTCGGCTGGGGGGCCGGGCCCGTCACTGGACGAGGGGCAGCTCGAACACGAACGTCGCACCCTGGCCGGGCAGCGACTCGACGTGCAGGCTGCCCGCGTTCGCCTGGGTGAAGCCGCGCGCGATCGCCAGCCCCAGGCCGGAGCCGCGGTGCTGGGAGCCCGGCGTGCCGGCACGGTAGAACGGCTCGAACACCCGCTCCAGCTGCGCCGGCGGGATGCCCGGGCCGCGGTCGACGATGCGCACGATCACGCGGTCGCCGCGCGGATGCCCCACAATCCTGCCGAACCCGTCCTCCCCGGGCGCGACCGATGTGCCGGCGGCCCCCGAGACATCGACGCCCGCCGGCGCGGCTGCGGTGGGCGCCTGCGCCGCAACGCGCACGCCGCCGAGGCTGCGCACCGCACGTGCGCGCACCGACACCGGATGGCCGCCCGAATGACGCTGGGCGTTCTCGAGCACGTTCACGAACGCCCGCTCCATCTGCGTCGCGTCGACGCACACGAGCGGCAGGTCGCGGTCGAGCGACAGCGAGAACGCGCGCTCGCCGAGGCCGAGCTCGGCGACCGAGGAGCGCAGCAGCTCATCGATCGAGACCTCCGAGCGGCGCGGCT
>DASWSH010000009.1:0-2114 GCA_036402735.1 Solirubrobacteraceae bacterium | reverse complement strand
ATCCGCTCGCCGCACGCGGGCGCGGCCGGACTCGTCGCGAGGTGGACGAGCGCGTCGGTGGTGAACGCCGGCGACGGCAAGCACGAGCACCCGACCCAGGCGCTGCTCGACCTGTACACGCTGCGGCGCCGGATCGGCAGCCTCGACGGTAGGAAGGTGTGGATCGTGGGCGACGTGCTGCACAGCCGCGTGGCGCGCTCGAACATCCTGGCCTTCACGCGGATGGGGGCGGAGGTCACGGTGTGCGGTCCCCCGACGCTGATCCCGCGGGGTGTCGAGTCGCTCGGCTGCGAGGTGCGCTACTCGCTGGACGAACTGGGCGAGGCCGACGTGGTCTACGCGCTGCGAATGCAGAACGAGCGTATGACCGGCTCGTTCGTGCCCTCCCTGCGCGAGTACGCGGCACGCTTCCAGATCGACAGCCGCCGGCTCGGCGCGAACCAGCTCCTGATGCACCCTGGGCCGGTGAACCGCGGCGTCGAGCTGTCGGGCGACGTGGTCGACTCGCCGCAGGCGCTGATCGTGCAGCAGGTCGAGTCGGGGGTAGTCGTGAGGATGGCAGTGCTCTACGAGCTGATCACCGGCGGCGGCGGAGACGCGGCCGGCGGCGTGCGCTCGGCGCTCCGGCCGGCCGAGGAGCCGCAGCCCGCATGAGCCCGCGCACGCTGCACCTCGACAGCCGCGGCGGACCCGGCGCGGACCTGCTGATCTCCGGCGCGCACGTGTTCGACCCGCGCGAGGGGCTCGACGGCGCCCTCGACGTGCTGGTGCGCGACGGCGAGATCGCGGAGATCGGCACCGACCTCGAAGCTCCCGAGGGAGCTGAGACGCTCGACGCGAGCGGCCTCCACGCGTTCCCGGCGTTCGTCGACCCGCACGTGCACCTGCGCACGCCCGGGCGCGAGGACGAGGAGGACATCGAGACCGGCTCGCGCGCCGCGGCCGCCGGTGGCTACTGCCAGATCCTGGCGATGCCGAACACGGACCCGGTGGTCGACAGCGCATCGGTCCTCCAGTCCTTGCGCGAGCGCGCGCGCGAGGAGGCGCGCGTGCCCACCGGCTTCACCGCGGCGGTGACGCGCGGCCAGGCCGGCAAGCAGCTCACCGAGATGGCCGAGCTGATGGATGTGGGCGCCGCCGGGTTCACCGACGACGGGCTGCCGGTGCGCGACGCGGGCGTGCTGCGCCAGGCGCTCCAGTACCAGCGGATGGCGGGCGGCGTGATCGCGCTGCACGAGGAGGACCCGGCTCTGTCGGGCGTTGGCGTGATGCACGAGGGCGCGGTGTCGGCGCTGCTCGGCCTCGCGGGCATCCCGGCGATCTCCGAGTCCACGATGATCCAGCGCGACTGCGCGATCGCCGGCTTCGAGGACGCGCGGCTGCACCTGCAGCACCTATCGGCGCGCGAGTCGGTGGCCGCGGTGGAGCACGCGAAGCAGGCGTGCGTGAAGGTGACGTGCGAGGTCACCCCGCACCATCTCTGCCTCACCGACGAGTGCGTGCGCACACTCGACGCGAGCCGCTTCAAGATGAACCCGCCGCTGCGCGCGGGCGCGGACCGGCTCGCGCTCATCGACGCGCTCCGCTCGGGCGCGATCGACTGCGTTGCGACCGACCACGCCCCGCACGCGCGCGAGGAGAAGGAGCAGCCCTTCGAGGTCGCGCCGATGGGTGTGACCGGCCTCGAGACGTCGTTCGCCGCCCTGCACACTCACCTCGTGCTTACCGGCGTGCTCCCGCTGGGCATCATCGTCGAGCGCATGACGGCGGGCACCGAGCCGTTCGGCCTGCCGGTACCGCGCATCGCGCGCGGCGCGCGGGCGGACGTGGTGCTCGTCGACCTCGCGGCCGAGTGGGAGGTGGGGGAGGCCGGCTACGAGAGCCGCTCCTCGAACAACGCGTTCGCAGGGCAGACGCTGACCGGCCGCGTGCGGATGACCGTCGCTGACGGTGTGGTCGCCTACCGCGAGCGTTCGTTCGCGATTGGAGCCGTATGACCCGGGCATCCGCGTTTCTGCTGCTCGAGGACGGCACGCGCTTCGACGGCGACTCCGTGGGCGCGCCGATCGCCGCGACCGGCGAGGTCGTCTTCAACACCGCGATGTCGGGCTACC
>DASWSH010000008.1:0-7850 GCA_036402735.1 Solirubrobacteraceae bacterium | reverse complement strand
GCGTCGCGGTCCTCGACTCCCTGCAGGCGCAGGATCGGCCGCTGCTCGGTGCCGGCGCGGCGCACGATCGTACGCCTGCTGTCGTCGATCGTCACGTCGCTGCCCTGCGCCAGCAGGCGCGCACGGGCGCGCGTGACGTAGAACGAGCCGTCGAGCCCATGCGGCCTGCCGACCCTGCCGGCTGACAGCCGCTCCGCGCTCAATCGACGATGTCGACCAGCACGTGACAGTCCTCGCTGGCCGCGGCAGCTTTGACTACCGTGCGCAGCGCGTGTGCGGTGCGCCCGCCGCGGCCGATCACCCTGCCGTAGTCGTCCGCGCCCACACACAGCTCGAGCACGATCGTTCCATCGTCCTCCTCGAACTGCTCGACCGTGACTGCCTCTGGATCGTCGACGAGACCTTCCGCCAGATACTCCAAGAGCCGCTTCGGGTTCTCGGTGGCCATCGCCGTCGGCGGCTAGCGCGTCGGGGACTCGATGCCCTGGATCCGCAGCAGCTTGCGCACGGTGCCGGTGGGCTGCGCGCCGCGCGCCAGCCAGCTGCGCGCACGCTCCGCGTCGATCGCCACGGTCGACGGGTCCGTCTGCGGGTTGTAGTGACCGATCGTCTCGATCACGCGCCCGTCGCGCGGCGAGCGCTGGTCGGCCACCACGACGCGCCATATCGGGTCCTTCTTGCCGCCCACTCGCGTGAGCCTGAGCCTCACTGCCACGTTTTCCTCTTTGCCATTCGCTGGAAGATTCGGCAGAGCTTAGCTCAGCGCGCGTTGCGCATCAGCGCGCCGATGTCGGGCATCTTGCCGCGGCCGACCTGCCGCATGACCTTCCTCATCTGGCTGAACTGCTTGATCAGGCGGTTCACCTGCTGCACGTTCGTCCCCGAACCGCGCGCGATCCGCAGCCGCCGCGAGCCGTTGATCACCTCCGGGCGACGCCGCTCCAGGTCGGTCATCGAGAGGATGATCGCCTGGATCCGGTCCAGCTCGCGTTCGTCGACCTTCATGTTCTGCAGCTGGTGGCCGGCGAAGCCGGGGATCATCCCCAGCACGCTCGTCAGCGGCCCCATTTTCCGCACCATCTTGAGCTGGTCGAGGAAGTCGTCGAGCCCGAAGTCGTTGCTGCGCAGCTTCTTCTCGAGCGCCAGCGCCTCGCCCTCGTCGAACTGGCGCTCGGCCTTCTCGATCAGCGTCATCACGTCGCCCATGCCGAGGATGCGCTGCGCCATGCGGTCCGGGTGGAAGCGCTCGAACTGGTCGAGCTTCTCGCCGGTAGACGCGAACAGGATCGGCTTGCCGGTGACGGCTTTGACCGACAGCGCCGCGCCGCCGCGCGCGTCACCATCGAGCTTGCTCATCACGACGCCGTCGAACTGCACCGCTTCGGCGAAGCTCTGCGCGACGTTGACCGCGTCCTGCCCCGTCATCGCGTCGACGACGAGCAGCACGTCGGTCGGTTTGACCGCATCACGGATCCGCACGAGCTCCTGCATCAGCTCCTCGTCGACGTGCAGGCGCCCGCTCGTGTCGACGATCAGAACGTCCTTGCCCTCCTCGCGCGCGCGCTCGAGCGCCCACTTCGCGATCTCCACCGGGTCAGAATCGGTGCCCCGCTCGTACACCGTCGCGCCGGCCTGCGTCCCGACCTTGACGAGCTGCTCGACCGCCGCGGGGCGATACACGTCGCATGCCGCGACCGCGACCGAGGAGGAGTGCTCCTCACGCAGGTGCCGCGCCAGCTTCGCGGTCGCGGTCGTCTTGCCCGAGCCCTGCAGCCCCGCCATCAGGATCACGGTCGGTGGGCGCGGCGAGAAGCTCAGGCCGGCGGAGGCGCCGCCCATCAACTCCGTGAGCTGCTCGCCCACGATCTTCACGACCTGGTGCCCCGGGTTCAGCCCGCCGACCACGTCCGCGCCCATCGCGCGCTCCTTGAGCTGCTTGGTGAAGTCGCGCACCACCTTGAAGTTCACGTCCGCCTCGAGCAGCGCCAGGCGGATCTCGCGCATCGCGGCGTCGATGTCCGCTTCGCTCAGCGTGCCGCGCTGGCGAACGTCCGTGAGCGTGCCCTGCAGTTTCTCGGCGAGCGAGTCGAACATCAGCCTTGGATTCTCGCAGGCGCGCTGCGCAGCCCAGCTCGCCCGCGTGTGCGCGTTCTACGGCGCCGGGTGCACGCCGCGGCCGTGCCCCGAGCGGCGCTCAGGGCTGCTCGTCGCGCGGCGGCTCGACCGCCCGCGGGCCCGGCGGCGGCGGCTCGTCCCCTGAGGCCTTCAGGCGACCGCGCAGCGCCTCGCCGATCCCGCCGAAGGCCTGGGCGAACTCGGATGGGACGACGAACACCTTGTTGGAGTCCCCTTCGGCGAGCTGCGGCAGCATCTGCAGGTATTCGTAGCTCAGCAGGTCGCGGGTCGGTTTGCCCTGGTGGATCGCTTTGAAGACCGTGTCGATCGCCTTCGCTTCGCCCTCGGCGCGCAGGATCGCCGCCTGCCGCTCGCCTTCGGCGGTCAGCACCGCCCCCTGCTTGGCGCCCTCGGCGGTCAGGATCTGCGACTGCTTCTCCCCTTCGGCCGTCAGGATCGCGGCGCGCCGGTCGCGCTCGGCGCGCATCTGCTTCTCCATCGCGGTGCGTATGTCCGGCGGCGGGTCGACCGACTTGATCTCCACGCGGTTGATGCGGATGCCCCACTTGCCGGTCGCCTCGTCGAGCACCACGCGCAGCTCGGTGTTGACGTTCTCGCGCGCGGTCAGCGTCGCCTCCAGCGTGAGGCCGCCGATCACGTTGCGCAGCGTGGTGACGGTCAGCTGCTCGATCGCCTGCAGCGGGTTGGCGATTTCATACGTCGCCGAGCGGGGGTCGGTGATCGTGAAGTAGAGGACCGTCTCGATCCCGACGACCACGTTGTCTTCGGTGATCACAGACTGGGGAGAGAAGTTGACTACCTGCTCGCGCAGGTCGACCAGCGGCCGAACCCGGTCGATGAAGGGCGTCACGAGCGTGAGACCCGGCTCCAGCGTGCGGCTGTAACGGCCCAGGCGCTCAACGACGCCGGCGCGCGCCTGCGGGATCACACGGATCGACCTCGCCGCCACGAACAGCAGGAACACGACGATCACTGCGATCACGATCAGCGCGGCCATCTCACTTCAATCCTTTCCAGTCGGAGCTGCTCGAACCCTAATTGATGGAATCTGCCGGCGCGCTGCGCCGTCAGACCATCACCAGCGCGGTCGCGCCCTTTATCTCCACCACCTCGACGCGCTCGCCCGCCTCGATCACCGCGTCCTCGTCGTAGCTGCGCGCGGTCCACACCTCGCCGTTGTCCAGGCGCACGCAGCCGACTCCCTCGTCGTTGGCGATGCGCTCCAGCACCATCGCGCGGCGTCCGACCAGAGCGGCGGCTCCCGTGCGGATCGCCGGCGGCAAGCGGCGATGCCGGTGCGCCACCGGCCGCAGCGCGCCGACCACGAGCAGCGATGCGAGCACGAACACGATGCCGCTGAGCAGCGCGCCCACTCCGAGCAGGCTGAGCAGCGCTGCGAGCGCGGCGCCGACCGCGAAGGGCAGCAGGTACAGCCCGCCGGTGTGCATCTCGCCCACCCCGAGGACCGCAGCGGCGATCAGCCACAGAATCCACGTCATAACCTGAGACTATCCCTCCGGGCGGGCTTGGCGGGCCGGCTGCCGGCGATCGGTCGAGGCTAGCTCGGCGCGATCAGCGCGCGCGCGAACTCCCGCGGGTCGAATGGGCGCAGATCCTCCACCGACTCGCCGATGCCGATCAGCTTGACCGGCAGATCCAGCTCGTGCGCGATCGCCAGCGCGATACCGCCGCGCGCGGTGCCGTCGAGCTTCGTCAGCACCAATCCGCTCACGCCTGCGGTCTCGGCGAAGATGCGCGCCTGCCGCAGCCCGTTCTGCCCCGTCGTCGCGTCGATCGTGAGCAGCGTCTCGTGCGGCGCGCCGTCGAGCTGGCGGCCGATCACCCGCGTGACCTTCTCGAGCTCTGCCATCAGGTCGTCCTGTGTGTGCAGTCGTCCCGCGGTGTCGACGATCACCACGTCGATGTCCCGCTCACGCGCCTGCGCGATCGCATCGAAGGCGACCGCGCCCGGGTCCGAGCCCTCCGCACCGGTGACGATCTCGCAGCCCGCACGCTCGGCCCAGCCTTCCAGCTGCTCGGCGGCGGCTGCCCTGAACGTGTCGGCGGCGGCGAGCAGCACGCTCGCGCCGAGCTGCTCGCGCAGGTGCCACGCGAGCTTTCCGATCGTCGTGGTCTTGCCGGTGCCGTTCACGCCGACCGCCATGATCACGGTCGGCTTCGCGCGCACGTCGATGCGCGGCTCGCCCACTTCGGCGGTCTCCGCGAGCAGCTCGATCAGGCGCTCGCTCATCGCCTCGCCTGCCTCGAGCGTTCCCGCCCCCGCCTCCGCCTCCAGCGTCTGCACCACGGACGCCGTCGTGGCGGCACCGACGTCGGCCATGATCAGCGCCTCCTCGAGCCGTTCCCAAGTTTCCTCGTCGAGAACGCCGAACAGCGTCGCCTGGATCTCCGAGCCGAGCGCCTGTCGCGTCTTGCTCATGCTCTCGCGCAGCCGGCGAAACAGCCCGCCGCGCTGCTCGGGAGCCGGCTCGGCGGCGACCACAGCGGGCTCCGCAGTGATGAACGCTTCGCTCCATTCGCGCGCCACGGCGGGCGCGATCATACTGTGGAGCGCGGGCCGGCTTCGCCCTCAGGCGACCTCTGCGACCGGCCGCTCCTGCTCCTCCTGCTGCTGCTCGGGCGGCAGGCGGCGCGAGAGCACCTTCGAGACGCCGTTGCCGCCCATCGATACGCCGAACAGCCAGTCGGCCGCCTCCATCGTGCGCTTCTGGTGGGTGATGACGATGAACTGCGCGCGGCCGGAGTGGCGGCGCAGCAGCGCGAGGAAGCGGTCGAGGTTGAGGTCGTCCAGCGCCGCCTCGACCTCGTCGAGGATGTAGAACGGGCAAGGACGCGCGAGGAACACGGCGAACAGGAACGCCAGCGCCGTCATCGACTTCTCGCCGCCGGACAGCAGGCTCAGCCGCTTGCTCGACTTGCCGGCCGGCGTGATCTCGATCTCCACGCCCGGCAGCCGCTCCTCCTCCGCGCCGCGCTCCTGCGCCTCCGCCTCGGCCTCCGCAGCTGCCTCGATCGCCTCGGATCCCTCGCCGCCGTCGTTGAGCGGCTGCCCTCCGAGCACCGGCCGCGGTGTGGGCTCGTCCTCGACCAGCCGCAGCCGGCCGCTGCCCCCGGGGAACACGTCGCCGACCAGCTCCTCGAAGTTGCGCGCGGCTGCCTCGAATGTCTGCTCGAAGGTGTCCTCGATCTGCCGATCGGTGTCGCGGATCACGCCGCGCAGCTCGCGCAGCGCCGTCTCCAGATCCGCACGCTGCGTCTCCAGCTCCTCGACGTGCTCGAGCGCCTGCGCATACTCGTCCTGCGCGAGCGGGTTGACCGGCCCGAGCTGCTCGCGGCGCCGCTGCAGCCGCTCGACGCGATCGCGCAGCTCCTGTAGCTGCTCCTGCTCGAGCGCATCCGGCTCGGACTGCTCGCCCTCGAAGCCGAGCCGCTTCGCGATCGTCGCGCACTCCAGCTCGGCCTCGCCCGCCTGGTCACGCAGCCGCTGCGCCGCGACCTCCGCCTCGGTCACCGTCTCGCCGGCGCTGCGCAGTGCACCCTGGATCTCGGCCTCCTGCGCGGCGCACTCGCGCAGCCGTCCCGCCATCTGCTCGCCGGCGAGCCGATCGGCCGCCAGCTCCCGCTCGAGACCGACCGCGTACTCCTCGACAGCCTCGGCAGCGGCACGGATCTCGCCGACCAGCGTGTCCGCCCGCGGCGCCGCCGCCACGTCGGCCTCGCGTTGCGCGCGCAGGCGCTCTACCCGCAGCCGGCGCGCGGACAGCTCGCGCTCGCGCTGCTCGGCCTGGCGGCGCTCGGCCGAAAGCTCGCCTTCGATCTCCGCGCGCCTCACCGCGAGTGGCCCCTCGGCCGGTGCCGCGCGGCGCTGCTCGAGCAGCCAGTCCGCGCGCCGCAGCGCCTCGGCCGCTTCCGCACGCGTCCGCTCGGCCTCGCGCAGTGCCTGCTCGGCCTCGCTGCGCGCTGTTTCGGCTGCGCCCACGAGCGCCAGCGCTCGCTCGCTCGCCTCGGAGGCGGCCTGCTCACCCTGCGCGGCCTGCTCGACCTGCACGATCAGCCGGTCGCGTTCGTTGCGCCGTGCAAGCAGCAGCTCCGTCCCGCCCTCGCTGAGCTGGCGCACCTCGCCCCAGCCCGCGAACCACACGCGGCCGCCGCGCGTCGCTGCGATGCCGTTGAAGTCGGCGGGCAGTGCCTCGAGGCGCTCGACCACCCATGCGTCGGCGAGCAGGCGCGCCGCCAGCTCCACGACCGCCGGCGAGCCGCTGATCAGCTCGGTCAGCCGCCGCGCACCGGGCGCCGGCGGGGCCGTCAGCGAGCGCTCCGGCGCCGCCGCGCCGCCGCGGTGCGCGGTGAGCAGCGCGCTGCCGCCGTCCGGGCCGGCGAGGTCGAGCACCTGCTCGGCGCCCGCGACATCCTCGACGACCGCCGCGTCGAGACGGCCGCCGAGCGCCGCCGCCAGCGCGAGCTCATAACCGTCCTCGATGCGCAGCTCCTCGCTCAGCGCCCTCGCGCCGCGCGCGCCGTCACCGGCCGGCGCGGCGTGGTGGCTGCGCAGGAACTGATTTGCCGCCGCCAACTCGGAGCCCGTGCGCGCCGCCTCCCGCCGCGCGCGCTCACGCTCACGTTCGGCGCCGGACAGCCGCTCGCGCGCGCCGGCGGCGTCCGCGTCCGCCTGCTCGCGCGCCGCATGCGCAGACGCGGCGGCCTGCTCCGCCAGCTGCAGCCGCTCGCGCTGCGCGACGAGGTCGCGCTCCAGCTCTGCAAGCTCGCCGTGCAGCTGCTGCGCGCGCTGCTGCTCGATCTCCGCGAGCTCCTGCTGCAGCGCCGCGAGGCGGTCCTGCGCATCCTGCGGCTGCGCCCCGTCCTCCTGCTCATGCAGTCCGGCCAGCTCGCGCAGCTCGGCCTCGGCGGCGGTGATCCGACGCTGCAGGCGCTCCGCCGCGGCAGCGACCTGCTCCGCGCGCAGCTGCAGGCGCTCGCGCGCTGAGCGCGCCGCGTAGACGCGTCCGGCGAGCGCGTCATGGCGCTCCGCGCGCTCGGAGAGCGCGCGCTCAGCCTCGCCGCGCCGGTCCACCACCTCCTGCAGGCGCGACTCGATCGTGGCGCGCCCCGTCCGCGCCTGCGCGACCTGCTCCTGCGCCAGCGCCAGCTCCGTCCGCCGCGCACGCAGCACGTCGCGCGAGAGCTCCCAGCGCGCCTGCAGCAGCTGGCGCTCGAGCCGCTCGTGCAGCTCCGCCGCTTCCGCCTGGCGCTTGAGCGGACGCAGCCGTGTGCGCGCCTCGCGCTCGATGTCCAGCGCACGATCCAGGTTCTCCTGCGTGCGCTCCAGCTTCAGCTGCGCGCGGCGCCGGCGCTTGCGATGCTTGCCCAGGCCCGCCGCCTCCTCGATCAGCAGCCGGCGGTCGCGCGGCTTGGAGGTCACGATCGCGTCCACCCTTCCCTGGGAGATCACCGAGTGGGTCTCCTTGCCGAGGCCCGTGTCGGAGAGCATCTCGATCACGTCCGTGAGCCGGCAGCGGGCGCCGTTGAGCCGGTAGCCACCCTCGCCGTTGCGATCCAGGCGCCGGGCGATCGATATCTCGCCGAGCGGCAGCTCCACGGTCCCGTCGGAGTTGTCGAGCACTATCTCGACCTCGGCGGAGCTGCGGGCCTGTACGCCTCGCCCGCCCCCGAAGATCACGTCCTGCATCGACTGC
>DASWSH010000007.1:0-3396 GCA_036402735.1 Solirubrobacteraceae bacterium | reverse complement strand
CACCACCATGGCCGAGGCGGCGGCGAAGAACGCCAGCGTGATCGTGGGCAGGCCCGTGGCGAACATGTGGTGCGCCCACACGCCGAAGCCGATGAAGACCACGAGCAGCTCGGCGATCGCCACGAGCGGGAATGCCACGAGCCTGCGCCTCGTGAAGGCCGGGATGATCGACGTCGCGATGCCGAACGCCGGCACGATCAGGATGTAGACCTCGGGATGGCCGAAGAACCAGAACAGGTGCTGCCACAAAAGCGTGGAGCCCCCGCGGTCCGTGTCGAAGAAGTGGGTGCCGACGTTGCGGTCGAGATACAGGAAGATCGTGTCCGCCGTCAGGAACGGCAGCGCGAAGAGGAGGCCGAAGGCGGCCGCGAGCTGCGCGAAGATGAAGAGCGGCATGCGGTTGAAGGACATGCCCGGGGCTCGTGAAGTCAGGATCGTGACGATGAACTGCCCGGCCGTGAGCGTGGAGGCGAGCGAGTTGAAGATGATCCCGAGGCAGTAGAAGTCGATGTTGTGGCCCGGGTCGTAGGTCCGGTTCGACAGCGGCACGTAGTTGAACCAGCCTGCGTTCGGTGCGCTTCCGAGCGCGAAGCTCGTGTAGAGGAAAATGCCCGACGCGAGAAAGATCCAGAACGTGAGCGCATTCAGCCGCGGGAACGCCATGTCGCGCGCGCCGATCATCAGCGGGATCAGGTAGATGCCGAACGCGCCCGTGGTCATCGGGATGATGTAGAAGAAGATCATCGTCACCCCGTGCATCGTGAACAGCTCGTTGTAGGTGCTCGGCGAGACCAGATCGTTGTCCGCCGTGGCGAGCTGTGTGCGCATGACGAGCGCCTCCGCGCCGCCCGCGGCGAAGAAGACGAGCGTCGCCCAGAAGTAGAGCAGGCCAATCTTCTTGTGATCGGTCGTCGTCAGCCAGCCGAGCGCCCCCGGCCGCCCCTGCCACATTCGCGCGAGCCGCTCGGCCCGCTCTCCCGTGGCGACTGCTGCCGGCTGCACGGACGCCATCAGCGCAGCCCTGCGACGTAGGCGACGAGCGCCTTCAGTTCGGCCGCGGGAACGTGGGTCGCCGGCATCTGGTTGCCGGGCTTGGAGCGCTGCGAGTCGGCGATCCACTGCGAGAGCGATCCCCGGTCGTTCGGCAGGGCGAGCGCGCCGAGCGTGGTGCGGCTCGCGACGTGCGTCAGGTCCGGGCCGACGGAGCCCTGCGCGCTCGTGCCGCGCACGGTGTGACAACTCGCGCAGGAGCCGCCGGTGAAGGCACGCTCGCCCTGCTCGGCGAGAGCCCCGACCGGAGCCTGCGCGGACGCGGCCTGTGCGGCCAGCCAGCGCTGGAACACCGCCGGCGGGTCGGCGAAGACGTACATGGCCATGTAGGCGTGCTGCACGCCGCAGAACTCGCTGCATGCTCCGCGGTAGCGGCCGGCGGCGTCCGCGTACAACTCGATGTCGTTGTGGCGTCCTGGAATCGTGTCGATCTTGCGGTTCAGCTCGGGCACCCAGAAGCTGTGGATCACGTCGTCGGTGCGAACCTCGACGCGCACGGGGGTCCGCACGGGAATGTGGATCTCGTTGGCGGCCACCGCCGCCGTGCCTGGGTAGCGGACCTCCCACCACCACTGATGGCCGATCACCTCGATTGTCATCCGCGTCGCAGATGCCGCCGGCGCCTCGGTCGTCCGGATGACGAAGACGTCGGCGACCACGAACAGCGACGAGAGCAGCACGATCGGCAGCGCTACGCCCAGCCCGACGACGACATACCACGAGAAGCGCTCGCCGGGCTTGTCGCCCTCGCTGTCGGCTCCGATGCCGCGGCGGTCGCGTCGCTTCCACGCGAGCAGGAGGAGGAGCACGATCAGGCCGAGCCCGACCGCCGCGCCGCCCGTCATCCACCAGAACAGCGTCGCGATGTCGCGCGACTGATGACTCTTTGGAGCGAGCACGCTCTGCTGCCCACCGCAGCCCGTCAGCAGCACCGCCGTCAGCGCCGCGCCGCACAGCCGCAGCGACAGGGGGAACGGCGGCTTCCGGGTTCGCATAGACGCTCCCACGCTGGTCGGCGGCAGACAGGTGCTGCCGCCACGATGCCCCCATCTGCGTCGGGTAAAACCTCTTCCCGGCGTCGCGGAGTCGCTTCCCGCGGTCGCCCGGCGCCGCCCGGAGGCGGTTCTTAGAATGGCTCGCATGGGCTGGACGCTCGAGCCGACGCAGCTCGTGCCGATCGCGCTCGCCGCGGCCCTCTATGCGCGCCGGTTCGCGGCTCTGCGCCGGCGAGGCCGCCCGCCGCCGGCGATCAAGGCGATCAGCTTCGCGGCTGCGGTGGCCGTGCTCGTGCTCGCGCTCGTCTCGCCGATCGACAGCATCGGCGAGGAGCGGCTGTTCTCGGTGCACATGACGCAGCACCTGCTGATCGGCGATCTCGCCCCGCTCCTGGTCGCGCTCGGGCTGAGCGGGCCGCTGCTGCGCCCCGTGCTTGCGATCGGGGTGCTCTGGCGGGCGCGCGCGCTGACCCACCCGCTCGTCGCGCTACCGCTGTGGGCGGCCGATCTGTGGCTCTGGCACATACCGGCGCTGTACGACGCGGCGCTGCGGCATCCGCTGCTGCACGCGCTCGAGCACGCCTGCTTCTTCACGGGCGGCCTGCTGCTCTGGTGCACGCTCCTCGGCGTGCTGCCGGGGCCGCGCTGGTTCGGGCGCGGCGGCCGCCTCGCAAGCCTCGCGGTCGTATGGATCGCAGGAGGCGCGCTCGCGAACCTGTTTCTCTGGAGCGGGCATGCCTACTACGACGCCTATGCCGGCGCGCCGCGCACGTGGGGCCTCACGCGTCTCGCCGATCAGCGCGCCGGCGGCGGCGTGATGCTGGTCGAGATGATGCTCGTGGGCGTCGTCGTGTTCGTCGCGAGCGGGCTCGGCTGGCTGGCCGACGACGAGCGGCGCCAGTTGCTGCGCGAGGCGGGCGACTGATGCGCGCCGCGTCGCGGGACCGGGATCTCACGGCGTCGTCGCGCGTCGCTGCTCGGCTCGGACTCGCGCCCGCCTGACCGCACCAGGCCACACCATGCGCAGGCTTCCCGGGCGAGCGCAACACCGCCGAAAATATCTGCTCTCCTGGTTCTACCTGGAATGCCTGAGCCGTGTGTCCGAAGTTCGAATCCTCCCGCGGCATCGCACGATTCCAGGTCTTTTGTTCCGCCGAAGTGCAGCATGGCCGGAGCGTGCACCGGCGTCGGAGCAAGCCGGCCCTCGAGCTCGGCTTTTCGCGCATTGCCGCTCGGTCTGCGGACGCGCGGTCTCCATCGCGCGTCCCCCACTCGGCTCAATCCCCGTGCGAGAGTGCGATAACCGTCGAGGTTCGTGCCGGCTCGCGACGCGCTACTCGAGGAGGGCGGA
>DASWSH010000006.1:0-3664 GCA_036402735.1 Solirubrobacteraceae bacterium | reverse complement strand
CGACGCGCTCGTGCTCAGCGCCGACGACGAGATCGAGCTACGCGAGGCGCAGCGCGCGCTCGGCGAGGCTGCGCTGGTGGTCTACACCGAAGGCTCGCGTGGCGGCCGCTGGGTCGAGCAGGACGGGGGCGAAGGAAGGTGGGATGCGGTGCCCGCACCGGCGCCGGGGGGCGGCGCGGCTGCGGGCGCCGGCGCGGCTGCGGGGGCCGGCGCGGCTGCGGGGGCCGGTGGCTCAGATGCCCACGGCGGAGCCGGGCGGGACGCCGTCTCTGCGCGCGCGGGCATGTCGCCGCCGGACTCGTACGGCTGCGGCGACTCGTTCGCGGCGGGGCTGACGTACGCGCTCGGTGCAGGGCTCGGGCTCGATGACGCCTTCGCGCTGGCGGCGCGCTGCGGAGCGGAGTGCACGGGCGGGCGCGGCCCGTACGAGCGCCAGCTGCACCTGAAAGGATGAGCGGCATGGACTTCGAGCAGATAACGACCGACACCTCCGAGGGCATCCTCACGATCACGCTCAACCGGCCCGACCGTCTCAACGCGTGGACGGCGCAGATGGGCAAGGAGCTGCGCGAGGCCTTCGACGAGGCCGACGCGGACGACGAGGTGCGCGTGATCATCGTCACGGGTGCGGGCCGCGGCTTCTGCGCGGGCGCCGACCTGTCCGGCGGCGGCGAGACGTTCGACTACCGCAAGCGCGACACGGCCGGCGCGGAGGGCCGCGACAACGGCGGCGAATTCTCGTTGCGGATCTTCGACTCGAAGAAGCCGGTGATCGCCGCGATCAACGGCCCGGCGGTCGGCGTGGGGGCCACGATGACGTTGCCGATGGACGTGCGCCTTGCCGCGGACGACGCGAAGCTCGGCTTCGTGTTCGCGCGCCGCGGCATCATCCCGGAGGCCTGTTCGAGCTGGTTCCTGCCGCGCATCGTCGGCATCAGCCGCGCGATGGAGTGGGTCAGCACCGGGCGCGTGTTCTCCGCTCAGGAGGGCCTGGAAGCGGGGCTGCTGCGCAGCCTGCACCCGAAAGACGAGCTGCTCGGCGCGGCGCGCGAGCTGGCGCTGGAGATCGCGCAGAACACCGCGCCCGTGTCGGTCGCGCTGGCACGGCAGCTGATGTGGCGGATGCTCGGCGCCGAGCACCCGATGATCGCTCACCGCGCCGACTCGCGCGGGATGGTCGCGCGTGGCCAGTCAGACGACGCGGTCGAGGGCGTCACCTCGTTCCTGGAGAAGCGTGCCGCGGTGTTTCCGGACAAGGTCTCCGACGGCCTGCCCGACGTGATGCCGGGCTGGGTCGCGCCCGAGTTCGAGTAGTCCTCAGCGCCGGCTGCTCGCCTCAGCCGCCCGGCAGCGCCGGTAGGCGCTGCGCGGTCGAGAGCAGCGGTGCGAACAGGTCGCCTCGCTCCGCGACGCGGTCGAGCACCTGATGGGCCTCGAACGTGAGCAGGGCCGGATCCTCGCGCTCCAGCGCCGTGCGCACCTCGTCCCATTCCAGCGGCGTCGAGACCGTCGGCCGCGCGCGGGCGCGTAGCGAGTAGACGCAGACGGTCGTCTTGTTGCGGTCGTTCTGGCTCCAGTCGATCAGCACCTTGCCGCCCCGGTCGGCTCTGGTCTGGCGGGAGATCACGCGCTCGGGCTCGCTCTGCTCGAACAGCTCCGCGACTGCTTTCGAGAACGCCTTCGTCTTGGCGAAGTCGACGTCCGGCACGTTCAACGGCACGTACAACTGCAGACCCTTCGAGCCGGATGTCTTGACGAGGCTGCTCAGGCCGAGGTTCTCGAACATGCCGTGCAGCTGCACCGCGATGCGCGCGCAGTCGATCACGTTCGCCGGCGCGCCCGGGTCGAGGTCGAACACCATCGAGGTCGGGCGGTCGATCGCATCGGCGCGCGCGAGCGGCGTGTGCAGCTCGATCGCCGCGAGGTTTGCCAGCCACACGAGCGTCGGCAGGTCCTCGGCGAGTGTGTAGTCGATCGCCTTGCCGGCGGCCGGCAGCGTCACCGTGCGCACCCACGCGGGACGGTGCGCGGGAGACTGCTTCTGGAAGAACGACTTGCCACTCACGCCGTCCGGCCAGCGGGTGACGGTCAGCGCCCTCCCCTGCAGGTGCGCGAGCAGCACCGGCGCGATGCGCGCGTAGTAGTCGATCACCTGGCCCTTGGTGAAGCCCGCCTCCGGATAGAGCACCTTGTCGAGGTTCGAGAGCTTCAGCTCGCGGCCGTCCACCTCGGCGAGCGCGCTCTTGGCCGTGTGCCGCTCGATCTTCAGTCCCCCGCCCACATCCGCCTGCTCGGCTTCCAGTGCCGGCTGCTCCTCGCCGGCGCCTGCGCCCGCGTCGCCCGCCGCGCCGTTCGCCGTCGTGCGCTCGCCGCCGCGCCTGCCGGCGCCGCGGCCGCGGCTGCCCTCGCGCGGCGTCTCCTCGCGTACCACCTCGCTCGCCTCCTTGTCCTCGCGCGTCCCCTGGTAAGAGGGCGCGCGCAAGTTGCCCGCGCCGGTCCACTCCGCGAACTCGACCTCCGCGACGAGCCGCGGCTCGACGAAATGCGCCTCGCGCGGCGGGCGTTCACCCGCTGTGAACGGCGAGTCCTCGCGCTCCAGCGGCGCCAGCAGCCCGCGCAGCCGCTCGAGCTCGCGCTCGCTGAAGCCGCTGCCGACGCGTCCCACGTAGCGCAGCCCGCCATCGGGCTCGTACACACCGAGCAGCAACGCGCCGATCGTGTCCTGGCGCTTGCCCTTGCCCGGCAGCCAGCCGCCGACCACGAACTCCTGGCGGCCCGTCGTCTTCAGCTTCAGCCACGTGCGCGGCCGCACACCCGGCTCGTAGATCGAGTCCAGGCGCTTGGCGACGATGCCCTCCAACCGCTGCTCGGCGCTCGCCTGAAGCAGGGCCGCGCCGTTGCCGACAACGTGCTCGGGCGTCTGCCAGCTCTCGCCGTTCAGCGCCAGCTCGCGCAGACGCTCCCGGCGCTCGGCGTAGGGCAGCCCCATCAGCGAATGGCCCTCGAGCCAGAGTAGGTCGAAGATGATGTAGATGACCGGCGTGTGCTTGGCCAGCCGCCGCGCCTGCTCGCGCGAGGCGACGTGCATGCGCTGCTGCAGCCGGCTGAAGCTGGGACGCGCCTCGGCGTCGAACGCCACTATCTCACCGTCGAGCACCGCGCTGCGCGAACCCAGCGAGCGCGAGAGCCGCGCGAGCTCGGGATAGCTGTCGGAGATGTCGTTGAGGTTGCGGCTTTCCAGGCGCAGCTCTCCGGGCGTCGAGTACGCGATCGCGCGCACGCCATCCCACTTGATCTCATAGCCCCAGCTCTCGTCGTCCGGCGGCAGCGCGCCCGGACGCGCCATCATCGGCACGATCTTCCGCGGCATCGGCTCGCGCGCCGTGTCGGCGGGCGGGTCCATGCGGTGCACCATCCAGTCCTTCGGCGGGTCGTCCTTGTCGATCGGGAACAGCGCATAGCGCGCGTTCAGCCGCTCGCCGTGCAGCAGCACCTCGACCTTGCGCGGCTCCCACTTCAGGCACTCGTAGGTGCCGCGGTCCCAGATCGTCATTTTGCCCGCGCCGTAGTTACCGGCCGGTATCTCGCCATGGAAATCGAGGTACTCGATCGGGTGATCCTCGGTGTGAGCGGCGAAGCGATTCTCGCCCGGCGCCTCGGGCAT
>DASWSH010000005.1:0-1726 GCA_036402735.1 Solirubrobacteraceae bacterium | reverse complement strand
GCCGCCGCGTTCGGGATCGCGATCTACGTGCTCGAGCGTCGCGCCGGCCGCCCGGCGGCGCTGGTGAGGGTGGCGCTGGTGCTGGTCGCGATTCGCGCCGTCGTGGGCCTCAGCGCGGGCTCGGCGAAGGTCTACCTCGGCCAGGAGATCGGCATCGACGTGCTGCTCACGTGCGCGGTGCTCGGCTCGCTGGCCGCAGGCCGGCCGCTGACGGCGTGGATCGCCGACGACGTGTATCCGTTCACCGCCGAGATGCGCCGCTCGGAGACCTACCGGCAGGTGATGCGCACGGTCACGCTCGTGTGGGGCTGCTACTTCCTGACGCGCGCCGCCGTGCGGCTGCTGGCGCTGCTCACGCTCAGCACCAACCAGTACGCACTGGTGATCGCCCTCAGCGACGCGCCGTTCCTCGTCGTGCTGCTGGCATGGTCGATCCAGTTCACGCTCGGGCGCTTCCGCCGCGACGAGCAGTGGGCCGCGCTGATCCAGTAGCGCCCGCGCGTCTAGCTGCCGACGAGCAGCTCGGGCGCGTCCGGCAGCGTTCGATCCGACCCGCCGGGAGCCGTGACACGCGCGCGCGGCGCGCCCTTGCAGCGGTCGACGAGCACGATCGCCGTCTGGGTGCCGGCGAGCTGCGCCCGCACGCGCGCGATCACCTGCGCTGCCTCCGCGCGCGAGAGGCCACAGCCGCGCAGGTAGCTGTCGAACCTGCCGCGTTCGAGCGCGGCCGGGTCGAGCTCGAGTTCCTCCAAGTCCACACGCGCCGGCGCACCGGCGCGCGCGGTCAGGATGCAGGCCGCCATGTCGTCGGGCGTCGCCAGCGCCTGCTCGCGGACCGCGTGCAGCAGCTGCGGCGCGCCCTCGCTCGCCGCGAGCGACTCGATCAGCTCACGCAGGCGCCGCGTGCCGAGCAGCGTGCGCCGGCCGTCGTCGGGGCTGGGCGCGCAGCGCGCCTCGATCAGCCCGTCGCTGAAGAAGCATGCGCGCGCGCCGGCCGGGAGGCTGACGGTGCGCTGGCGCTGCCCCGTCGGCACGTCCCAGCCGAGCGGCGGCGAGGAGCAGGCTAGCGGTGCGTCCGCGACGCCGGTGCCGAGCAGGATCGGCGGCGGGTGCCCCGCCAGCGCGTACGTCAGCGTGCCGCGCCGGCGGTCGAACACCGCGACGGCGACGGTGGCCAGGTGTGCGAAGCGCGGATCGGCGAGCGTGTGGCTGGTGCGCGCCAGCGCGGCGCGCGGCAGGCGCCCCTCGTGCAGGTGCGTGCGCAGCGTGTAACGCGTGAGCGCGGCGCGCTGCAGCGCTTCGTGCCCGTGGCCGGTGACGTCGCCGAGCATCACAGCGACCCGGTGCTCGTCCAGCGCGAACACGTCGTAGAAGTCTCCGCCCGCCGCCGGACCCTCCGCAGGCCGGTACGCGACCGACACGTCCAGCCCGCCGAGCGAGGCCGGCACCTCGGGCACGAGCGCCGCCTGCATCACATCGAGGTCGCGCAGAAGCGCGTGCTCGCGAGCTTCGAGCCGCTTCGCCCGTCGCGTCAGCAGCCACGATCGCAGCGCCAGTGCCAGCGCGACCAGTACCAACAGCGCGATGATCGGCTTGCTCCAGTCGGGCACCGGCAGCGGCAGCGACAGATCCCGCCCCAGCGCGGCAAGCGGACCGCCGTGGCTGCTCGCGCGCGAGGACGTGCGCTTCGCGACCGCCCGCCTTTTTGCGCCGCCGCCCGCAGCCC
>DASWSH010000004.1:0-12013 GCA_036402735.1 Solirubrobacteraceae bacterium | reverse complement strand
TCGTGTTCGCGTCCGTCTACCTGAAGAACTTCCTCCCGCTGGGCATCCCCGGCCATCTGCTGTCGGCCGGCTTCATGCCGCTCAACAGCGTCGCCGTCGGCCTGGAGGTGACGGGCGCCTTCCTGCTCGTCTGGACGGAGTTCCTCGACCAGGTCCTGCTCGTCAGGCGCGGCGGCTGAGTGCCGTGAGCTTCCTGCCGTACGCAGTCGCCGCGTGGCTGTTCGTGATCGGGCTGTGGGGGATCGTCTCCAGCCGCAACCTCGTGCGCACCGTGCTGTGCCTGACCGTCGTGCAGTCCTCCACCTACCTCGTGCTGGTCGGCGTCGGCTACCGCGCCGGGGGGCGGGCTCCGATCGTCGCCGACATCCCCGTGGTCGAGCGTGTCGTCGACCCGACCGTGCAGGTGCTGGTGCTCACGGACATCGTGATCGAGGCGACGATCACGGCGCTGCTGCTGGCGCTGGTGGTGCAGGCGCACAAGCGCTTCGGCAGCGTGGACCCGGACGACCTGCGCACGCTGCGGGATTGAGCGGGCCGTGAGCCATCTCTCATCGCTACCCGTCGTCGTGCCGTTCCTGCTCGCCACGGGCCTCGCTGCGATCCGGCCGCTGACGGCACGCTGGTTCAATGATGTTGCCACCGGCGCGGGACTGGCGGCGGTGATCGCGGTGGCCGCCCTGCTGGCGGCTCACACGGTCGACACGCCGATCGCCTACTGGCTCGGTGGATGGCGGCCGAGTCACGGCGTGAGCGTCGGGATCGCGCTCGCGATCGATCCGCTCGGCGCGGGGCTGGCAACGTTCGCGCTGCTGCTGGTCGGCGCCGCGGTGCTCTACTCGCTGCACTACTTCGACTCGGTCAACGGCCTCTTTCACGTGCTGATGCTGCTGTTCGCGGGCGCGATGGCGGGCTTCTGCCTGACCGGCGACCTCTTCAACATGGTCGTGTTCTTCGAGCTGATGGGGGCCGTCGCATACGCGCTCACCGCCCACCGCATCGAGGAACGTGCGCCGATCGAGGGCGCGATCAACTTCGCGATCACCAACAGCGTGGCCGGCTACGCGATGTTCATCGGCACGGCGATGCTGTACGCGCGCACCGGCGCGCTCAACATGGCCCAGATCGGGGCGACGCTCGACGGGCACGGCGCGGACACGCTCGTGATCGTCGCAATGGCGCTGCTGTTCGCGGGGTTCCTCACGAAGGCCGCGGTGGTGCCCCTGCATTTCTGGCTGGCCGACGCGCACGCGGTCGCGCCGACTCCCGTGTGCGTCCTGTTCTCGGGCGTGATGATCGAGCTCGGCGTCTACGCCGTCGCTCGTCTGTACTGGGTGATCTTCGCGGGGCCGATGCACGGTCATCTCGCCGCGCTGAAAGCGATCCTGATCGCGGCCGGCGTGACGACGGCGCTCACGGGGGCGCTGATGTGCACGGTGCAGCGTCACGTCAAGCGTCTGCTGGCGTTCTCGAGCATCAGCCACGTCGGGCTGTTCGTGTGCGGGGTCGGCCTGCTCGACCACCGAGCGTTGGCGGGCGTGGCGGTCTACGTCGTCGGGCACGGGCTCGTGAAGGCGGCGCTGTTCATGTGCGCGGGCGTGCTGCTGCATCGCTTTGCGACGATCGACGAGTTCGACCTGCACGGCTGCGGGCGCGAGCTGCCGATCACGGGCGGGCTGATGGCGCTGGGGGCGCTGCTGCTCGCGGGCGTGCCGCCATTCACGACGTTCGCGGGCAAATCTCTGCTCGAGGCGTCCTTCAGCGGCGCGGGGGCCGGCTGGCTGATCGCAGTTGCGATCGCAGTGTCTGCGCTCACCGGCGGCGCTGTGCTGCGCGTGACCGGCAGGGTCTTCCTCGGGCTGGGACCGGCCGAGGGACCCGATCCCCTGCAGGAGCGCGCGGCGCGGGAGGAAGTCGACGAGCTGCAGGACGAACGCGGCGACACTCCGCGGCAGATGCTGATCGCGCCGGGGCTGCTGATGGCCGGCGCGCTGGCGCTGGCGCTCGTACCTGGGTTCGTGCCGGGCGTGGAGCGCATGGCGGCGCGCTTCGCCGACCACGCCGCTTACGGGCGCTGGGTGCTCGCCGGCGCGGTGGCGCATTGGCCGGCGATCACGCCGAGCAAGGTGTCGCTCGACGACGTCATCTACGGCCTGTGCTCGACGTTCGGCGCGCTGGCTGTGGCGGCAGTCGGGCTGTTCGGGCGGCCGCTGCGCGAAGCGCTGCCCCGGCGCGCCGTCGAGCCGGCGCTGGCCGCGGTGCACGGGGTGCGCAGGCTCCATTCCGGGCACATCGGCGACTACATCGCCTGGTGGACGGCCGGCGCCGGCGTGCTCGGCGGCGCCTGCCTGCTGGCACTGCGATGAGAGCCCGGCACGCGTCGGCGCTGCTGGCGATCTGCCTCGCGGGTTGCGGCGCGCAACCGCCGCAGGCACCGACGGCGTACGCGAACCGGGTCGCCTCCGCGCTGGAAGGAATCACGCTCGCCTGCGGGGAGAACGCGCAGCAGCGGGCGCTGCCGCAGTTCGGTCCACCCAGCAGGGCACCCGAAAGCGAAGCGGCAGAACGGGCGCTCGAGCTGGCGCACGTGGTGAAACACAACCCCGCATGGGTCTACCAGGGCAGCACGCTGGAAGAAGTCGCCGCCTCGGCAGCTGAGCGGCTGCACGAATGCGGTCTCGGCGCCGCCGCACGCCCGTTGAGGCGGCGCGGCTGAGCTACAGCGCGCGCAGCGCGGGCAGCAGCTCGCGCTCGGCCCACTCGATGAACGGCGCCTGCATCTCTGCGCCGATCTGCACGAGTGCCACCTCGTCGAAATCCGCATCGAGGAACGGCCGGATCGCCTCGACGTGCTCCTCCACGTCAGCGCCGCACGGGATCTGCTCGGCGACCTGCTGCGGTGTGACGAAGCTGGTGGCGCTCTCGAAGGCCTCGGGGTTGGGCAGGTCCGCGTTGACCTTCCAGCCGAGGCCGAACCAGCGGAACTGCTCGTGCGCGCGCTCGATCGCGGCGTCGCGATCGGTGTCGTAGCTGAGGGCGACCTGCCCGACGCGCGGCTTACCGGCGCCGCCCGCGGCGTCGAACATCTCGCTCAGCTCGCGCTTGGGCTCGACGGCGATCATCAGGTCGGCGTGGGCGCCCGCCAGCCGGCACGAGTCCGGCCCCGAGACCGCGATGCCGATCGGCAGCTCGCGCTCCGGCGGGTCCCACAGGCGCGCGGAGTCGACGTCGAAGTAGCGGCCGTGGAAGTTGAACGAGCGCTCGCCGGCGAGCAGCGCGGCGATGATCTGCACAGCCTCCTCGAGCATCCGGTGGCGCGTGCCGACGCTCGGCCAGCCACGGCCGACGACGTGCTCGTTGAGGCTCTCGCCGGCGCCGAGACCGAGCCGGAAGCGCCCGCCCGAGAGGATCTGCACGGTCGCCGCCTTCTGCGCGACGACCACCGGGTGGTAGCGCAGGATCGGACATGTCACGTAGCTCATCAGGCCGATCCGCTCGGTCGCCTGCGCCGCCGCGCCGAGCACGGACCATGCGTAGGGCGAGTGGCCCTGCGAGGCGAGCCAGGGCTGGTAGTGGTCGGAGATGACCGAGAAGTCGAAGCCGGCGCGCTCGGCGGCCACGAGGTCGGCGACGAGCTGGTCGGGACGCGACTGCTCGCACATCATCGTGTAGCCGAACGAGGGGATGCGCCGGAGCTACCCCCTCCGATCTGGGCTCACGCGCGAATCATGCTGCGTATTTCTGCGCACGCAGCCGTGGTGGACGAGCCGGATCGGGACGGGGGCAATATCGTGCACGCCGTGGGCCGCCTCTTCATCACCGATTTCGTATCGCTCGACGGCGTGATCGAGGACCCGGGCGGTGCCGAGGGCTACAAGCACGGCGGGTGGTCGTTCGCGTTCGACCGCGGCGCCGACGGCGACGAGTTCAAGCTGCGGGAGACGTTCGACAGCGAAGCGCTGCTGCTCGGCAGGCGCACCTACGAAGGCTTCGCGGCGGCATGGCCCTCGATGCAGAACGAGTTCGCTGACAAGTTCAACTCGATGCCAAAGTACGTCGTGTCGAAGACCCTGCAGGACCCGAGCTGGACGAACACCACGGTGCTCGCCGGCGATCCTGTCGAGGAGGTGCGAAGCCTGAAGGAGCGCACGGCCGGCGAGCTGCAGGTGGCGGGGAGCGCTCAGCTCGCGCAGACGCTGATCGAGCACGACCTCGTGGACGAGCTGCGACTGATGATCTTCCCGGTGCTGCTCGGGGACGGCAAGCGCCTGTTCGGGACGCTGCCGGAGCAGAAGAGGTTCAAGCTCGCGGACTCACGCGTGCTCGGCGAGGGTGTCGCGCTGCTGATCCTCACGCGCGCGTAGCCGCGGTGCTGCTCTACGACGCGCCGGTGTCGGGCAACTGCTACAAGGTGCGCCTGCTGCTGAGCATGCGCGGCATACCCTTCGAGCGGCGCGAGGTGGACGTGGTCGACCGATCGGGACGGTTGGAGCTGCTCGGCGAGCTCAACCCGGCGCTGCGCGTGCCGACGCTCGTGCTCGACAGCGGCGAGCCGCTGGCCGAGTCGAACGCGATCCTCTGCTACCTGGCCGAGGGAAGCGAGCTGCTGCCGGCAGATCCGCTCGAACGCGCGCGCGTGCTGCAGTGGCTGTTCTTCGAGCAGTACAGCCACGAGCCGTACATCGCGGTCGTGCGCTTCTGGGTTCTGTTCTCGGACGCTCCCCCCGGCGAGGCGGAGATCGGGTCGCGACGCGACGGCGGCTACGCGGCGCTGGACGCGATGGAGCGGCACCTGGCCACGCGCGAGTACCTCGTCGCGGAGCGCTACACGATCGCCGACATCGCGCTGTACGCATACACGCACGTCGCGCACGAGGCGGGGTTCGAGATGCAGCGCTACCCGGCGATCGCGACGTGGCTGCAGCGGATCGCGGCGCAGCCGGGCCACATCCCGATCACGGCCTGACAGGCACGAGCGCCTCCACGCCCGCCTCGGGCGTCACGAGGATCGCGCCCTCGCCGGAGGCGTAGGCCTCCTCGCCGTGCTGGACGATGTCCATTCCCATCGCCTCCTCATGCTCGGTGGTCCGCAGCGGCACCAGCCTGGCGATCGCCTTGAGCAGCAGGAAGGTGGCCGCGAACGCGTAGGCCGGCGCGACGACCGCTGCCAGCGCCTGGTGGCCGAGCTGCGCGGCGTCGCCGTACAGCAGGCCGTTCGCAGCGCCGTTCCAGGAAAGCTGTGCGACGAAGCCGACGAACAGGATCCCGGTGAACCCGGCGATGCCGTGAGCGGCGAGCACGTCGAGCGTCTCGTCGACGCGGGTGCGCGTGCGCCACACGATGATCGAGTAGCTCGGCAGCGCGGCGAAGGCGCCCAGCGCCAACGCCCAGCCCGGAGCGATATAGCCGCCCGCCGGCGTGATCGCGACGCAGCCGACCACGATTGCGGTTGCGGCGCCGATCGCAGTCACCTGCCGCCCGCGGATCAAGTCGAGCAGGAACCAGACGACGAGCGTGCAGATCGGGCAGAGCAGCGTGTTCGTGAACGCCAGCACGCTCGAGTGTCCCGCTGAGAAGCCGCTGCCGCCGTTGAAGCCGAACCAGCCGAACCACAGCAGGCCCGCGCCCAGCAGCACGTACACGGCGTTGTGGGGAAGCAGCGCCTGGCGTCCATAGTCCTTGCGCGCTCCCACCACCAGCGCGGCCGCGAGCGCCGAGAAGCCGGAGCCCATCTCCACCGGAACGCCTCCGGCGAAGTCGAGCGTGCCATGCGCCTGCAGCCACCCTCCGCCGAACGCCCAATGAGCGAGCACGGCGTAGACGAGCACCGACCACAGCGCGGCGAACAGAAGGTAGGGGCCGAAGCGCATGCGCTCCACGACGGCGCCTGAGACGAGCGCTGTGGTGACGATGCAGAACGTCGCCTGGAACGCCATGAAGAGCAGATGCGGGATCGCCGTGCCGGCACGCGGAGCGAAGCCCACACCGTGCAGCAGCGCGTGACCGAGGCCGCCCACCAGCGAGCCGTGGCCGTCGACGGCGAGCGAGTAGCCGACCAGCGCCCATGTGAGGCCGGCTACCGCGATCGCACCGACGGACATCATGAAGGTGTTGAGCGTGTTCTTCGAGCGGACGAGACCCGCGTAGAAGAGGCCGAGTGCCGGCGTCATCATCAGCACCAGCGCCGTTGCGATGAGCATCCACGCGGTGTCGCCCGCGCTGATCGCGCGCGATGCCGCGGCTGCGACGGCCATCAGCCGCCCACCGGCGTCACGGCGCCTTCATCGGTCTCGCCGGTGCGGATGCGCACCGCCTGCTCGAGGCCGAGCACGAAGATCTTGCCGTCGCCCACCTCGCCGGTCCGAGCGCCGGCGCAGAGCGCCTGCACGGCGCGCTCAACGAAGTCATCGGAGACCGCTATCTCGAAGCGCACCTTCTCGGCGAGGCCCACCTTGACGGTCGTGCCGCGATAGGTCTCGACGCGATCGAGCTCGCCTCCGTGTCCCTGCACACGGCTCATCGAGATGCCTCTCACCTCGGCCCTGTACAGCGCCTCGAGCACGTCGTTGGCCTTCTCCGGACGCACGATCCCGATCACGAGCTTCACCGTGCTGCGCTCCTTCCCTCTCGAGGCTGCGGCGGCCCAGCCGCCCCACCGGGTCGCGCCACCGCGCGATCCCGCGAGGCGCGCGACCCTACCACGGAAGCGTCGCCTTTCAGATGTCCGGGACCGGCGGCCCAGGCTCCGGGCGCGGCACCGGCGGCACAGGATCGGGGCCGGGCTGGGGCGGCAGCGGGTCCGGGCCGGGCCCCGGCGGCGTAGGCCCCGGCGGTGTGGGCAATGGCGGCGCCGGATCGGGACCCGGTGGCACGCGGTGTGCTGCGGCCGCGCCGATCACCGCTCAGGCCTTCTTGCGATCGACTGCGCGCTGCAGCTGGCTCTTGTTCATCTTCGAGCGCCCTTCGACGCCGAGCTGGCGCGCCTCGTTGTAGAGCTGTTCGCGCGTGCGCCCGCGCGGGCCGGGTTTGCCGGAACGTTTACCACCGCGGCTGGAGGCCGAGACGTCCCGCGTGGAGGTGCGCGAGCGGCTTCTCGATTCGCCGCTGCGTGCGCGTTCCTTGTTGACGGTGCGCGCGGCGATCTCCTCGGCGCGCCTCGTCGAGCGTCCCTCTTTTTTCTCGCTCTCCTTGACGTGCTCGTACTGCCTCGCGCGCTTCGTGCCTTTCTTGACGCCTCGCGGCGGCATCGTCCTTCCTCCTTCTTCGGTGGCTGGGCCTCTGGCATGGGTACCCGCTGTCGATGCGGCTAAAAGGCATCGCATCGCGCCGGCCGGTCCCCCGCCCCCGCGGTATGCGCTCGCCGCCCCGTCAGGCGCTCAACCGGCGGGCGCGGCGGGCGCCGGCTGCAGCGCGGAGCCACAGAAGGCGCACTTCCGCGCGAGCTTGGGCACATCACTGAGGCACTGCGGGCAAGGCGCCGTTTCCGAGGCCACGTCCGGCTCGGTGCGCCGTCGCGCCATCAGCGCATTGACGGGCTGCACGACGAAGAAGAACAGCGCCGCAGCGACCGACACGAAAGAGATCAGGTCGTTGATGAAGGATCCGTAGAGGAAGTGGCTGCCGTTGATCGTGAAGGCGAGCGAGGAGAAGTCGGGCTTGCCGATGATCGCGGCGATGATCGGCGTGAGCAGGTCCGCGACGAGTCCTTTGATGACGGCGCTGAACGCCGCGCCGATCACGATCCCCACCGCCAGGTCGACGACGTTGCCTCGGAGCAGGAACGTCTTGAAATCCCTCAGCATGTCGATCTCCTTCTTCGCCGGCTCCGCCTTTACGGCGGCGATCGTAACGAGCGGCGGCGATGGTAGGTTCGCGCGCAGATGCTTGGCAGCATCCACCACGTCGGCTACCTCGCGCGCGACCTCGAGGACGCGCTGCGGCGCTTCACAGCGCGCTTCGGCGTCGAGATCGTGCGCCGCTTCGAGCGTCCGCAGTTCGCGCTGGAGGGCGTCTATCTCGGCGCGCCTCACGGCGACGTCGAGCTGTTCAGCTTCACCGACGAGCAGCTGCTCGAGCGGCGTCTGGGAGCAGCAGCGAAGCTGACGCTCGACCACGTCGCATATGAGGTGTCCGACCTGGCGGCGCTCGAGTCGCGCATGCGTGGCGAAGGTGTGCGCTTCGCCGGCCCGGATCTGCGTGAGGAGCTCGCCGCGCCGGTCGATCTGGGCGGCACGCTCCACCTGTGGACGGTCCCCCAGACCTGCTGGGGCCAGTCGCTGCAGCTGCTGCAGCGGCTCAGCTGACGGGCGACGAGGCGGCGTGCGCGTCAGCCGCCCTCGGCCTCCCGGATCGCGTGTGCCAGCGCTGCTCTTCCGTCATGCAGAACAGGTTCGCCATGCGACACGAGCACCCTCTCGATCGGCAGCTCCAGCAGCGGGCGCATCAGACGCGCCAGCCCGCGGCGGTCGACGGAAGCTTCGCGCAGCCAGCTGTCCGGACACAGCCGCAAACCACCGCGACCGTCGCCGAGCAGGCGATCGCCGGCTACGAGCGACTTCGCGTCCGCCAGCCAGTACAGCGTCTCCCCCGCTCCGCGCAGCGGCTTCGGCACGACGCCGTGCGGCACTGCGTTCCAGGCTGGCCCGCCGGCGCGCCTGTAGCGGCCGGCAAGCTCGTCGCGATCGCGGCGGTGCCAGCGGATCGTCGTGAGGATGCTGACGCGGCGCGCGCCGATGCGCTCGTCGAGCCAGGCCAGGAAGCGCTCGCGGCCGACCGCCGGCAGCAGCGGGTCGATCAGCACCGCCACCTCGGGCAGCTCGTAGAGCAGCGAGCCGACCAGTTGCTCCCAGTCATCAGGCCCTTCGTCGTGCGGGGTCGGCCGCCACTGCGGGTGCGGCGCGACCCACCGGAACAGCGCCTTCGGCGCTTGGCTCCAGAGCTGCACGGGTAGCAGGACATCGTCCATGCGGTAGCTCTACCCGTGCCCCGAGCGGCAGTGCGCAAAGGAGTTGTGATGTTTTTTGGGATTCGTCGTATCCGCCTGAGCCTATTTGCGGTCATTGTCACGGTCTCGGCGGTGCTGGGTCTGTGCGCCGGCGCGGATGCGGCAGAAGAAGCGGCGCATTTCTCCTTCGGCGAGCTGCAATCGGCGACCGTCGGCGCGAGCGGCTGCGGCGAAAACGCGGCGGGCGAGCCCGCGATCCACGTGTCGCGCGCGAACGACGTGTTCCTCGGCTCGGAGCTCGGCGTGGGCAGCGGCAGCGAGCTTTGGCGCGGCCTCGGAGCGCTCGGCGGCAGAGGCGCGAACGGCTGTGGCCTCGAGTTCCGAGGCCAGCCCAACGGCGTCGCCGGCAAAGGCGCGAGCGGTGGGGACATCGACGTGGCGATCGCGAACGAACCGAACGCCGCCGGCAACTACAACCTCTACGTGTCGAGCCTGAACCTGGCCTCGGTCAACGTGGCCACCTCGAAGGACAATGCGACGACGTTCAGCCAGAGCCCCGTGCAGGCGGGCCTGCCGGTCGACGATCGCGAGTGGATCGCCGCGTTCGGCGCGAAAACCTCGCTGCTCACGTTCCACCAGATCGCGACCAACAACATCGAAGTGCTGCGCTCCGACGACGAAGGGCAGACGTACGTCAAAGTCGCGACGGCGATTCCGCTCGGGGACTACAAGGAACAGCACAACGAGCTCGGCAACATCGTGATCGACCATCGCAACCTGCCGCCCGGCGCCGGCAACTTCTACGCCTACCAGTCGTTCGTGGCGCCGTCGAGTGCGAGCGGCGAACACAACAACGAGGCATTCCTCGCCGTGTCGGCCGACGGCGGACACACATGGAGCGACCAGCCGATTCCGTGCAGCGTCGCCTCCGCCTCCACTGATCTCGACCACAACTTCCCGAACGTTTCGGTCGGCCCCGCCGGCGATGTCTGGTACGCGTGGTCGGACGACCACGTCATCCGAACGGCGGTATCGACCGACCATGGGCAGACGTGGAGGTGCTCGAGGGTCATCAGCAAGGGCTCCGCGCAGGCGATCTTCCCCTGGCTGGCGGCGACCTCGGCGGGCGTGGACCTCGTCTACTACGGCGCGCCCACCACGACGAACCAGACGTTCTACGTGGACTTCGCTCAGAACCCCTCGGGCAAGCCGAGCGGCTGGGGCAAGCCGAAGCAGATCGTCGCCGTCCACAAGGGCGAAGTGTGCGAGGGCGGGATCGAATGCACGTCCGGCAGGCAGCTGTTCGACGACTTCGGTGTCGACACCGACAGCAACGGCTGGGCGCACATCGCCTACTCCCATGACAGCCCGACCCTGGGCGGCGAAGAAACCTACACCGGCTACGCCGTGCAGACCGGCGGCAGGGCGCTGGGCGAACCGAACAACTGAGCTGATCTACGGCACAAGACTCCTAGGAGCCTCCTCGGAGCCTCCTAGGAGCCTCATAACGAGCAGAAATGATTGTGGCGTGTGGTACGTTCCCTCGGTCGGGTTGACGAGCGCGGTTTGCGGGGCGTGAGGGAGAAGCGATGGGGATGCGGCACGTTTGCTCATTTCGGGGTGCTGGTGGCGAGGACGGCGTAGCCGCGCGAGTCCATGCTGCGCGGGGCGCACTGTTGCGCCTGCTGGCAGGTGTCGCGTGCGCGGCTCTGGCGGCGCCGGCCTCGGCATCTGCGACGGCGAGCAGCGCGATCAGCGCGGGCGAGCATCACACGTGCGCCCTTACGAGGGCAGGGGCGGCGGAGTGCTGGGGCGACAACCTCAGCGGCGAACTGGGCGATGGCACGACCATGAACAGAACGACACCGGTCGCCGTCACCGGGCTGGGCAGTGGCGTCGCGGCGATCAGCGCAGGCGAAGGTCACACTTGCGCTCTGACCAGCGTCGGCGGGGTGGAGTGCTGGGGCACAAACTTCTGGGGTCAGGTCGGCGACGGCACCAGCATGGGAAAAACAACCCCGGTCGCCGTCACCGGGCTGAGCAGCGGCGTCACAGCGATCAGCGCCACCGGCGGTCACACCTGCGCGGTGACGAGCGCCGGCGCGGTGGAGTGCTGGGGCTCCAATGAGTACGGCCAGGTCGGTGACGGTACCACCAAAGAGAAACTATCCCCGGTCCCTGTCACTGGCCTCGGCAGCGGCGTCACTGCCGTCAGCGTCGGCCGGAATTACACGTGCGCCTTGACCAGCGCCGGGGCGGTGGAGTGCTGGGGCGAAAACACGCACGGTCAAATCGGTGACGGCACGACCACGAAGAAAACGGCGCCGGTTCCGGTGAGTGGCCTGGGCAGCGGCATCAGCGCGATCACGGCGGACGGCTTTCACACGTGCGCGCTGACCAGCGCCGGCGCCGCGGAGTGCTGGGGCCAGAACGAAGTCGGCCAACTCGGCGACGGTACGACCATGGAGAAAACGACGCCGGTCCCTGTGAACGGCCTGAGCAGCGGCGTCACAGCGATCAGCGCCGGCCTCGATCACACGTGCGCGCTCACGAGCAGCGGGGCGATGAAGTGCTGGGGCGCGAACGGCCGAGGCGAACTGGGTGACGGAACAGTGAGCACCAAAACGTCGCCGGCGCCCGTGTTTGGCCTGAGCAGCGGCGTTTTGGCGATCAGCGCAGGCGGCGATCACACATGCGCGCTGACGGTCGGCTCGGTCAAGTGCTGGGGCTACAACAGCAACGGCCAGCTCGGTAACGGCACAACCCTTGAGAGAACGACACGCGTGAACGTCGTCGGACTCTACAGCTCGACCTGCACCACCAGCACAGGAACGATCAAGCTCTCGCCGGGCCTGACAGACACACCGGCGGTCCAGAACGTGCGGATCAAAGGCACGTTGGCCGGGTGTACCGGGGAGTTCACCGAAATCCATTACACCGCGACCCTGACCACAGCCGCTCCGGTCTCGTGCACGGCGCTGGAAGAAGCAGGCGAAACGGCAACCGGGCCCGCGAAGTACAAGTGGACACCGAAGGCGAAATCCTCAACCGGAACGCTGAGCATGCTGCTGA
>DASWSH010000003.1:0-7107 GCA_036402735.1 Solirubrobacteraceae bacterium | reverse complement strand
CCGACGGCACCGGCCGGGACCGCTGGTGGCCGCGCTCGTCGCCGCACAGCGGTTCTCGAACCTCGACTTCACCTCGTACCCGTCGATCCTGAAGGAGCTGGAGCGGCGCAACTGGTTCCGGGAACCCGACGAAGCCCGGATTATTCTGTGAGCCGTCCCGTGCTGCTGCATCCGCCTTGTGATGGCACGTGGTCGCCTGAGCGGTGCCGGTAGACGAGCCGGGGGTGGCGACGGGTTCGCTGTCCGGCTGGGCGCGCGTGGCCGCCTGAGCGGTGCCGGTCCGGGAGCCGGGGCAGGCGACAGCTCGCTGTCCCGGCTGGGCCGCGCGGTGATCACGCGAGCCGTGCCCGAGAAGTCAGCCGGGGTATCTCGAGATCGTGTCCGGCTGTGATCTGCGAACACGGGCCGGGCGGTGGCAAGCGTGGCCCCCTTTCAACTGCCTCGGCGTCCGTCCGGGTAGGAACCACTGGCGCGGCGCCGCCTTCGGGGGCCTGGTCATCTCGACCGCCTCGCTGTCCCGGCTGGGACGCGCGTGGTCGCCTGAGCGGTGCCGGTACGGGAGTCGGGGCAGGCGACAGCTCGCTGTCCCGGCCGGGACGCGCGGTGATCGCCTGAGCCGTGCCCGAGAAATCAGCGGGGCATCTCGAGGTCCTGTCCGGCTGTGATCTGCGAATACGCGCCGCGCGGCGGCAAGCGTGGTCCCTCTCAACTGCCTCGGCGTCCCGGTGGGAAGCAGCGGCGCGGCGCCGACTTCGGGGGCCCGGTCATCTCGACGGCCTCGCTGTCCCGGCTGGGACGCCCGATCTCCGGCGCGTCTACCGGCGACGCCGGCTCGAGCTCCGTGAAGATCTCCTCGATCCGCTGCCTGATCATGGCGTCGCGCGCGACGGGGTCCAGCCCGATCGGCAGCGGTGGGCGGTACACCCAGCGAAACGCCAGGTCATACGGCGCCTCGCCTTGGAGCGCCAACAGCCCGGCGTGGAGTGCGGAATGGTGGCCTGAACACAGGAGGCATAGATTCCATAGCTCGTGCGGGCCCCCTTTGGCCTGCTCGATGATGTGGTGAACGTCCAGATTACGCGCCGACCGGCAGCCCGGCACCGTGCAGCGGTGATGATCGCGCGCGAACACCTGCTCGCGAAGCCGCGGGGTCACGGACGCAGTCGCTCGCTCCGGCGTGGCCGCGTCGAGCGAGCCAAGGATCTTCGCGTCGCACGCGGCGCGCTCGAACGCCTCGGCGCCGACGTCGATCTCGCGGCCGCCGCCGTTCTGGGTGGCACGCCGGCAGTCGGGACACTGCTGGTAGGCGATCTGGTGGGCCGGGCCCGCGACACCGGAGCCCGGCGCGATCACGCCGCGGCACAGGCTCTCGACGAAGTCGGCATCGCCGATCTCGGACCCGCGCTCGGTCGCCACGACCATGCGCGCCTCGCGCCACAGTGCGTAGATCTCGGGAGGCAGTTCGAGCCGCACCACCCGGGGGCGCAGGTCCGGCATGGTCGGGTCGTCGGGAAGATCGCCCGGCTCGTGGCCGACGACCAGGCGCTCGATCTCCCCGACGGTGAGGTCCTCGGCGCGCGTCAACCACTCTGCCTCGGTCTCGGCCGTGGCGACCCGCGTCAGCTCGCGAACCGCCGAGTAGGTCAGCGCGCCGCGTGCGAGGGCAGTCGCGGTCTCAGGTAGCGTGGTCAACGCGCGTGCGACGCGCATCCGCTCGCGCGCCGCGTGCGGTCCGTATCCGAGCACACGCTCCATGTACTCGTACAGGCTGACGAAGCCGAATAGAAAATAGATCTTGAGTCGCTCGGCCCTGACCAGATCGAACAACTCGGCGGCGTCCAGCGACGCGCGGTGTCGCGCGTACTCGCGCAGCCGACGGTCGATCTCCTGCCATTCGACAGGCCCACGTTGCGTCGGTGGGATCTCGTGTCCTTCGTCGATCTCACGGGAGCTCTGCAGCAACATGATCCACGTCCTTTCGCGCACGGCCTTCCCTCGCGCGCACGACCTTCTACCACGCCAGATTTCGGCTCGTTGTCCTGCGATCTGCCGAGCCAAAACCGACCCGGAGCGCGATTTCGACCCGTCGCGCGATTCGCGCGCGCAGATCGCAAGCCATGGCCGCTGACCCGCAAACCAGACAGTCTTGCCCGATCGCGCCGCGCGGCGGCGGGCGAAGTTGTCAAGCCGAAATCACAATTGATATCCTATTTACGATGTTTGCCATTTTGGTCGAATCAGGAGGGCGGAGTCGTCGCAGCGCGCACCGGTGCAGGTCCGTAGATCATCCGTCCCAGCCGGGACGGGCGCCGGCCGATCTCGCTGGGCTCTGCTTTCCGCAAGTACGGCTCCTTCGATCACGCGCGCTCCGGCCGGGACAGCGAGGCCGTCGAGATGCCCGCGCTGCTCGGCCGCCACGTCCCGTCGATCACGCGGTCTCGCCTCGGAGCGGTACTTGTGGCGGAGGTCGTGGATCTGCGCGGTGCGACTCGCCTGCATGTACTCGTTCATGAACCGCTCCCTCGACAGGCACACGATGCGGGCGCTGAGCGAGCCATGCCGTGCACCGGAACGCCGCGCGGCGCGCGGTGTCTGCTAGCGTGGTCCCAATGACCAAGGTGCTAGCGGATGGCCTTGCGCCGGGGCCCGATGGCAAGCCGCGCTGCTTCTGGGGCGTGTCGACGCCGGACTACGTCGAGTATCACGACCGCGAGTGGGGCTTCCCCGTCACCGACGATCGCCGGCTGTTCGAGAAGCTATGCCTCGAGGGCTTCCAGGCCGGGCTGTCGTGGCTCACGATCCTGCGCAAGCGCGAGGCGTTCCGCGCGGCGTTCGCGGGCTTCGACCCGGCGAAGGTCGCGCGGTTCGGCGCGCGCGACGTGAGCCGGCTGCTCGCCGACGCCGGGATCGTCCGGCACCGCGGCAAGATCGAGTCGACGATCAACAACGCGGCGCGCGCGCTCGAGCTGATCGCCGAGCACGGCTCGCTTGCGGCGTACGTGTGGGGCTTCGTCCCGGCGGCGGGCGAGCGGCCGGCGCGGGTGACACGCGACGCGCTGCGCGCGATGACGCAGACGCCAGGCTCGGTCGCGCTGTCGAAGGACCTCAAGCGCCGCGGCTGGACGTTCGTCGGGCCGACCACGGTGTACGCGTTCATGCAGGCGATGGGGCTGGTCAACGATCACCTCGAGGGCTGCGCGATCCGCCGCGCCGCCGAGACCGCGCGGCGCAGCGGCGTGCCGGCGGCGGCCAAGCGACCGCGCGGCTGACGAAGGCCATCGCGCACCGGCGGCTCGCTGCCCCGGGGTCAGCGAAGCCGGGCGATCCGGTCGCGCGCGGCGGCGGCGGCGGCGGTGAGCTGGGGCATCACGCCAGCGGCGACGTGGGCGGGCATGCCGTGCAAGGTGCCGACCTGGAGCAGCGGCGCGGCCAGCGCGGCGACGTCGACGGGGCCGACCGCGGCGGCGTAGCCGGCGAGCCTGGGGCCGCCGAAGCCGCGCGCGCGGGCGAGGCTGAGGGCGAGCCGGGCCTCGGGGGCGCTGCCGACGCACTCGAACGGCGTGTGCTCGGCCAGGCCCAGCATCTCGCGGAACCAGCGCTCGTTGTCGGCGCGCTCGCCGAGGTCCGCGCCGAACGTCGCGTGCACGACGTCGGGCGGCAGGTGCGCCGCGAACTGCAGCCAGACGTAGGCGCACTTGGCGCAGGCGCCGCACCACGGCTTCTTCAGGTTGCAGGAGTGGGTGAGCGCGGCGAGCGCCGCGTCGCGCGTCAGCAGCTCGAAGATCACCTCGTCGTGCACCGGCTGCAGCACGCTGAAGTAGCGCAGCTCGGCGACCAGCGCGCGGCGCAGGTAACCGTCGAGCAGCTGCTCGGCGTCCCAGCCCTTGCCCCACTGGTGGTTGACGACCTCGCCGTTCCACTCGAGGTTGCCGGTGTTGGCGCTGGCCTCGTGCGCGACGACCAGGCCGCGGTAGCCGCGCGCGAGGGCGAGCGGCACGGTCGCGAACACCGACGCCGGGGTCTCGGCCGCGAGGATGTACTTGACGCCGAGGCCGGGGCGAAGCCGGGCGATGGGCGCGTCGAGCAGATCGTCGATCACCCACTGGCGCTCGGCGCGCGTCCGCGCGGTCTGGCCGGCGATGCGATCGAGCAGCGCGTGCTGGGGCTCGGCGGGGCCGTAGATCGAGTGCGCGTAGCCCAGGGTCGCGAACGGCAGGCCGGCGCGCTCGAGCAGCTTGAGCGCGACCAGGCTGTCCTTGCCGCCGCCGCAGAACGCGAGCATCTCGACCGGCCCGGCCGGCGCGCGGATCGGCGCGGGCGCGGGCGCGACCGGATCGACGAACCGCGGGCCGTCGTACGCCGGCAGATCGTGCTCGTAGCGCCACTGCGCCCAGACGTGGTGAAACACGGTACGCCACAGCTGCACCAGATCTTCGGTCAGGTACTTCGCATAGCGGCCGAGCTCGATGACGGCGGGCCGCAGGCTGCACGCGGCGTTGAGCTGGAACAGGGCGATGTGCACGGCGATGCGCTCGATCGCCTCGTCGCCGAACCGGCGCGCCAGCGCGGTCAGGTCGACGTCCTCGTACCACACCGTCACGTGGAACCGCAGATCGTCGAGCGCGCAGCTGGCGACGATCTGATTGGCGCCGCGGTGCACTTCAACGAGACGCAAACTTTGCATCGCCAGAGCCTAGCGCTACCTCACGCTGCGAAATCTCAGGTGTGACGACAAGTGCGTGTGCCGTTCAGACACGCGGGGCATTGTGCCCCGACACACTGGTCCGCGACACGACCTCGCGTTTATGGTGGTGAATGCGCCCGGAGGTACGCCGTCCACTTCTCCGGTCCATGAAAGGTCTCGCCATGCCCATGCAAACGAGAACGTGGCTGAGCACGCTGGTGCTCGCCGGTTGTATCGTGCCCGCGAACAACCCGCCGCCACAGTATTACCAGCCGCCGCCGGCGCAGACCGCGCAGCAAGAGCCGCCGCCGGCCGAGCCGGCGCCGGGGCAGCCGTACGAGGCGCCGCCGGGGCAGCCACCGCCGCCGCCCCAGCCGGCCGAGCCGCCGCCGCCGACCTACAGCGATCCGGTGTACAGCGATGTCAACGTCGAGGTTGCCGGCAGCGACGTGCCGTCGGTCGACGTGTTCTACGATCAGCTGTCGCCGTACGGCACCTGGTACGACGATCCGTCGTACGGCTGGGTGTTCGCGCCGAGCGATCCGTCGTACGTACCGTACACCAATGGCCACTGGAGCAATACCGAGTACGGCTTCACGTGGATATCCAATGATCCGTTCGGCTGGGCGACCGATCACTACGGCCGCTGGGTCTGGGCGAATCGCTGGGTGTGGCGCCCCGACACGACGTGGGGCCCGGCCTGGGTGCAATGGCGGCAGGGCGACGGCTACGTCGGCTGGGCGCCGGCCGGCTACAGCGACGACGCGTACTTCCCCGAGGACCACTGGCGGTTCGTACCGGTCGCGAACCTGTTCGCGCCCGACACGCCGCGCTACGTGATCCGCGGCAACATCCGCCCGTACCTGAGCACGAGCTGGACGGTGCGGCGCTTCGGGCGCGATCGCCACAACCACACCTGGGTGCTCGGCCCCGACGAAGACTGGCTGCGCCGCAACCGCGTCGAGGTCCGCCGCGAGCGGGTCGATCTCGACCGGATCGGCCGGTTCGACGAGCAGCGTCGGCGCGACGCCGAGGCCCGCGCCCGCACGCACCAGCGCGAGTGGGACGAGCGCCGCCACCACGACGAGCAGATCCGCCGCGATCTCGAAGGCCGGCAGCACCGGCAGGAAGACGAGCAGCGCCGGCTCGCCGAGGAGCATCGCAAGCTCGAGGGCGAGCGCCGTCACCAGCAGGACGAGCAGCGCCGGATCGAGGGCGAGCGCCACCAGCTCGACGAGCAGCGCCAGCGCGCCGCCAACGAGGGCGAGCGCCGCCGGGTCGAGGCCGAGCGCCGCCGGCTCGACGACCAGCAGCGCAAGCTGGCCGAGGACCAGCGCCGCCGCGATGACGAGCAGCGCCGCCGGCAGGACGCCGAGCAGAAGCGGATCGAGACCGAGCGCCAGCGCCAGGCCCAGGAGCTCGAGCGCAAGCGCGGCGAGGAGCAGCGCCGGCTCGCCGACGAGCAGCGCCGGCAGCAGGAGGAGCAGCGCCGGCACGGTGACCAGGACCAGCGCCGCCAGCAGGACGAGCAGCGGCGCCGAGCCGAGGAGGACCAGCGCCGCCAGCAGGGCGACCAGCGCCAGCGGGCCGAGCAGGAGCAGCGCCAGCGGGCCGAGCAGGAGCAGCGGCAGCGCGCCGAGCAGGACCAGCGCCGGCAACAGGACGAGCAGCGGCAGCGCGCCGAGCAGGATCAGCGCCGGCTGCAGGACGAGCAGCGGCGCCGGGCCGAGGAGGACCAGCGCCGCCAGCAGGGCGACCAGCGGCAGCGCGCCGAGCAGGAGCAGCGGCAGCGGGCCGAGCAAGAGCAGCGCCAGCGGGCGGAGCAGGACCAGAAGCGCCAGCAGGACGAGCAGCGCCGTCGCGCCGACGATGACCAGCGGCGCAAGGCGGCCGAGGACCAGAAGCGGCAGCAGGACGAGCAGCGCCAGCGGGCGGAGCAGGACCAGAAGCGGCAGCAGGACGAGCAGCGCCGGCGCGCCGACGATGACCAGAAGCGCAAGGCGGCCGACGACCAGAAGCGCCAGCAGGACGAGCAGCGCCAGCGGGCCGAGCAGGACCAGAAGCGCCAGCAGGACGAGCAGCGCCGCAAGGCCCACGACGACGAGCACAAGAAGCCCGATGACAAGAAGGACGACGCCAAGAAGGACGACGCCAAGAAGGACGACGACAAGCAGGATGACGAGCGGAACCGCCGTCATCGCTGACCGCGGATCACCGGTGCCTCCGGCGTAGCAACCAGGAGAGGCGCGGTTCCGGCCGCGGCCTCTCGCGCGACCCGAGCGCCGCGCAGGGACATGACGACGGGTACTGCACGGCCGCCGAGCGCCTCCTCAAGAGCTCGAGCCGGCGCGCCGCGCCGCCGACCACCGTCCAGCCGCCACCGCGCGCGTCGGCGTCGTGTGGACGAGGCTGTCAGACGGCCC
>DASWSH010000002.1:0-33532 GCA_036402735.1 Solirubrobacteraceae bacterium | reverse complement strand
GCGGAGGAAGACCCAGGCAGCGCCTTTTTCGACGCTGTCATTGTAGCCGCCCATCAGCGCCGTATTGCCGTCCGCGGACAGAGCCACGCTGGTTGCGAAGGTCCCCCCGGCTGACTCTTCGCCGCCGGTGAGCTTTTTTCCCTGCTGAGACCAGACACCGGCCGAGCGGGTGAAGACCCACGCCGCGCCGAGTTCGCCGTTGTCGTGGTAGCCGCCTATCAGCGCCGTGTTGCCATCCGAGGACAGCGCGACGGCGTTGCCCAGCCACGCTTGACCTTCCTCTTCGCCGCCACCCGTGAGCTTTTCGCCCTGCTGGGACCACACTCCAGCGGAACGCGTGAAGACCCACGCAGCCCCCAGGAAGTTGTTGTCGTGATAGGCGCCCACCAGCGCCGTGTTGCCATCCGAGGACAGCGCCACGCTCTGACCGAAGCCGCCTTTGCCCACCTCCCCGCTGCCCGTGAGCTTTTCGCCCTGCTGGGACCAGACTCCGCCGGAGCGGGTGAAGACCCACACGGCCCCCAGGAAGTTGTTGTCCACGTGTCCACCGATCAGCGCCGTATCGCCTTCCGAGGACACCGCCACGGAAACGCCGAATTTACCTGCCCCTGACTCTCCGGTAGGAGTGATCTTCGAGCCCTGCTGGGACCAGACCCCGTTGGAGCGGGTGAACACCCAGGCGGCGCCCCTGTCCCCGTTGTCTTTCCAGCCGGCGATCACGGCCGTGTTGCCTTCCGCGGCGAGGGCAACGCTCGAGCCGAACTCCCCTTTGCCCGTCTCTTCTGCGCCCGTGAGCTTTTCGCCCTGCTCCGCCCAGGCGCCGCCCGAGCGGACGAACACCCAAACGGCGCCAATGCCGCCGTTGTCGTTGGATGCGCCGACCAAGGCCGTGTTCCCGTCCGCCGACAGGGCCACACTCACGCCGAATTGACCTGCCCCGATCTCCCCCGCGGTCATCTTGGAGCCCTGCTGGATGAACGGGTCGATCCGCACGGGATATACCGCGCGGCGCGTATCGACGTGAAGGAGCACCTGTCCGGCCTGGAGCTGCAGCCAACTGCGTAGGGGATGACCCAGGGCATCCTTCGCACTGGGAGCGCCGTAGACGAGCGACGCGTGCCGGGCGCTGAAGCGGATGCCCTCGCCGCCGGGGAGCCCGGTGGCGCGTGCGCCGCCGGAGAGCGACAGGGCGAGCTGGAGCGGGCCTCGGGCGGCGCCGCCGGGGCCACGCGGGATGGTGAAGCCCTGCTCGAGCCCCACCGGGCCGTTCGTGTACCACTCCTCGATCCAGCCGCGGTCATATGTGATCCGATTCGCGCGAGCCGCAGGTGTGGCCGCGCCCACCGTGGCCAGTCTGCTTCCGTAGCCCGCACGGGCGAGCGTCAAGCCGAGGCCGAGCTTGCCGGCGTGCACACGTACGCCTGAGGCTTCGAATCTCGCGCTCAAACGCTGTGCGGGGTTGACGATGCGAAGCCCCCCCGGCACGGTGACCGCGTGGTAGGCGGGATCCTGAGCGCCGAGGGTCTGCGATGCGGGGCCGCGAAGCGCGCCGGGGAGGCTCAAGAGCCCGCGCGAGGCGAGCGGCGCGTGCCGGTGGATCGAGGGGACCGGCCGGGCCGGGGCGTGGAGCAGTACCGCCGCGGCACAAACCGAGAGGACGAGCAGCGCGAGCAACGTGCTCACGTTGCGCCGCGCGAAGGCGCTCGTTTGCCACTGGGCGCTCCCGCGGTGCGCGCTGCGCAGCTGCGTCTCGCGCGGTGGGCGCCGCAGGTACTCCGGCCGTCCGCCGATGCTGGTGTGACCCTCAACTGCGCTCATCTCGAACCCCCTGACGGATCGTGACGCAATCGCCCACGGCGCGAGCTGCCGTGGCGTTGGCCCCGCAGGTCGACCCGCGCACCCATGAGGTTGTGCGCTGGCCTACGCGGCTGCCTGCCCCCTTGCCAGATTGGAACCCCCTGCCCGTGCGCCCGGCCCCTCCACGCTACACGACAGCAGAGCCTACGGGCGGTGGAAAATGATGTCAAGCGCACGTGCCGGGACCCCTCTACCGGCAGCGTCCCAGAATTGCGCCGCGAGTTCCGTCCAATACTGGACCTATGGCGCGCCGCCGCGGCGCGCCTTGCCGCTCAGCTCAGCGCGCGCGAGATCACGAGGCGCTGGATCTCGTTGGTGCCCTCGTAGATCTGCGTGATCTTGGCGTCGCGCATCATGCGCTCGACCGGGTACTCCTTGACGTAGCCGTAGCCGCCGAGCACCTGCACCGCCTCGACCGTGACGGCCATCGCCGCGTCCGAGCAGAAGACCTTGGCCATCGAGGAGTACTTGGCGCGGTCGGCGTGGCCCTGGTCGGCCATCGCACAGGCCTTGTAGAGCAGCTCCCGCGCGGCGGCGGTGCGTGTCTCCATGTCGGCGAGCTTGAAGCTGATGCCCTGGAACTCGTTGATCGGGCGGCCGAACTGGCGCCGCTCCTTGGCGTAGCCGACGGCGTAGTCGGTGGCGCCCTGGGCAATGCCGACGGCCTGCGCGGCCGCACCGAGGCGGGTGCGCTCGAGCGTGCCGAGCGCCACCGAAAGGCCTCTTCCGACCTCTCCGATCACATTCTGCTGCGGCACGCGCACGTCCTCGAAGATCGGCTGTCCGGTCGGCGACGCGCGGATGCCGAGCTTGTGCTCGAGCTTGCCCACGCTGAAGCCGGGCCGGTCCGCCTCGACCACGAACGCCGTCATGCGGCGCTGCTCGCGGTCGGTCACGGCGAAGCAGATGTAGAAGTCCGCGATGCCCAGATTCGAGATCCAGTTCTTCGTGCCGCTGATCACCCACTCATCGCCGTCCAGCACCGCTGTGGTCTTCATGCCGGCAGGATCCGAGCCGGCCTCGGGCTCCGACAGCGCGAACGCAGGCGACCACTCGCCGGTGGCGCAGCGCGGCAGGATGCGCTCCTTCAGCTCGTCGCTGCCGTACAGCTGGATCGGCAGGGTGCCAAGCTCCTGGACCATCAGGATCAGCGCGCAGGAGGCGTCGACCTTGGCGATCTCCTCGACCGCCATGTTCAGCATCAGCGTGCCGGTGCCTGTGCCGCCGTACTCCGTCGGGAAGGGCAGGCCGAGGATGTCCTGCTCGGCCAGCAGCCGGCGCACGTCCCAGGGGTATTCGGCCTTCTCGTCGATCTCCGCCGAGCGCGGCGCGATCTTCTCGCGCGCGATCTGTCCGATCGTGGCGCAGAAGTCCAGATGCTCCTGCGGAATCGTGTAGACGTCGCTGACAGCCTGCATCGCGGGCAGATCCTATTGATGGGGCGCCGCCGGGGCTGCGCCCGGCGCGCCGCCGAGCGGTCTGGGCCGGCGGGCCGGCGCGGCCGGAGCACCCGGTCGGTCCCCTGTCGATCGCGGTTTGTCCCGGAGAGGGTCGGGGTAGCGCTCTGTTATGCCCCTTGGAACTTCGATATTCCTGATCGCCGTCGGCGCGATTCTTCGCTGGGCGGTCACGACAACCGTGTCCGGCATCTCCATACAGACAGTCGGGCTGATCCTGATCATCGTCGGCATCGTCGGCTTGGTGCTGTCGATCTTCTACATGCTCGCGTGGCGACCGCGCGGTCGGGTCGTCGAACACGACCCGTACCGCGAGCCCCCGCCGCCCGCCTACTGATCGTTGCGCTGACAGGCCGGCTGGCGTCGTGCCCCGGCGCCGGCCGGCGTGTCGTGCCCGCTACGCTCGCGTTGTGAGCGACGGTGAGCAGCTGGACCCGGCGCGCGTGGAGCAGTGGATGGGCGAGGACCCGGCTCCGCAGGTGATCGACGTGCGCGAGCGCTACGAGCACGAGGCCGGGCACATCGCCGGCACGCCGCTGATCGAGCTGGTCGTGCTGACCAGCGAGGCGGCGCGCATCGACCGCGAGCGCCCCGTCGTGTTCTACTGCCGCGTCGGCTCGCGTTCGCTGATGGCGATGCAGGCGTTCCGCGCGGCCGGCTACGAGGCATACTCAATGGCCGGAGGCCTGAAGCGCTGGGCCGAGGAGGGGCGGCCGCTCTCGCCGGAGGGCGGCACGGTCGCGGATCACTGAGAAGGAGGCAGCATGGCCGGTTCTACCGAGTACGAGCAGGTGCGCAGCGGCGAGGGATATGCGGTCGGCAATCTCGACGACCTCGGCAGCGGCCCGGGCTTCCGCAAGGTGCGCGCGGGGCTGGGCGTGACGGCGTTCGGCGTGAACGCGATCGTGATGCCGCCGGGGATCGCAACCGGCTTCCACTACCACGACGAGCAGCAGGAGCTGTACTTCGTGCACCGCGGCGCGGTGGAGATCGAGTTCGGCGACGGCAGCGTGCACGAGCTGCGAGAAGGCTCCTTCGCGCGCGTCGACGCGGCTACCCCGCGTCAGCTGCGCAACAGCGGCGAGGTCGACGCGATCTACGTGGTCGCGGGCGGCAAGGACGGCTACGTGGGCCGCGACGGGCGCGTGCCGGAGGGCGAGCAGGAGCGCGTGCGCGCGCTGCACGAGCTGCGGCCGAGCGAGCCGGCCGGGTAGACCCGGTGGCGGACGCCGAGCGCTCCGCCGCGCTGCTGCGGGTGACGCCGCGGCTGGCGATCCCGCTGTCGGAGATCACGCTGCGCACCAGCCGCTCCTCGGGTCCCGGCGGCCAGCACGCGAATGTGACCGCCTCGCGGGTCGAAGCGATCTTCGACGTGAACGCGTCGCAGGCGCTCAGCGACGCGCAGCGCCGGCGGCTGCTCGAGCGTGCGGGCGAGCGCGTCGTCGCGGTCGCCCAGGACGAGCGCTCGCAGGCGCGCAATCGCCAACTCGCGCTGCAGCGGCTCGCGGAGCGCCTCGCCGCAGCGCTCGCCGTGCCGCGCAGCCGCCGCGCAACGAGGCCGACCGCGGGGTCACGCGAGCGGCGTCTGGCCGAGAAGCGGCGCGCAGGCGAGCGCAAGCGCGAGCGGCGCCCGCCGCAGCCCGGCGACTAGAGCTAGTTGAGCAGCTCGCGCACGTAGCGCTGGTGCAGCATGCCCAGCGGCGTACGTTCGGGATGGAAGCCGATCGCCGACCACAGCTTTCCCGAGGCCGGCGCCCACGCCACGATCAGATACGCGCCGAGGATCAGCGCCGCCACGCGCAGCCGCCGCGACGCCGACAGGGCTGCCATCGGCAGCACCCACACCACGTACCAAGGCAGCACCCAGCTGAGCGTCACGAGCAGCGCCACGCCCGCCCATCCGCACGCCGCGATCGTGCGTTCCGCGGCCGCCACGCTGCCCGGCGCGGCGATCCTGCGGGCGGCCGACCCGGCGTCAGCGGGCGGAGCGGAGAGCCCCGCCGGCCCGGCATCCACGGCGCGCGCATCGTCCCCCGCCGCTCCGGCACCCCCCGCGCGCGCGGCGGGGTCCGCTGGTGCCGTGTGGGCGGCGCGCGCGCCGTCCCCGGCGGGCTGCGCGCCGGACGCATCCACTTCCGGCTGCGGCTGTTCCGCGGCACGGGCGTGCCATGCGACCCAGCAGCAGCCGAGGACCGACAGCACGAGCAGCACGGTCATCACTTTGTGCAGCCCTGCGGACTCGCCGCCGAGGCCGAGCGCCAGGCCGATCAGGTTGGGGATGCTCTCGCCCGTGACCAGGCGGCTCTGCGTGCTGAGGTCGGGCACGTGCAGGCCGAACGCGGCGAGGCTCACCGCGCCGACGATCGCCGCGCTGAGCACCATCCCCAGCACGACCTGCGTGAGCGCGCGGCGGTTGCGCGCCAGGCCGGCCAACACGACCGGTATCAGCACGCCGCCGGAAGCCTTGATCCCGGCGGCTAGCACGAACGCGGCGCCACCGCCGATCAGCTGGGGGGAGAGTGGCAGCAGCAGGCCCCAGCCCGCCGCGCGCGCCTGGGCCATTCGCATACGTGCCAGCAGCAGCAGGTACAGGCCGAGCACGATGCAGAAGACCATCAGGAAGTCGTTGTGGTCGCCGCCGAGGCCCCACACGAGCACGATCGGGTTCAGTCCGACCAGCGCGATCGCGCGCGTCGGCTCTCGTCCCAGCAGCTTCGCGCAACGCCAGACGAGCACGATCGTGCCCAGGCTCGCTGCCGCGAGCAGGAACTTCAGCGCCCAGAACGACCCCGCCACGCCGAGCGGCACGACCGCGAACGTGACGATCGTGAACAGCGGCCCGTAGGGGCTGAGCAGCTGATGCCAGTTGCTGAGCGCGTAGCTCGGGTCGCTGTGCGGCTCGAGGATCGGTATCGACGTGTACGGGTTGAGGTTGTGCACGACCTCCATGCGCCCGTAGTTGATGTAGTTGAAGATGTCCGTCAGCGCGAGCGGCGGCGCGAGCACGAACAGCACGTGCACACTGGCGATCGCACAGAAGACCCACGCGACCGGGATTCGACGCGTGTGGCGCAGCACGATCAGATACGCCACGTACATCAGCACGACCGCGCCGGTCAGCAGGAACTTCAGGGTCGTGCCGTTGCTCGTGAGGCTCGGCAACAGCCCGCCGAGCGGCCCGGCCATCCAGCGCGGATAGAAGTTGTTGTGCGTGGCCGGGGCGAGCAGGCTCGGCCTGTTCGCCGCCATCAGCACGACGCCGAGGCTGAGCAGCACGATCGCCGCGAGCGAGATCGCGGCGACGGTGCGATCTCGCACCGCCTCGCTGCGCGTGCCGGCCCTGGCGCGGCGCAGCATCCCTGCGCGTGCGGGGAGCGGGAGTGTTGTTGCTTCGCCGGCCATTCAGGAGTGCCGCCCGCGCGGGCGGGTGGCAACTATAAAACGCAAAGGACCCGCCGAGGCGGGCCCTTTCGAGCGAGCGTCCGAGAAGCTCTCAGATCGCCTGAACGTTGACGGCCTTGGGGCCCTTGTCGCCCTGCTCCGGGTCGTAGGAGACCTTTGCGCCCTCCTGGAGCGAGCGGTAACCCTCGCCGTTGATTCCGGTGTGGTGTACGAAAAGGTCCTTGTCGCCGTCGTCGGGCGTTATGAACCCGAAACCCTTGTCGTCGCTGAACCACTTGACGGTGCCGGTAGGCATTGTGTGAACTCCTCCACGGTTTGTGCGGGCTGCTACGCGGAGGATGCCGTTCAGACCTCGACCTGCGAGCGCTGCACTACTTTCGCCGGTTGATCATCCGGCCATACACCGAGGACGGTAGCACGTAGCGCGGCAAAGGTGTTGTCGAGATGTTGCCTGCCGTCGCTCGGGTTTCGGCACCACATAGGGCGCGGGTAGTGTGCATCCATGCCGAGCCCGCCAGGCCCGTCGGAGGAGCCGCCTCGCCTGGAGTCGCTGCTGCCGCCGGCACCGGCGGCCGCGGTCATGGAGATCGTCGACATGCTGGGGCTGTGGGAGCGGCCCGCCTCGCCTCCCGCGCGCCCGCGGATCCTGCTCAACATGGTCAGCACCGTCGACGGGCGAGCCACCCTGCACGGCCGCTCCGGGACGATCAGCGGGCCGGCTGACCGCGCGCTGTTCCACGCGCTGCGCTCCGCCGTCGACGGCGTGCTCGTCGGTGCCGGCACCGTGCGCACGGAGCGCTACGGACGGCTGATCCGCGACGAGCGCACGATCAGCGCGCGCACGCAGCACGGGCTGCCCGCGCAACCGCTGGCGTGCATCGTGTCGGGGCGGCTCGCGCTGCCCGAGGACCTGCCGCTGTTGCGCGACGACGCTTCGCGCATCGCGCTCCTGACCGCGTCGGCGGCCAGCCTGCCGGCGAATGCGGCGGAAGTCGAATACGTGCGCACCAGCGGAGGCCGCCTGGATCTGCGCGCGGCGCTGACGGAGCTGGCGCAGCGTTCCGCCGTGCACCTGCTGCTGTGCGAGGGAGGGCCCCATCTCGCGCGCGAGCTGTTCGCGGAAGGGCTGATCGACGAGCTGTTCCTGTCGCTGTCGCCGCTGCTCGCCGGCGGCGAGCCGACCGGCGGCGAGGCGCTGCGCATCCTGGCCGGCGCCGAGCTGGAGCCGCCGGTCGAGCTGGAGCTGCTGGGCCTGCTGCGGTGTGAGGGCTCGCTGTTCCTGCGCTACGCCGTCTCAGCGCGCGACCGCGTCTCGCGCGAGACGATCGAGAGCAGTTCGCTCGCCAGGTGACGCCCCTCGCTGGCGACGCGCGGCGTCGCCGCGATGCGCACCACCACCTCGTCGCCGTCCAGCTCCTCGAGCGTGATCCGCGGCGCGTTGCGAAGCGGCGTCTGCAGCTGCTTTTCGAGGATCTCCTGCAGATCGCCCGGCGTCATGCCCGCGCGCAGCCGCGCGCGCAGGTTGACCGCCTCCGGTTCGCGTAGCGGCAGCACCGCGACGTTCAGCACGACGCTGTTGGGGACCAGCATCAGGTCCTCGCCGGTCGCGAAGGTGGTGTAGAGCAGCCCCAGGGAGCTGACCGTGCCCTCGATCTGGCCCGCCAGCCCGCCGCCCTGCAGCCGCACGCGCTCGCCCACACGGAACGGGCGCGCGCTCAGCAGCACCGTGCCGGCGATCAGGTTGCCGAGCGTCTGCTGCGCGGCGAGACCGAAGATGACCGCGGTGAAGGCGCCGCCCAGGGCCAGTTCTTTGGTCGAGATGCCGGCGATTCGCAGCGCGAAGATGAGCGCGAGGATGATCGTTCCCAGCCGGATCAGGAAGCCGACGGTTCCGGCCGTGGCGGGATCCAGGCGCCGGAACAGCGGCGGACCCAGGCCGCGGCCGACATCGCGCGCGACCGCCCAGCCGAGCCCGACGAGGACCAGCACGGTGGCGAACCTCATCGGCGCTTCGATGCCCGCTTCGAGCGTCTTGGTGGTGTGCCGCACGCCGTGCGTCACGGTCACGTGCTCGGTGCCGAACAGCGAGACGCGGTGGTCGTACAGCACCACCACCCCGACGAACAGCGGCAGCAGCACGAGCGCCTCAAGGCGCGCGCGCTTGACAACCTTCGGGTTGATCTGACGGAGCAGCCCCACCTCCTTCCAGGCGTGGCTGCGCGTCTCGAACATTCGCTGTGGGGTCCGAGGAGTCGGCATGGTCAAGTGCTCGCGGTGAGCGCGGCGCCGCAGTCGCCGTCGGCGCGTGGTCTACCCTCCCAGCCTATGAACAACCTCCGCAAGCTGATAATCCCGGCAGTGATCCTCGGCATCCTGCTCGTGGTCGTGGCCATCATCTACTTCGCCGAGCCTCAGCACTCGCTTCCCTCGTTCTTCCCGGGTCACAGCTCCGCGAGCGATCCTGAAGCGAACCACCACCACGCCAAGCACGGCATCGCGGCGCTGGTCGTCGCGCTCGCATGCTTCGCGTTCGCCTGGTTCCAGAGCGGCCCGAAAGCGCGTTCGGAGTCGCCCGGATCGAGCGGAGCATGACGGGCTAGCCGCCGAGCGCGAAGACGATCGTGCAGGCAGCGCCCATGCCGATGCAGTAGATGCCGAACGGCGAGAGCCGGTTCGTCTCGAAGAAGCGCAGCAGGAAGCGAACGGCGAAGAACGTCGTGACGGCGGCGCACAGGCCGGCCACGAGCGCCGGCCCGCGCACGCCGTTGCCCGCCGACCCGAACAGTTCCGGGAGCTTCAGCGCCGCCGCCGCGAAGATCACGGGCGTCGCGAGCAGGAAGCCGAAGCGGGCTGCATCCTCGTTGGACAGGCCGACGAGCAGCCCGCCGCCCATCGTGAAGCCCGATCGTGAGATGCCGGGGATCAGCGCGAAGGCCTGCGAGGTGCCGACGCCGATCGCCTGGCGCCAGTGCAGGCGCGAGAGCCGTGCGTCCGCGTCGCCTTCGTGATCGCCCGGCCGCGGCGGGCGGCGGCGCAGCCGCTCGAACCCCAGCAGCGCGAAGCCGTTGACGATCAGGAAGGCCGCCGCGAGCTGCGGCGAGGCGAACAGTTTGCGGATCGGTTCCTGCAGCAGCAGCCCGATGATCCCGACCGGGATCGTGCCAGCCACCAGCAGCCAGCCCAGCCGCGCGTACTTGTCGTCGTCGCGAATCTCGCGCATCTGCAGAGAGCGCCACAGCCCCTTGGCGATCTCGACCCAGTCGCGCAGGAAGAACAGCAGCAGCACGATCGCCGTCGCGAGGTGCGTCGCGATCAGGAACGTGAGGAAGAACTTGTCGTTCTGATGGATGTGCCACCCCGCCAGGCGCGGCAGGATCACGCCGTGGCCGAGGCTCGAGACCGGGAACGGCTCGGCGATCCCCTGGGTCAGCCCGAGGATGATCGCCTGGAAGTAGCTGATCGGAGCAGCGACGGCTTGAAGCACGGCGTGCGAGGTTAGCGGCAGGAGTCGACGGGGAGGTCGCGGGACTAGGCGGCGAGCAGCGTGCCCGTCGCGGCAGCGTCCCCGGCTGGCTGCGCGCCAGCGGACTCGCCGCCGGCCGCGAGGCGCTCGCGCTCCAGCACCTGCAGCTGCGCTCTGCCATCGGAGTCGCCGAGACGGGCCGCGCAGCAGAGCCCTGCGATCACGAGCGCCAGCAGCAGCCAGGCCGGAAGTACAAGCAGCAGAACGATGCTCATTGCTCACCAACCTTATCAGCTTTATGGCGCACCCCCGCGGCTCGCCGAGGCGTCTACGCAACGCCCGGTCGCGGCATCGACCTCATAAAAATCGCCCCCCCGCACGCACCGCAACCTGCGCGGCCCGCTTGGGTTTCAGCAGTGAATGCGCCAGCATGAGCGCTACACGACGGCCGTCGAAGGGCACGGAAGGAGTTGAGGTGAGGATCACGCAGCATCGCCGCGTCCGCCGCCCGCGCACACGCGCGCTCAGCCTGCTGGCGATCCCGTTCGCGCTCGCCGCGACGGCCGCAGGCGCCACCGGCGCAGGCGCCGCCGCACTGCCGCCGCACGTGTCGACCGCCGGGGTCTCGCATGTGCACGGCACGGCCGGCCAGCTCGACGGCGTCGTCAACCCGAACGGCGAGGAAACGAGCTACTTCTTCCGCTACGGACCGTCCGTCGCCTACGGGCAGCAGACCAAACCGGTGCTGGTCGGGCACGGCGCCACGCCGATCAAGGTCGGGCAGACCGTCACCGCGCTGATTCCCGGCTACCACTACCAGATCGTCGCAACCGCGCCCAATCCCGAAATCCCCGCGAAGCCGTTCGAAGTGCGGGGCAAGGACAAGACCTTCAGCGGCGGCAAAGCGTCGAAGCTGAAGTTCCAGATCACGAAGGGCAAGGAAGCCGAACTGCTCGTGCGCTACGGCGGCACAGCGCTGCTCACGGGCAGCCTGCGCGGATCCGGTTTCGCCGGCAAGGGCCTCACGCTGCAGGGCACGCCGTTCCCCTTCACGGGCGCCTTCGTGCCGTTCGCCGGCCCGGTGCTGTCCAGCCGCAGCGGCACGTTCCTCTTCAGCGTCAGCCACATCAAGCAGAGCACCGAGTTCCGCGTGCTCACAGTCGATGCGCGGCCGGTCTACAGCCCCACGATGATCGTCCACGTCGAACCTGCGGTGACGCTGCGGGTGCAGAAGCTCTCCGGCGGGCGCTTCCGCTTCTACGGCACGATTGCGCCCACCGCCGTGCACGGCTCGATCCTGATCCAGCAGCTCAGGCCGCAGAAGGCCAACAGCAAGAAGGAAGGCCCGAAACCGCACACCGTCGCGTTTGCACCAATCAAGCGCGCCGGCAAGACCTTCTCGCGCTTCACCGTGACCGTCGCCGGCCTGACCGGCAACTTCCGCTACCGCGCCTACATACGGCTGCCGAAGGGCCCGCTCCAGTCCGGGCACAGCAGCAACGTCCTCGTCAAGGCGCCGAAGGCCGCGGCCAAGACCCGCAAGCACTCCAAAACGCACAAAGCGCGCACGAAAAAACGCAAGAAATGAGGCGTGGCGGGCGGACCCGGCGCCCGCTCGGACGCGGGGGCGGGTGCGGCGCCCGCTCGGACACGGAGGGCGGGGCGGTGCCCGCTCAGGCGCGGCGGGCTGACCCGGCGCGCGCTCAGCCGGCGATGATGCCGCGGGCGCGCAGCAGCTCGAGCACATGCTCGACCTCCTGCTCGACCGTTTCGCCGCCGCTGCCCAGCACGAGCGCCGGATCCACCGGCGGCTCGTATGGTGCGCCCACGCCCGTCAGACCCGCCAGCTCGCCCGCGCGTGCACGCTTGTAGAGGCCCTTCGGGTCGCGCTCCTCGCACAGCTTCAGCGGCGCGTCGACGAACACCTCGAGGAACTCGAGCTCGTCGCTGACGTGCAGCGCAGCCGCCGACTGGCGGTCAGCCGCGTACGGGCTGACGAGGCTGACAAGGGCGATCGTGCCGGACTCCGCCAGCAGCCGCGCGACGTGCGCGGTGCGCCGCACGTTCTCCGCGCGCGCCAGTTCGTCGAAGCCGAGATCGCCGTTGAGCCCGTGGCGCAGGTTGTCGCCGTCGAGCAGCAGCGCCGGTCGCCCCATGCTCACCAGACGCTCCTCGACCGCCGCGGCGACCGTCGACTTGCCGGCGCCGGGAAGGCCGGTGAACCACAGCGTCGCGCCGCCGTGGCCCAGCTCGCGCCAGCGCCGCTCGCGCGTCATCTTCGTGCCCTGCCAGCGCACGTTCGGGCTGCGCTCTGTTTTCTCGTCGGTCTCCTCGACCTCGGTGTCGAGGATCACGCCCGCCGCGACCGTCTCGTTGGTGGCCTCGTCGATCACGATCAGGCTGCCCGTCACGCGGTTGCGCCGGTAGGAGTCGAACACGAGCGGCGTGCTCAGCTCCATGTGCACGCGCGCGAGGTCGTTCAGCTCGAGCGTCGTCGCGCTGCTGTCGCGCCGCAGCGTCTCCACGTCGATGCGGTAGCGCACGTCGACGCCGCCGACCAGCGCGGTGCGCGTGGTGTGCTTGACGAGGTAGCGTCGCGAGGCGCTCAGCGGCTGCTCGGACATCCAGCACATCAGGCACTCGAAGCGGCTCGCGACCGTCGGCTGGTTCTGCGTGCGCACGATCGTGCTGCCGCGTCCCACGTCGATGTCGTCGGCCAGGCGCAGCGCCACGGACATCGGTGGGAACGCCTCATCGAGCGGCCCGTCGAACGTGTCGATCGACGCGATCGTCGAGTGCTGGCCGCCGGGCAGCACGACCACCTCATCGCCCGGGCGCATGATCCCGCCGGCCACCTGCCCGGCGTAGGCGCGGTAGTCGGCGACGCCTGATTTGGAGGCCCACCCGCCCGGCCGGATCACCCACTGCACGGGGAAGCGCACGTCGATCAGGTTGCGGTCCGAGGCGATGTGCACGTGCTCGAGGTGGTAGAGCAGCGGCGGGCCCTGGTACCACGGCATCGCCTCCGAGCGCTCGACCACGTTGTCGCCGAGCAGCGCAGAGATCGGGATGAACGTCACGTCGGGCATGTCCAGCCGCGCTGCGAACGCCTCGAAGTCCTCCACGATCGCCTCGAAGGCCTGCTCCTCGAAGTCGACGAGGTCCATCTTGTTCACGCACACCACCACGTGCGGGATGCCGAGCATCGAGCTGATGAAGGCGTGCCGCTTGGACTGCGCGACCACGCCCTTGCGCGCGTCGACGAGCACGATCGCGAGATCCGCGGTCGAGGCGCCCGTGACCATGTTGCGCGTGTACTGCTCGTGGCCCGGCGTGTCGGCGATGATGAAGCGGCGCTGCGCCGTCGCGAAGTAGCGGTAGGCGACGTCGATCGTGATGCCCTGCTCGCGCTCCGCGCGCAGCCCGTCCGTCAGCAGCGAGAGGTCCAGGAACGTCTCGCCCCTGCGTGCGCTCGCCTGCTCGACGTGCGCGAGCTGGTCGGTCAGAACCTGCTTGGAGTCGTACAGCAGCCGCCCGATCAGAGTGCTCTTGCCGTCGTCGACCGAGCCGGCGGTGGCGAAGCGCAGCAGCTCCGCGGGCCGCTCGGAGAGACGCCGGAAGAGCTCCGTGGCACTCTCGTTCTCGAGTGTCGCGGGGCGCCCGTTGCCGGAGCCGTTGGCGCTGGCGGGATCGTGTGTCACGCGGTCGGCCATCTAGAAGTACCCCTGCCGCTTGCGATCCTCCATCGCCGCCTCCGTCACGCGGTCGTCGGCGCGCGTCTGCCCGCGCTCTGTCACGTCGGTCGCTGCGATCTCCGCCACCACCTCTGCGAGCGTCGCCGCGTCGGACTCGACGGCGCCGGTGCAGCTCATGTCGCCGACGGTGCGGTAGCGCACGCGCGCCGTGAACGGCTGCTCGTCCTCCATCAGCTGCAGGAACGGGCTGACCGCATAGAGCATGCCGTCGCGCTCGAACACTTCACGTTCATGCGCGAAGTAGATCGGAGGCACCTCGAGGTCCTCCTCGGCGATGTACTGCCACACGTCCAGCTCGGTCCAGTTGGAGATCGGGAACACGCGCGCATGCTCGCCCTTGCGGATGCGTCCGTTGTACAGGGCCCACAGCTCGGGCCGCTGTTTCTGCGGCTCCCACTGGCCGAACTCGTCGCGGAAGGAGAGGATGCGCTCCTTCGCCCGCGCCCGCTCCTCGTCGCGGCGCGCGCCGCCGAAGGCGGCGTCGAAGCCGTGCTCGGCGATCGCGTCGAGCAGCGTCACCGTCTGCAGCCCGTTGCGCGACGCGCGCGGCCCCGTCTGCTCGACGACGCGGCCGCTGTCGATCGACTCCTGCACGCTCGCCACGACCAGCCGCTCCCCCAGTTCGTCCAGGCGCCGGTCGCGGTACTCGATCGCCTCCGGGAAGTTGTGCCCCGTGTCGACGTGCATCACCGGGAACGGGAACGGCGCCGGCCGGAACGCCTTCTCGGCCAGGCGCAGCAGCACGATCGAGTCCTTGCCGCCGCTGAACAGCAGCACCGGCCGCTCGAATTCAGCGACCGCCTCGCGCATCACGTGCACGGCCTCGGCCTCGAGCGTTCGCAGGTGTGTGAGGTGGTAGGTGGCTGGCATCCGTACGTACGGACCTGGAGGGCGTGAGTCCGGTCGCATCCCCCTCAGACGTTGACATTTGCCGGACCGGCGTCGCGTGAACATTAGGGTGCCGCCTTAGACTTTTCAACATTCCCCCCGCCAGCGCCAGCCCACAGACGGAGGACGACGCCGGGGGGCAGCCGGAGGCCCACAGCCGCGTCCTGATGCTCGGTCTCGGCTGGTTCCCCGACAACCTCGGCGGCCTCGACCGCTACTACCGCGGTCTGTTCGAGCAGCTCGCGGACGCGCGCGGCGTGGTGATCGGCCCGGCTCGCGATGCGCCTGCCACCGTGGCCGCGGTCGGCGACCAGGCGGACCCGCTGATGCGGCGCCTGCTGGCCTATTCGCGCGCGGCACGCCGCAGCGCGAGCGAGGTGGATCTGATCGACGCGCACTTCGCGCTCTACGCGCTCGCGCCGCTGCGCTCGCGCGCCCTGCGCTCGCTGCCCGCCGTGTTCCACTTCCAGGGGCCCTGGGCCGACGAGAGCGCCGCCGCCGGTGACGGCTCCGCGCTGCGACGCAGGCTGCGCGTCGCGCTCGAGCGCCGGGCTCTACGCAGCACCTCCGCGACGATCGTGCTGTCCTCCGCCTTCCGGCGCCTGCTCGTCGAGCGCTACCGCGTATCTCCCTGGAACATCCGCGTGTTGCCGCCGGGCGTCGACCTCGAGCACTTCACGCCGGGCACGGCCGAGCAGCGGCAAGCCGCGCGTGCGGCGCTCGGCCTGCACGAGGCGGCGTTCGTAGCGGTGTGCGCGCGGCGGCTCGTGGCGCGCATGGGCATCGAACATCTGCTCGAGGCATGGACGACGATCGCGGACGAGCTGCCGCCCGGGTCGCAGCTGCTGATCGTCGGCGACGGCGCCCTGCGCGAGTCCCTGCAGGCGCGCGCCGGCGCGGGCGTGCGCCTGCTCGGCTCGATCTCCGACGAGGAGCTGGTCGGGGCCTATCGCGCCGCCGACATCGCGGTGGTGCCGACGCTGGCGTTCGAGGGCTTCGGCTTGGTCGTGCTGGAGGCGGCCGCATGTGGCACGCCCAGCATCGTCACCGACGTCGGCGGGCTGCCCGAGGTCGTCGCGGCGCTCGACCGCTCGCTGATCGTGCCGCCGGGCGACACGCGCGAGCTGGCGGCGCGGTTGCGCGCGGCGGCATCCGGCGCACTGCCCTCGCGCGAGGCCGCGCGCGCGCACGCAGAGCGCTACGACTGGCCCACCGTCGCGGCGCGCCACGAGCAGCTCTACGAGCATCTGCGCCGCACGGGAGCGCTGCCCAGGCGCCCGCGCGTCGTCTACCTCGACCACGTCGCACGCATGTCGGGCGGCGAGATCGCGCTGCAGCGGCTGCTGCCGCACCTCGACCGGACCGACGCGCACGTGATCCTCGGCGAGCACGGGCCGCTGGCGCAGCGCCTGGCCGAGGCGGGCATCTCCGCGGAGGTGCTGCCGATCGCCTCGACCGCGCGCGATCTGCGCCGTGACCGCGTGCGCGCCGGCGGCGCCTCGCCCGCGGCGTTGCTCGCCACGGCCGCATACGTGCTGCGACTCGCCCTGCGGCTGCGCCGGCTGCGTCCCGACGTGGTCCACACGAACTCGCTCAAGTCAGGCGTCTACGGCGCCCTCGCGGCTCGCCTCGCGGGCGTGCCGCTGCTGTGGCACGTGCGAGACCGCATCGCTGAGGACTACCTGCCGCGCAGCGGCGTGCGCCTGACCCGCGCGCTGATCTCACGCCTCGCCGACGGCGTCGTCGCGAACTCCGCCGACACGCTCGCGACCGTGCCGCGCGCGCGGCGCCATCGCCTGCATGAGGTGATCCCCGACTCGGTCGAGCGCTCGCCGCAGCCGCACGCACCCGATCCGGCCATCACCACCTTCGGCATGCTCGGACGGATCGCGCCGTGGAAGGGCCAGGACGTGTTCCTGCACGCTTTCGCGCGGGCCTTCGGCGGGCACGAGCGCGACGGCGGCGACGGCAGCGGCGGCGGCGAGCGCGCCGTGATCGTCGGCACGCCGATGTTCGGGGAGGAGGACTTCGAGCGGGACGTGCGTGCGCTGGCGGAGCAGCTGGGGCTGGGCGGCCGCGTCGAGTTCCGCGGCTTCAGGGAGGACATCTGGTCCGAGCTCGCCGGCTTCGACGTGCTCGTGCACGCGTCGGTGATTCCCGAGCCGTTCGGCCAGGTCGTGCTCGAGGGGATGGCGGCGGGGCTGGCGGTGATCGCGCCCGACGAGGGCGGTCCCCGCGAGCTGATCGCGGACGGGCGCACCGGCAGGCTGTTCGCGAGCCGCGACCGCGACGCGCTGGCAGCCGCGATGCGCGAGCTGCGCGAGGACCGCGAGCTGCGGCTGCGGCTCGGCGCGGCCGCTCGGCTCTCGCTCGACGCCTACCGCCCGGGCGCACTCGCCGAGCGCCTGCAGCAGTCCTACGAGCTGCTCGCCACGCCACGCAGCCGCCGCCGCAGCGGCTGAGGCACCAGTGCGTCCATCGCCGCCCGCGGCCGGTCAAGCCGCGTCCGGCGCAGGCCGATCAACGTGGCGGCCGGTCACCGCCGCCGGCCGCGACGAGAATGCCTGTCCGCCCGCACGCTCCGCTCCCTCTTCCCCCACTGCTCGTGCGCCTGCTCGGAGCGGTTGCGCTGCTCGCGCTCGCCATCGCCCTGCTGCTCGCGTCCGCGTCCGGTGCCGCCGCGGGCGCACGCAGCCGCAGCGGAAAGAGCCCTGGCAACGGGCACCGGCACGGCACGGCGCAGAGGCGCAGCGCGCCGAGGAGCCGGCCCTGCCCGGCCGGCCGCGCGCACGGTGCGCGCGCGCATGCCGCCCGCGCCCGCCGCGCCCACTCATCCCGGTCGTGTGGCACGGTCAACGTCCGCAAGCAGAGCGGCCTCTCCCGGCGCCCCGGACTCGTCTCGCGCCCGGTCAACTCGCGCCCCGGGGTGACCACGCCGCTGGAACCGGGCGGCGGCTACACACCGCCGCCCGGCGGCCAGAAGGTCAAGGTGACCCGCCAGAAGGAAGCGGGCAGCGGCGAAGTCGGGCTGCCGCAGGACGAAGGCGGCGTCGTCACGCACCCGATCGACCCGCGCTTCCTCACGAAGCTCCCGTTCGGAGACACCTCGTTCTGGATCCAGCCGTGGCGCGCGTACTTCGATACGTGGCCGTCCTCCACGCTGCTGAACTCGCTGGGGATCAACTTCAACGTGACCCGTGAACTGGCCGAACCGGTCGCGCAGCTGCTGCATGAAAGCGGCTTCACGCTCGCACGCCGCGAAATCCCCTGGGGAGCGCTGTCGTATGAGAACCCGTCCGAATTCACCAACAAGGCGCACCTCGATCAGATCCTCGGCGCGCTGAAGAAGTGGAGCCTGCGCCCGTTGATCCTGCTGAACGCCAACAGTGGCCAGCCGGGACCGGCGAAGGTCGTCAATCTGGCGACGCTCGCGCCGGCGCTGCCGGGGGCGATGTCTGTGAGGCTCGACCCGCTCAGCGCCGCGCAGGTCCTACCGGGCAAGACCGGCTTCTGCGGGCTGACCTGGGGCGAAGGCCCCGACGTGCTGATCACCTCTGTCGACGCCGAAGGCGTGGCGACGCTCTCGCGCCCGCTGCGCGCAACGCTGGCCGCCGGCAACCACCGCGCGATGACGCTGCGCTACGCGCCCTTCCAGGCGCCGAAGCTCGCCAACGGCGAAGCGAACCCGGTCTTCCAGGAAACGATGCAGGGCTGGCTGAGCTACGTGGATGCAGTCAGCAAAGAGGCGACGGCCGTGTTCGGCGCCGGCAACTACGACCTCGAGGTGTGGAACGAGCTGACGTTCGGCTCGCAGTTCCTGAACTCCGAACACTATTACCAGCCGGCCGACAGCCGCACGAAAGAAGCCGAAGCGCTGTCCGCCGCGGCGATCGAACCGCAGGACCTGCCGAACGCGCCGGAAGACGCCGAACAGGCAGACAGCCCCGAAACGCGCGCGAGCACGGTCGCGATCGACAGCGCCGAAGACGAAGCCGAAGCCCCCGACGAACCTGCGGCGGGCGAAACGGAAGGTGGCGAAGAAGCCGCGCCGCCGGCCGCGCGCGCCTTCGCGATCGGCGCCGCCGGCGAAGAAGGGCCGGAACGGCGCGACACGACCAAGGCGATCATCGACCCGAAGGTCACGAGCGCGGTGAAGAACAGCTTGCTGAAGGAAACGATCGCGTTCGTGCGCAACCCCGCGAACGGCGGCTCGCCCGGCGTCGGCATCAGCAACGGCTTCGCGAGCCAGACGCCGTTCCCCTCGGGTGCGCTCGCACCGGTCGGCCTGACCGCGCTGAGCAAGCACCTCTACAACGGCGCGAGGCAGTTCCCCGCGCAATACAGGGAAAAAAAGCTCAAGCCGCTGAACGCGTTCGGCGTGCGCGATACCGAAGGCGGCCGCGGCTTCAAACCGCTGTTCGTCCCGCAGTTCCAGTCGGTGTTCCCGGAGTACTTCCTGACCGCCCTCTCGACCGAGACGGTCGTACGCGACATCGCACCGATCACGACCGACATCTACGGCCTCCAGCACGGTCGCGAAGTCGGCCCCGCACACGGCGCGCCCGTACAGAAGTGGATGACCGAGTACAACCTCGCGCAGGGCAACGCCCTCGTCACGCAGGCCGACGGCACGACGCCCGCCGCGATCACACCCACCGCCGCCGACCGCGCGCACGTGCAGGCCAAGGCGCTGCTGCGCAACCTCGTCGCGATGATCAACAAGGGCCTCTCCCGCGAGTACTACTTCGCCGCCGCCCGCGGCGCTTTCAGCCTGATCAACAAGGACTTCTACGAAGAAGCCGAAGCGCATCCCGGAACCTACCCCGGCACAGCGCCGGGCGGCGAGACGATGAGCGGGTTCCGAGAAATGCTCTCGCGCTTCCAGGGCTCCGGTCCCGAAGGCGCCGCGCGGCAGCTACAGCTCGACTCGATCGCCCAGGACGGCAGCCACGCGCAGTTCGCCGGCGACGGGACGCCACAGCACCCGACGCTGTACGACCGCGACGTGCTCGCCGTGCTGCCGTTCCAGTCCGCCCCGAACAAGTTCGTGATCCCCGTGTACGTGATGACTCGCAACCTCTACACGCTCTACGATCCGGCGCGGCCGGAAAGCGATGTGACGCGCTTCGACCTGCCGGCGGAGAACTTCACGATCAAGCTCTCGAACCTGCCCGAATCGGCCGATCCGCCGGCGGTCAGCGCCTACGACCCGCTGCGCCGCGAAGCGACGCCCGCGCAGCTCGTCTCACGCGAAGGATCGAGCGCGACCTTCCGTATCGCCGCGACCGATTACCCCCGGTTGCTGACGCTCGAATACCACTGAAGGGCGCGCTACGGTACGCCCGTGCCGCCCACCGCCAAGGCGATCGCCCGGCGTCTGCTGCCGCACTCGCTCTACCGCCTCTACCGGCGCCGCAAGGTCGCGTCGATCATCGCCGGATACGAGCCGCGCGAGGTCGAGCACACCTACGGCGCGCACCGGCTGCGCGTGCACCTCGCCGACCCGCTGGGCGAGGGCTGGTACGACCGCGACTGGCAGGAGCCGCGCGCGCTCGCCTTCCTGCGCGAGCGCGGCGTGCTGCACGCCGGCGCGCGCGTCTTCGACCTGGGCGCGCACCAGGCGGTGATCGCGCTGATGCTCGCACGGGAGGTGGGCGCCCAGGGACAGGTCGTGGCGATCGAGGCCGAGCCTCACAACGCGCGCGTGGCTCTGCTGAACCGCGAGCTCAACGACGCGCGCAACCTCGTCGTGCTGCACGCGGCGGGCGCGGCGCGTGCCGGCGTCCTGTCGTTCGCCGAGGGCCTGAACGGGCAGATCGACGAGCAGTCGGGCGCGGGCAACGTCGAGGTGCCCGCAGTCACCGTCGACGACCTCGCGCGCGATTACGGCGCGCCGCAGCTCGTGATGATCGACGTCGAGGGCTACGAGGGCCACGTGCTCGACGGCGCGGCCGGCGTGCTCGAGGCGGGGACCAGCGCGTTCCTCGTGGAGATCCACGAGGAGCTCGCCGCCTTCGGCGGCAGCGCGAGCGAGATCCTGTCGCGCTTCGAGCGCTTCGAGCGCTGGGTCGCGGTGGACGACGACGACGAGCTCCTCGCGCTCGACGGCGCGCCGCCGACGGGCCGCTTCTTCCTGGTCGCGATACCCGCGGCGGGCACCAGCCCGCTCAGCCCGCCGGCATAGCCTCTCAGCCCACCGGCCTCGCCCCGGGGTAGCGCGGTCAATGCGCCGGGGCAGCGCGCTCAGTGCGCTGGGGTGGCCAGCCAGTTGACCACGTCGCCGGCGGCGATGAACGCGTCGCGGTCGAAAGGGCCGCGGCCCGTCACGGACAGCACGCGGTAGCCGCTGGCGGCCAGCAGGTCCCACAGCTCGCCCGAGCCGTAGCCGTAGATCGCGCTCGCCTCGGGCACGTGCTCGAACACGATCGCCGGGCGCGCGCGGCTCAGCAGCTCGCGTCCTCCTTCGAGCACCCCGAGCTCCGCGCCCTCGACGTCGACCTTGAGCACCTGCGGCGAACGGCCGGCGAGCTCCGCGTCCAACGTCGATACGTCGACGTCGATGTACTCGGGCGCGCCGCGCTCGTCGCTCACCTCGGGGTTGCGGCGCAGCCCGCTCCAGCCATCGAGGCGCGTGAAGTGGCAGAAGCGGGTGCGTTCTGCGCGCGCGCCCAGCGCCAGGGGGCGGCAGTCGACGGCCGGGAACTCGCTCCTGACGTGCGCCGCGAGCGCCGGGATCGGCTCGAACGCCACGTGCTCGCCGCGCGGCGCGATACGCATCGCCTCGCGCAGGACCTGCCCGCGGTTCGTGCCGACGTCGACATACAGGCCGTCCTCGGACAGGCGGGCGGCGAGCACCGCGGCGATCGCGAGCGCCTCCTGTTCCTCCGCGCGCGCGCCGGCGTAGAAGGCCGACACGAGCTGCGGCCGTCCCGTACGGCGGGCGATTGCCCCGACCAGCCGGCGCGTGAAGGTGACGGCCACGGCGATCTCAGGAACTCGGGTGCTGTTGCGGCGAGGCGGCCGCGACCGGCCGCAGCCGTGCGAGCACCCGGTTGATCGGCAGCTGCAGGAGCTCGGTCAGGCGCGAGCCGCGTACCGGTGCGGGCCGGTGCGCGCGCAGTGCGACCGTCTCGTCCAGCAGGATGCGGTTGCCGTCGATCGCGAGGCCGGTTCGCAGCGAGGACAGGTCGGGCAGCGGCGAGTCGCTGCCGAGCATCTCGAGCACCTGGCGCAGCACGCCCTGCGGGTCGGACACGAGGTCCTCGTAGCGCATGAACAGCCGGCGCTCGCGCGGGTGGCGCAGGAAAACGAACGTGCCCAGCACGTGCGTCGCCCACAGGTCGAGGTTCGTCGTGAGGATCCGCCGGCGGCGAGCCGCAGCGTCGTTGCGCGGGACCGTGCGCGTGAAGGAGACGATCGAGCTGCGCGGATCGCGTACGAGGAACAGGAGATACGTCTCGACCCCGTCGAGCTTCTGCAGCTCGCGCGCCCGCAGCGGGAAATGCGAGCTCTCCACGACATAGCTCGCGCCGGCGCGCGCGGCGATCGCCTCGTACAGGCGCTGCAGCGAGCGGCGGAAGCGCGGGCGCAGCCGCCGGCGTGCCGCCAGGTGGCCGAGCCGCAGTGGCGTCGAGGAACGTTCGATCAGATCCTTCGCGCGCGTCCCCGCCAGCTGCGGCTCGATCTCCGCGCCGCCGCGCACGTCGCTCCAGAAGCTCGTCCGCTCGGTGCCGCCGAGCATCGGCTGCCCGTCGTTCGGCAGCCAGCGATCGAGCTCCCCCGCGAAGAACATGCCCTCGCAGTTGCCGAGCGCGACGCCGAGGATCGTGCTGCCGCAACGGCCCGCCCCCATCACGTACACGACTTTCGGCTTCGCGGCCGCCGCCGGCCGTTGCTGCGCGGGCGTTGGCGTCGGCTCTGCGCTCATCGCGCGGACAACCTACCAGCAGGGTTCTGGCCGCAGAGAGCGGAACGCGGCCTATGATCAGCCGTCCGATGGCCGAGCGCCCTCAGGCTACCGCTGCGCAGGGCGCGATCCTGCTCGTCACGCCGCGCTGGACGCGCGACGGCGGCATCGCGGCGCATGTGCAGGCGAGCGCATCGGCGCTCGCCGCCGCCGGTGCCGACGTGCACGTGCTGGTGGCCGAGGCGCAGGACGAGGTGCCCGCCGGCGTCAGCGTTCGCGTCGAGCCGGATCTGCTCGACGCGAGCCTGCCGCCGTCGCGCCGGATCGCAGGCGCTGCCGCGCTGCAGCCGTTCGCAGCCATCCACCTGCACCAGCTCGACGACCCCGCGCTCGTCACGGCGCTGCGCGAGCACGGCCCGGTGCTGGTCAGCGCGCACGGCTACACAGCGTGCACCTCCGACGTGTACTACTTCCGGCCGGGACAGGAATGCAGCCGCCACCACGGTCCCGGCTGCTGGCCGAACCTGCTGCTGCGCGGCTGCGCGCACACGCTGAACGTCGCGCGGCTGCCGTCCGCCTATGCCCGCACCACCCGCGGAGTCGAGGCCCTGCGACGCGCCGACATGGCGATCTCCTACTCCGGCGCGGTCGACCGGCACCTCGCCAACAACAACATCGAGCAGCGTCGCGTGCTGCCGCTGTTCGCAACGCTCGCCCCCGCCCCCGCCCTCGCCCCCGGCCCCGGCGCCGCACCGGGCGCCGGCGCCGCGCGGCGGGTGCTGTTCGCGGGCCGGGTCGTGCCCGCGAAGGGACTGGCGGTGCTCGTGCGCGCAGTGGCGCGGATCGACGCCGAGCTGGTCGTATGCGGGGACGGCTGGCAGCTCGGCTCGCTGCGGCGGCTAGCGCGCCGCCTGGGAATCGAGGAGCGCGTGACGCTGCGCGGCTGGCTGTCTGCGGCGCAGCTGGCGCGCGAGCTCGAGGACGCCGCTGTCGTCGCCCTGCCCTCGCTGTGGCCCGAGCCGTTCGGGCTCGTCGGGATCGAGGCGCATCTGGCGCGGCGGCCGGTCGTGGCGAGCGCCACCGGCGGCGTGGGCGAGTGGCTCGAGGACGGCGTCAGTGGCCTGCTGACACCACCGGGAGACGTGCGTGCGCTGGCGCGCGCGCTGGAGGAGCTGCTGGGCGACCCGGCGCGGTGCGCCGCGATGGGCGAAGCCGGTAGGCACAGCGTGCTCAGCCGCTTCACCGCGGAGCAGCACGTCGCAAGTGCGCTCGCCGCCTACGAGCGCGCGCGGGGGCTGTGGCTGGCGAGCGACCGCGGCGCGCTCGCGTCCTGAGCGCCGCCGAGCAGCTGCTCGAGCGCCTCGACGGTGCGGCCGACGCCCATCTCATGTTCGGCGAAGCGCCGTCCGCGTGCTCCGATCGCCTCGCGTGTCGCCTCGTCGTCGAGCAGCTCCGCCAGAGCGCCGGCGAGCGCGACGGCGTTGCGCGACACGATCCTGATCGTCTCTCCGTCGCGCAGCTCCCGCCATGTGCGCGGCCCGTCCAGCGCCACCACCGGGCTGCCGGAGGCGAGCGAGCCGGCGAGGCTGCCCTTGCGCGAGGATGGCCCGCCGGCGCCGGCGAACAGCAGCACCGCGCATCGCGCCAGCACGTCCGAGAGCTGCTGCGGCGCGAGCATGCCGCTGAACGAGATGGCCTGATCGACCCCGCGTGCGCGCGCCTGCTCGGACCATGAGCGCGCGGCGGGGGAGTCGGGACCGGGCGCGCCCAGCAGCCGCAGCCGCGCCTGCGGGCGGCGCCCGCGGCGCAGGTCTGCGAGCGCGTCGAGCACCGTGGCGCTGTCGGCGCCCTCGTAGGAGAAGCCGAACAGGCCGATCGTGTCCGCCTCGGCCGCGTCGCGCGCGCCGGGCGAGGGGGGCGGCAGGTTGGAGTAGACGGGCGCGACCGCGATCGGCCGGCGCGGCAGCCACGGACGCGACGCGAACCAGTCGGCGCGAAAGTCCGCGGTCAGCAGCAGCGCGCTCGAGCTGCGCACCACCTCGACGAGCGCCGCCCGCTGGCTGAGCGCCCAGACCTTCCCGCGCGGCCCGCCGATCGTCCACGGGTAGACCGCCTCGTGGACGACGGTCACCACGGGCACGCCTGCCGCGCGCAGCGCTGCGGCCGGCACGCGTACGTACAGCGGCAGCCCGCGATGGGAGAAGGAGAACACCGAGTAGTGCAGGATCGCCACGTCCGGCCGCTCGGCGGCGAGCGCAGTGCGAAGCTCGCGCGCGTAGGCGGCGACCTCGGCGCGCTCCTGGCGCCACCCCGACGCGCGCCGCTGCAGCCAGCGCATCTCGCACGCGGTGCCGCGGCGCCGCAGCTCCTCCGCGAGCAGCGTCGCGTGATCGCGCACGCCGCAGATCTCGGTCGTCGAGATGCCGAGCACGGTCGCGCGCCGCACGTTCACGCGCCTCGCCGCAGCGTCCACCGGAGCTCGTAGCGGTGGATCTCGGGATCCTCGAGCAGCCGGCGCCCCCCGTAGCTGAGCGCGGGAAGCTGCGTCGCGTAGCAGCGCATCGCCTGCAGCTTGGCTTCGGCGCGCGCGTCGTCGAGGCGGATGACCTCGGCCGAGCGCAGCGGCCCCAGCTCCGGCAGCTGCGCGAGAAACGGCCGCCAGAACGCATCGACGTCGCGCAGCGGCTCGGGCGCGCGTCCGTCGACCCAGTGCGGCCAGCCGTGCATCACGCAGTAGGGAAGGTCCGCGTACAGGAACACCTCGAAGCCCGCCGCCACGAGCAGGCGTGCGAAGCGGCGCACGGCGACGTGGTCGGGGTGCGCGCCGATCGCCGCCGGCGCGTAAACGCGCGAGGCGCTGCCGCACGACGCGCTCAGCGCGCGATCGATCGCTTCGGGCGCGGGCGGTCCGCCGCCCCGGCGGTACTGCGCGTCGAGCAGCGGCAGGTTGACCGGCCTGCGGCCCGCCACCTCCATCGCGCGCGCGTCCTCGGCGAGCCGCTCGCGCGCGCGCTCCGCGGAGTCGGCGGCACCCGTCAACTCGTCCCACGCCGCCAGCGTCCCCGCCGCCGGCACGCCGGCGAAGACGTTCGCCACGTTCAGCTCACCCGGCGCGCTGAGGATCTCCCAGCAGTCGAGCACCGCGTCGTCCCAGTGCGGCGAGAGCAGCAGCGGCGGCGCCTGCGGGTCGAACCCCAGACGTGTGCGGAAACGCGAGTCGTCCCGCTGCTCGCGGTGGTTGCGTGCCGACCGGTACAGCCGGCGCGCCATACCGAGCGGGTCCACGCGCGTCATCGGCTCAACAGCTCGCCGCGGTGCGCGGCCTCGATCGCCCCGGTCAGCGCATCCACGTCCCCGGTCGGGAGCACCGCGCCGGTGCGCCCCGGCTCCAGCAGCGTCTGCATGCCCGTGTTCTCGCTGACCAGCACGGGCAGCCCGCACGCCAGCGCCTCCGCCGCCGAGTAGGCGAAGCCGTCCTCATAGCTCGGATGGACATAGAGGCTCGCGCTGCGCATGCTCGCAAGCGGGTCGCCCGAGCAGATCTCGATGCGCTCGTCCGCTGCGCATGCGCCCAGCAGCCAGCGCCGCATTCCGCGGCTTTCCCATCCGCCGTGCAGCCGCAGGCGCAGATCGCGCGAGGGCAGACGCCGGAACGCTTCCACGAGCAGCGGCACGCCCTTGACCACCGACAGGCCGCCGACATAGAGGACCTCGAAGCTCGCGCCGCGCCGCTGCTCGCCGGCCGGTGCCGTGAAGCGCGGATCGGGCGTGAGCGGCAGCAGCACCAGCCTGCTCTCGTCGAAGCCCTCGCGCAGGAACGAGTCGCGCACGTAGGGCGTCGATACGTAGATGCGCTCGACCAACCCGTACTCGGCGAGCGCGCGGTTGAGGATGCGTGGCGTCCAAGGTCGCTCGAACGGGTGGCGCCGCCAGGCGCGCTCGTAGCGCCTGGACACCTCGCCGAGGTGGCTCGTCGGCGACACCAGGCCGAGCGAGCGTACGCCGCGCCGCTCGGCCGAGCGCAGTTGCAGCAGCGCCTGTGAGGAGAACGCGATCAAGTGATCGCCCTCCGGCGCGAGCCGCGCCGCGGCGCGATCGAATCCGGCGCTCGCGCTCCACATCCGCCACGGCGTCGAGCGCCTCAGCAGCGCATCCAGCACGCGCTGCCTGCCGCCCCTGTTCACATCGACGCGCACAGCCTGCTCGCACACGCCCTGCTCGCGCATGCCCTCCTCGCCCACGCCCTCCTCGCGCAGGCCGCTCTCAGCGAGCGGGCCGCCCGGCGCGCACAGGCACGTCGGCTCCTGCCCATTCCGAGCCGCCGCTTCGACGATCTCGCGCATGTGCCGGCCGAGACCGCCGGCGCCGAGCGGCGCCGAGCAGGACACCACGAGCCGGCCATCGGGAAGTGCGAGCTGCTGCTCACGCTCCCGCTCGGCTCGCCAGCCCGCGCCGAACGGCGCGCCAATGCCGGCCTCACCGGCCCGTCCCTCAGTCGACACGGTCATAGCCCCACTCCGTCACGAGATCCCGACCGAGGTAGTCGCTGAGCGCGACCACCTCGCCGCGGAAGCGGCGGCGCAGCTCGGCCATCAGCTGCTCGTCCTGAGGCTTCGGCCGCACGTACAGGAGCCGTCTGCGCAGCGCGTGCAGCGACTCTCCCTGCAGGCGCGGCGCCGCTGCCTTGACCGCGCTCTTGGCGGCACGCGTGAGCGGGTTGCGCCCGGCATAGGCGGAGCGTACGAGCCGGTCGAGCCGCATCGAGCGCACGTGCACGGTCGGGTTGGCCTGCACCGGCTCGATCGGCACCGCGTCGTCGACGCCGAGGAAGCGCAGCACGCCGCGCATCGTGCCCGCGTTGTCCGCGCGGAAGTCGTCGTAGATCAGCACCAGCACCTGCTCGCGCGGAAACACCTCGTGGTAACGGCGCAGCTGCTCGACATATGCGATGCGGTCGCTGTAGCGCAGCAGTCCATCCTCGCCGGGCCGCTCGGCCTCCAGCGCGCGGCGAAGGTCCTGCTCGTGCTCGACGTGGTTCTGCACCAGTTCGAGGTGCAGCGAGCGCAGGAAGCCTGCCGGCTCGCGCAGGATCGCGATGATGCGCGCATCGGGGCGCGCCTGCGCGATCAGCCCGGCTGCCACCTTCGAGCGCAGGTAGGAGGGAGAAGCCTCACCGGTGATCTGACCGGCCCCGGCGGGCGCGAACAGGTCGAGGTACTGCTCGAGCGTCTGCGGCAGCCAGCCGTCGCCGCCGAAGCGGGCACGCAGGTCCGTCGCGAACCAGCGCGGCTCCTTCAGCTCGGGCATGAACACCTGCGGATGGCTTCGCAGCATCTCGTACAGCGCTGTGGTGCCGCTCTTCGGATGTCCTACGACGTAGAAGTCCGGTGCCCGCCGCTCAGTCCAGCTCGTCATAGCCCCAGAGCTCGAGCAGGTCCCGCCCGAGGTACTCGCTGAGCGCCCGCACCTCCGGTTGGAAGCGGCGGCGGAGCTCGTGGATCAGCCGCTCGTCCGGCGCGCGCGGGCTGCCGAACACCAGCCGCATCCAGATCGCACCGCGCAGCCGTTCGCGCTGCGACTCGGGCAGGACCGTCTTCATCGCGCGGCGCAGCGCGACCGCCGCGGGGTTGCCCCCGACCGTCACCGAGCGCACCATCGCGTCGGCCCGCAGCGAGCGCATGCGCAGGCTCGGGTTCGCGCGGCTCGCCGCGACCGGCGCGTCCTCGTCGACACCGAGGAAGCGCAGCACGCGACGCACCGTGCCCTCGTTGTCGGCGCGGAAGTCGTCGTAGATCAGCACCAGCACCTGCTCGCGCGGAAACACCTCGTGATAGCGGCGCAGCTGCTCGACGTAGCGGACGCGGTCGGTGTAGAGCAGCACCTGCGGCCAATTCGCCATCTCCTTCGGCACCGCTCGGCCCGCGCGGCGCTCCTCCTCGAGCGCGAGCGCCTTGCGCAGCGTCTTCGCCGTCTCGACGCGGATCTGCAGCAGCTGCAGGTGCAGCGAGCTCATGTAGGCGGCCGGCTCGCGCAGGATCGCGATGATCTTCGCCTGCGGGCGCGCCTGCGCGATGCGTGCTGCCGCCGTGTGCGACCAGATGTAGGCGGTCGACGCCTCGCCCACGAGCTGGCCGGGCGCGGCCGGCGCGAACAGCGCGAGGTAGTCCTCGTATGTTTCCGGCGGCAGCCCCGAGGCCCGCGGCGCCTGGAAGCGCGAGGGCAGGTCGCTCGCGTAGAAGCGCGGCTCCTTGAAGTCCGGCATGAAGATCTGCGGATGCGTGCGAAGCATCTCGTAGAGCGCGGTGGTGCCGCTCTTGGGCTGGCCGACGATGAAGAAGTCGGGCACCCGCGCGTCACGCAGCTCGGGCTCCTCCGCCCTAGCGTTTGGACGCTCCTCGGGTGCGCGCGCCGGGACCTCGGGCGTCTCCTGCTCGGACTCAGCGCGCATCGTCGTATCCCCACAGCCGCACGAGGTCCCGCCCCAGGTACTCGCCCAGCGCGACCACCTCGCCGCGGTAGCGGCCGCGCAGCTCCGCCATCAGCTGCTCGTCCTCCCGCTCGGGCGCGGCGGCCACGACACGCTGCTGCACCGCACGCAGCAGCCTGTGCCGGGCTCGCCGCGGCGTGAGCGCCTTGACCAAGGCCTTCAGCGGCCGGGTGGCGGGACCGGCGCCGATCGAGAGCGCGTGCACCGCGTCGTCGAGCTGCGGTGAGCGCATGCGCACGGTCGCGTTCGCCTCGCTCGCCTCGATCTCGACGTCGGCGTCGACCCGGAGGAACTGCAGCACGCGGCGCACCGTCGCCTCGTTGTCTGCGCGGAAGTCGTCATAGATCAGCACCAGCACCTGCTCGCGCGGAAAGACCTCGTGATAGCGGCGCAGCTGCTCGACATAGCGCACGCGCTCGGAGTAGTTGAGCGCCTGCGGCCACAGCGAGCGGCGCGGCAGGCTGCGGCCCTCGCGGCGCGCGGGCTCGAGCTCGAGCGCGCGGCGCAGATCCTTCTCGTCCTCGTAGTGGGAGCGCAGGTTCTGCATGTGCAGCGAGCGCAGGAAGCTCGCCGGCTCGCGCAGGATCGCGATGATCTTCGCGTCCGGCCTCAGCTTCGCGATCTCAGCCGCCGCGGTATGCGACCACAGGTAGGAGGCGGAGGCCTCACCGAGCAGCTGGCCCGGCTGTGCCGACGCGAACAGCGCGAGGTACTGCTCGAGTGTCTCCGGCGCGCGGTAGCGGTGCGCCTGGCGGGGCAGCTCCCGCGCGAAGTACACCGGCTCCTTCAGCTCCGGCATGAAGATCTGCGGGTGCGCGCGCAGCATCTCGTACAGCGCCGTCGTGCCGCTCTTGGAATGCCCGACGATGAAGAAGTCGGGGAGGCGCTGCGCGGTCGAGGCTGGCGGCGAGTCGCGCTCAGTCGAGGCGGTCATATCCCCACAGTGAAACGAGATCACGTCCGAGGTGCTCGCTCAGACGCTCGACCTCGGGGCGGAAGCGCAGGCGCAGCTCGCCCATCAGCTCCTGCTCGGCCGGGCGCGGCGGGCCGAGCACGAACTTCTGCCGCGCCGCCTGCAGCGCGCTGCGCCGCACGCGCTGCGGCGTCAGCGCCTTGACCGCGGCCTTCACCGCGCGCGAGGCCGGCCCGCGCCCGACGGAGAAGCGGTGCACCAGTTCGTCCATCTGCTGCGAGCGCATGTGCACGGTCGGGTTGGCCTCCCGCGCGCGCACCTCGATCGAGTCGTCCAGCTCCAGGAAGCGCAGCACACGGCGCACGGTGGCCTCGTTGTCGGCGCGGAAATCGTCATAGATCAAAATCAGGATCTGCTCGCTCGGGAAGGCGCGCTCGTAGCGTTCGAGCTGATCGACGTACTGCACCCGCTCGGAGTACAGCAGCGCCTGCGGCCGCGTCGAGCGCGGTGGGATCTTGCGACCCTGCCGCCGTTCCGGCTCGAGCTCCAGCGCCGTGCGCAGGTCCTTCTCGGACTCGATGTGATTCTGCAGCAGCTGCAGGTGCAGCGAGCGCAGGAACGATGCCGGCTCGCGCAGGATGCCGATGATCTTCGCCTGCGGGGCCAGCGCCGCTATGTTCGCCGCCGCGTCGCGCGACCACAGATACGAGGAGGAGGCCTCGCCGATGAGCTGCTCCGGCGCGGCCGGCTCGAACAGCCGCAGGTAGTCGGCCAGCTCGGTCGGCAGCGGCCCGGCTGCCGGGCGCTGGAAGCGCAGGCGCAGGTCGGTCGCGAAGTACAGCGGCTCCTTCAGCTTCGGCATGAAGATGCGCGGGTGCGCGAGCAGCATCTCGTAGAGCGCCGTTGTGCCGCACTTCGCATGGCCCGCGATGAAGAAGTCGGGAACGCGGCCGGCCACGACGGGCGGCTGCGCGCGGCGCGGCTCAGCCGACGCGCTCATGGCCCCACAGCGCCAGCAGGTCGCGATCGAGGTACTCGCTGAGGGCTTCGACCTCGCCCCGGTAGCGCTCGCGCAGCTCGCTCATCAGCTGCTCGTCCTCGGCCTTGGGGCTGGCGAACACTACGCTGCGCCGCAGCGCGTAGAAGGCGCGACGGCGGGGTCCGTCCGGTGTGATCGCCTTGATCGACTCCTTCAGCGCATGCGAGAGCGGGCCGCGGCCCACGCCCACCGCCTGAAACGCCTCGTTGAGCAGCTGCGAGCGCGGCTGCACCGTCGGGTTCGCCTCGACGAGCTCGACCGCGTCGGTCTCCTGCACGCCGAGAAAGCGCTGCACGCGCCGGATCGTCGCCTCGTTGTCGGCGCGGAAGTCCTCGTAGATCAGCACCAGCACCTGCTCGCGCGGAAACGCCTCGTGGTAGCGGCGCAGCTGCTCGGCGTAGCGCACGTGCTCGGAGTACAGCAGCAGCTGTGGCCAGTAGGTGTATGGCGGCACGTTGCGTCCCTCGCGCCGGTCGATCTCGAGCTCGAGCGCGCGCCGCAGATCGGGCTCCACCTCGTAATAAACTTCGAGGAACTGCAGATGCAGCGAGCGCAGGAAGCTCGCCGGCTCGCGCAGGATCGCGATGATCTTCGCGTCGGGCCTGACCTTCGCGATCTCGCCCGCCGCGGTGCGCGACCACAGGTAGTGGGGCGAGGCCTCGCCTGCGAGCTGGTCCTCGCGCGCCCCCTCGAACAGGCGCAGGTACTGCTCGAGCGTACGCGGCGTGCCCTGCGGGCGCGGCGGCGTGCGCGTGTGAAGCTCGCTCGCGAAGTACCACGGCTCCTTCACGTCCGGCATGAAGATCTGCGGGTGCGCGCGCAGCATCTCGTACATCGCGGTCGTGCCGCTCTTGGGATGCCCGACTATGAAGAACCCGGGCAGCCCGCTCGCGCTCACCGGTGCCCCCACCGGATGTGCGAGGGCTCGCCGCCCGGCTCCAGCGCGGCCGGGCCCCCGCCCGGCTCGGCTGCGGTCTCGAGCTGAGGACCCGGTGCCGCCGGCGCCGAGCCGTTGGCCTCCAGGAGCTCCTCGTGCAGCATCCCGTCGCCGTTGCCGCTCGCGATCGCCGTTGCCGCCCGGTAGTAGACGTTCTCGGCTCGCAACCGCTCGATCGTGTCGAAGGCCACCATCCGGCCGTCTTTGATGACCATCACGCGGTCGCAGATGTCGAGCGTCGACATGCGGTGGGCGATCACGAACAGCGTGAGCTGATCGCGCAGCGCGATCAGCGACTCCTGGATGAGACTCTCGGAGTGCGGGTCAAGCGCACTGGTGGGCTCGTCGAGCACGAGCAGCTCCGGGCGCGCGACGAGCGCGCGCGCGAGGCATATGCGCTGCTGCTGGCCGCCAGATACTGCATCGGCGCGCGGCCCCACGACAGTGTCGTAGCCACGCGGCCAGCCGGTGATCTCGTCGTGGATGCGCGCGAGGCGCGCGGCTCGCTCGATCGCCTCCCCGTCGACGTCGCGGAAGAAGCGGATGTTCTCGGCCACCGTTGCGTGCAGCAGGCGGGGTTCCTGCGGCACGTAGGCGACGCGGCGGTGCCAGTCCTGCGGCTCGTAGCGCTCCGCCGGCTGGTCGTTGACGAGGTAGCGGCCGGAGTCCGGTGGGCGCAGCCTCAGCAGGATCTGGATCAGCGTGGACTTGCCCGCGCCGGAGGGGCCGATCACGCCGACCGACTCGCCGGCGCCGACCGTGAAGTTGACGTCCTCGAGCACCGGCCGGCCCGGCTCGTAGGCGAAAGACACCTCGTCGAAGCCGATCTCACGCACCTCCTCCAGGCGCAGCTCGGCCGCCGGCGCGACGCTCGCTAGGTAGCGGTCACGCGTGTCCTGCAGGCGCTCGATGAACGGCAGCGACTGGCGCAGCGACTGCCACGCGCCCTGCACGGACTGGCCGTAGGAGCCGGCGCGGACCAGGATGAAGATCACCGAGCCGAGCGAGACCGCGTGTCCCGCGCCTTCGTGCTCCAGGTAGTCGAGCGCGCCCACGAGGATCAGCAGCACCATGCTCTGGAACAGGCCCGGCGCGATGCGGCCGATCACCTGGGTCTTGAAGAACAGCTCGCGCGCGCGCTCGATCAACGTGTTGACGTTCTGCTGCTGCGCGGCGCCGGCGCCGAACACCTGCGTCTCTTCGGCCAGGCGATTGGCCTGGTTGACCCCGCCCGCGTACTCGAGCTGGGCCTGCGAGAGCGCCCGCGCGCGCCTCGCGCCCAGCTGGTTCAGGGGGCGCATCGCCACGAACAGCAGCAGCGTCGCCCCCAACACGACGCCGGCCGCTTGCGGGTTCAGCTTCAGCGCGAACACGAGCAGCACGAGGAACGTGAGCAGCGAGGTGATCATCTGCGTCGCCTGCACGGCA
>DASWSH010000001.1:0-1881 GCA_036402735.1 Solirubrobacteraceae bacterium | reverse complement strand
GAGGTCGAGGAGACGTTGACGATCTTGCGGAACACCTCCTTGCCTTCCTCGCGCTCTTTCTTGGCCGGCTCGCGAAGGTGCGGCGCGGCGGCGCGGATCACGCGGAAGGGCACGACGGTGTGGATGTCGAGCATCGCCTGGAAGTGCTCGTCGCTCATCTTGTGGATGGGCGCGTCGAGCGTGTAGCCGGCGTTGTTGACGATGATGTCGATCTTGCCGAACGCGTCGATCGCCTTCTGCACGAGCTCATCCGCGGCGCCCGGCTTCGTCAGGTCGCCCGCGTACACGGCGGTCTCGCCGTTTATCTCGTTCGATGCCTGCTCGGCGACGTCGCCGTCCAGGTCGTTGATCAGCACCTGGGCGCCCTGCGCGACGAGCAGCTCAGCGGTCGCCCGACCGATGCCTCGCGCCGAGCCCGTGACGATGGCCGACTTGCCGTCGAGTACTCCCATAGCTGTGACTTCTCCTTGTGTGGTTGGGGAGCGCGGAGATTATCCGAGCTCGCTCAGCCGGCCGGGGTCTCAGCCGCTGAGCACGCCGAAGCCACAGCCGCTGAGGAGGAGGAGGTGCTAGCCGCTGATTACGCCGAAGTCCTGCGTGTAGAGCCCGCCGTCCTGACCCGGCGCGAGCCTGCCCAGGTGCGGAGATACGCCGATGCCCGTGTCGCGGAAGCGACCGTCGAGGATGTTGGCGCGGTGTCCGGGCGAGGCCATCCAGGCGGCGACGACGGCACGCGGAGAGCCGAGCCAGAGGCTGCCCCAGCCGATGTTCTCGCCCACTTCGAAGCCGAGATGTGAGCTGTAGATGTAGCCGGAGCGCCTCATGCGCGCGAGCGGCGTGGAGCCGTTGGAGCCGCTGTGCGCGAAGTAGCCGCCGACGGCCATGCTCGTGGTGTGGGCCTGGGCGGCGCCGATCAGCCTGTCGTTCCAGTGCAGCGCCCGCTCGCCGTGGCGAGCGCGTTCACGGTTGACGAGGCAGAGCGTCGCCGCGCGAACGAGCGCGACGTTGCCGGCGTTCGGATTGAGGTTGGCGGCGCGGCAGTGTCCGTTGACGGCCTTGAAGAACAGCGCGTGCGAGTGGCGGCGGCGGTGCCGGCGCGCCGTGTGCCTGGGGCAGCGCGATCCGTGGAAGCTGCGCGCGGTGCTCTTGTGCGCCGCCGCGCAACGGCGGAAGCTCGTTGACTTCGCCTGCGCGCCCTGGGCGCTCCCACTGATTGCCAGCAGGCAGACCGATGCGGCCACGGCGGCCAAGCTCGTACGGACCATGCGGCCGTATCGGTCCGTGCCCGATCAGACATGAGCGAGATGGCGTGGTTTGGACAGGTTGCAAAAACCTGCCCAAAGCTGACAATCGCGATACGTCCCGCCGCCGCTGTGCAGGAGATCGCCGTCGAGGGCGGGGGGCGATCGAGTCCGTGCGAGGGGGGGTGTCTACAGCGCCAGCACGCGGCCGAGGATCTCGCGCATGATCTCGTCGCTGCCGCCGCCGATCGGGCCGAGGCGCGCATCGCGCGCGGCGCGCTCGACCCAGTACTCGCTCATGTAGCCGGCGCCGCCGTGGATCTGCAGGCACTCGTCCATCAGCTCGAAGCACGCGCGCTGGGTGAGCAGCTTCGCCATCGTGACCTCCTTGAGCGGCTCCTCGCCGGCGACGAAGCGGCGCAGCGCGTCGTAGGTGACGCACCTGCACGTGTATACGGAGGTGGCGAGGTCGGCGAGCTTGTGGCGGATCGCCTGGTGGCCCGAGAGCGGGCGGCCGAAGGCGTGGCGCTCGGCGGCGTACGCGGCGGTGCGCTCCCACGCGAGCCGCATCGCTCCGACCGCGCCGAGCGCCATCGCGAGGCGCTCCCACTGGAAGTTGGCCATGATCAGCTTGAAGCCG